>CAYJPT010000051.1:0-14805 GCA_964372165.1 uncultured Desulfovibrionaceae bacterium | reverse complement strand
GTTTTTCCTCTGTCCCTGACTTAAACTAAAAAGGGACAGATTTTCCTCTGTCCCTTTTAAGTGCAATATTTATACCGCAATTTGTTTATGTTAAATAGTCGATGCTTGAAAAAAGTGTAAAAACACGCTTTTAAGCTTCGATTAAGTCGCCTAACCTTTCAAAAAATCTAATAATTCTTTTTTCTCTTGGTTTAAATGTTCATAGCTTGTAAAAATGGCTTGCTCAAGAGCATTATGTGCAATTGAAGTAGGTTTTTGCGCATTAATTTGTGCAATAACCTTGGTAATGATTTTTTGTGCATTTGCAGTATTTGCCCGCATATTGGCAAGAGCCATATCCGCTGTGACTGCTTCTTCCGTACTATGCCAGCAATCATAATCAGTAACCATGGCAAGTGATGCATAAGCTATTTGAGCTTCTCTTGCCAATTTTGCTTCAGGCATATTAGTCATACCAATTATATCAACATTCATGGATCTATAAAATTTTGACTCTGCAAGGCTTGAAAATTGAGGGCCTTCCATGCATAAATATGTACCCTTGGGATGCACTGTTTGATTGCTATCCTTTAGTGTGTCATATGCTGCGTCATAAATGATTTTATTCAGATTTTCACAGGTTGGTTGCGCCATGGAAACATGGCCAATTAAACCTTCACCTAAAAAAGTACTGACTCTATGCTTTGAAAAATCAATATATTGGTCAACAACTACCATATCACGTGGTGGCATTTCTTCACGCATAGAACCCACAGCAGAAATAGATATAAGGTGGCTTACACCAAGTTTTTTAAATGCATAAATATTTGCTCTATAAGGTACTTCTGAAGGTAAAAAGGTATGATGTTTGCCATGTCTTGCTAAAAAATAAATTTTGGCATTATCCACTTCACCTGCTACAAATGAATCAGATGGTGGTCCATAAGGTGTATCAACAGTAACATCGTGTAGATTGCTTATGCTATCAAGAGCATACAGTCCACTTCCTCCAATTATGCCAATGCAGATATCTTGTTTGTTTTTTTGTGTGTTAGGCATTATGATCCTCTACTATATTTAATTTTTTTTGTATATAAAACTTGATGGGGTTTTGCCCTTGCCAATATGCTTGTTTAATATCCTCCAAATTCATACCCAATTTGGAGCAAAAAAGAACGCTTGCGTTCATAACCGTTGTGCGGATAAAACCATACTTAAACCAACGCCGTCCAGAAGTTAGGAGTTTATCATCAATAGGTAATATCTTCCCATATTTTTGCGCACACTTAACCAAAAAAACATCTTCCAGAATAGGCACTTGCTGTAAATCCCATTTTAGAAAATCACTTTTACGCACAAATAATCCTTGATCGCCAAATGGTAACTTAAAATATTTGCAGCGAAACTTTACACCCCATTCAATAATTGGGCGAGTCCAAAAGTATTCTTTTATACCAAAGGTAAAATATCCTAAACTACAATTTTTATCGGCAAGAATATGTCGAATTTTTATGTCCCATTTTGCAGGCAAAGAACTGTCAGCATGCAAAAATAACAAAATATTACCAGTGGTTTTGCTTATTGCATTTTGAATTTGCTGTGAGCGTCCAGCTGCCGACTGTATGCATGTTGCGCTGTAAAAGCTTGCAATATCACATGTTTTGTCATGACTGTGCGCATCAGATACTATAACTTCAAAATTGAAGGCAGGTGGTAAGGTAGCAAAAAGCTCTTTAATATTTTTTTCTTCATTTAAAGTAGGGATGATAACAGAAATTTTTTCAGGAACATCAAAGTATGTGTCTACATCGCTTAAAGCTTGAAGTGAAGAGTATTTTAAGCTTTGGTTGGTAATTTTTTTTATACTTTGCGCGAAAACAGACTCTGTTCCCCAATCAATATTTTGAAAAACTGGCTGCATGACTTGTTGCAAAAAAAAATTTAACTCTTTCGCATTTTGCGCGTTACTTGCAAATCCAATAAGGTAGTAGCCACCATCATTGCTTGGACCTATAACACAATCATGCTCATCAAGCGAATCTAGAGCCAACTGTAAATTATCTCTACGATTATTTGGGCAGTCACTGCCGATTAGAATTACTTTTTGACGTGATAGATTGTGTTTAGTTGCATTTAGGATACTATGAAAAGCATGACTTATTGCCGAAAACATTTTATCACCCAAATCTCCAAGGCTTTGAGGGATAAATTCTAAAGAATGATCATTTTGATGAGCTTTGCTAACTGAACCAAGCCAATTATACATGTCTTTTGCATTGCTTTCTAGATAGTGCACTTGAACATGCCCAACGCTTAAACATTCATTTAGCGCGAATTTAGTCATAGTATTATGCAAATCACAAGCACCTTTTGCTCCATATGTTGGAACAAGACGAGTTTTAACCTTTCCTTCATGGGGGAAACGGGTCATAAGTATAATTATACTTTGCAAGGATTGATTCATAAATACTTTAAGTGATTAGCGCCGAAAATATATTAGTAGACTATTATAGTCAAATTAAACGTGCAAATTAGTCCATACAAAGTTGTCATAAACAAAATAAACTATACGGCTTTTTGCACTTTTTGGCAATTAGGCTGTTTTTTATGTGCTGACTGATTAAAAAGTTCGCTTGGCATAAAATGAACCAGGACTTGCTCATTGCGTTCCACAAAGGGATATTTGGAGTCAGTCAGCCTTTTTAACATCAAAAAAAAGCGTGTTACCAAGCTTCGATTAAACAGATGCCTCCGCACATGAAGTGCCATGCGCAAAACATGCAAAGCAACGAGGGTGACGCAAAAGAATTTTATTTTTCTCGCGTGCTTCATTTAAGCTATTTCCAAGAATATATGAATCATCATCATTAACTAAGGTGCAAGGATAAAAGCATAAATTATTATTTTTTTTGACAAGCATTAAACTATGGCAACACATAAAAGCATCACGTTCTTGCTTTGTTTTATATTTTGTCATGCATGATTCTGTTATTTCAGGATTTTTATTGCTTGATTCAGAGAATGATAAGTCAGGGAAAGCTACTATATTTGTATTTAGTGGTAGTGAGAATTGTTCAAAAAAAGGTTGAAATGTTTGATTCATTTTAAGTGAATCTTCATCTGTATCCATGCGCCTTGCAATGGATATGGTGTGACCCATCTGGTTTAATTTTTTACAATTTGTGAAGGTGCGTTGAAAGCTGCCCTTGCCTCGTGCGGAATCATGCCTTCTTTCATTAGGATAATCAATACTTGCACGAAGATATAGTTTATGAGCTTTTTGGTTAAAGCTTTCCAATTGTGTAAAATATTTCTCAATAGGTTCTGTTGCATTGGTTAAAACACGGCAAGGGGCATGGTCTAAGGCAAAGGATAGTATATTAATAAAGTCTTTATTTATAAAAGGTTCTCCACCAGTAAAGCAAAATGTTTGCACTCCAAGTTTTGCAGCTTCTAATATTATTGGTTTTGCTTCTTCTAAGGTGATTGCTTCAATGCGCTTTGATGTGATGCTTGCGCCTTCAAAGCAGGTTGGGCATCGTAAATTGCACTTAGTACCAGTATGAATCCAAAAATCTGTTAAATTGCCAACCTCAATATACCCACGTCTGTGGTTATCAGTGGTGTAATGTTTTTGCCAGTCGTGAGATATAGCAATTTCATCGGCTGTTGCAAATTGGTCTGCCTGTTTTCCAATATTTTGTTTAAATGATTCAGGAATTTTTTTGTATATTTGTTGCATAGCGTAACCTAAAAGTACAGTTAAAGTTTTGTTTGAAAGTTACCCCATTGACTTGGAAACAAATTAGACCTATCAATCCGATTTTTAAAATAGCTCAATTGGGAAAAGGAAGCAAGCATATTATAGAAAATTTTGCTGTAATTTATCATTCTAAAAACAAAGAAAAACACATTTGCATAATAAATTGAGCATTAAGATGTAATATTCAAATTAATTTGCAGTAAGTATAGTAATTTCAGATGAAATTACTCAGAGTGCTGACAAAGTCAGCACGCAGACTGATGACAAACCCCCTTTCAGGCGTTTGTGCCGCCTAAGGCAGACAAGCTGCCTTGGCAGTAAGGCACGAAAATCATTCGTTTAACGGCGCAAATGAATTGCGCCTACTCTTGATTTATCGGATCGTGCTGACTTTGTCAGCACTCTGAGTTGACATCACTAATGTCAACTTAAAATACTATACACGTGAAGTAATTTCTTGAAATTTTAAGACTACCGTACAATTCATTGTGCAGTGCTTTGAAATACACACTTATGCAGAGCCACAAAAACAATAGCTTGACGGAATAAGCTTACTAAGCTTATAATTTTGAAATATTACAGTATTAACATACGGTAATATTTACAATATATCAATTAATAATATATAAATTTTATTTTTGGCAAATATTTAATTTTTTCTATTAAAAATAGCAAAATCTTCAGCTACTATTGTCAATAGTAGCTTAGTTGAATAAGGTAAATTATGAGTATTTCGAGAGAGCAGCTTACTTCACGACTTGGTTTTTTACTTCTTTCAGCTGGGTGTGCCATTGGGCTTGGTAATGTTTGGCGTTTTCCATTTATTGCCGGTCAATATGGTGGTTTGATTTTTCTTGCAGCTTACTTCTTTTTTCTTATAGCTGTAGGATTACCCATTTTAATTATGGAGTTTTCCATTGGACGCAGTGCCCAAAAAAGCTGGGGTTTAGCTTTTGCAACTTTAGAAAAACCAGGTAGCAAATGGCATAAACTTGGAATTATTGGTGGCCTTGGCCCATTAACCTTAATGCTCTTTTATATTCCTGTGTCAAGCTGGCTTGTAGCATACTGTTATTATTCTGCAACTGGTGCTTTAAGTACACTTACACCACCAGAAGTTGGTCAATTTTTTGGTAACATGTTAGCAAGCCCATTACCTATGTATGGCTGGTCACTGCTTGTAATGGTTCTAGGGCTTGGTACTTGCTTGCTTGGTGTACAAAAAGGTGTTGAGCGCATTGTAAAAATACTAATGCTTGGTTTATTAGCATTACTTGTTATTTTAGCAATTCACTCATTAACTCTTTCCGGTGCAGGTGAGGGGCTTTCTTTTTACCTTGCGCCTGACTTTGAACGTGCAAGGCAAGCTGGTTTTTTAAACCTCATAAATGACGCCATGAATCAAGCTTTTTTCACTATTAGTGTAGGTATTGGTTCTATGATGATTTTTGGAAGTTATATTAATAAACAACAATCACTTACAAGCGAAGCAAGTTTTATAATTGGACTTGATACCTTTGTTGCGCTTATGGCTGGCATCATTATTTTTCCGGCATGTTTTACATTTGGTATTGAGCCAAATGCCGGCCCTGCTCTTATATTTATTACCCTACCAAATATTTTTAATAGTATGGCCGGTGGTGCTTTTTGGGGTCTATTATTCTTTATTTTTATGGCATGTGCCGCACTTACTACAGTTATTGCAGTTGTTGAAAGTATTATTGCTTACCCTATGGATGTATATGGTATGTCAAGACAAAAAAGTATTTTGTGTACTTTTATCATTTTAAGCATTGGTATATTGCCTTGCATATTAGGCTTTAATCTTTGGTCAGAATTTGAACCTCTTGGTAAAGGAACAAACATTTTAGACCTTGAAGATTTTATCGTAAGCCAAAACCTCTTGCCCCTTGGTTCATTGGCTATGCTAATTTTTTGCACCTCACGCTATGGCTGGGGATATGACAATTTCTTACAAGAAGCAAACGCTGGTAAAGGGAAAAAATTTCCTAACTATTTACGCTTTTATCTTACATACATCTTACCGTTTGTAATTCTATTCGTATTTGCGCAAGGCTACCTAAAGTATTTATAGAGTATTAAAAAAATATTATGTTAAATGTTTACTATGTTTTTTTTAGTGCCTATTACTTACGCAGAAATTAAAACATAGGACTCCAGCACAATTCATTGTGCGTAGTCTTATGAAGCGTTGACAGCAGTCAATGCAACCGATAAATCAAGAGTACTACCCGAAGAGCGGCGAAGACGTATCCATTAGGCGAGGGACGAACCTTACGGATATAGAGAGCAATGTAAGTGATTGATTTTTTTGCTGTTTAATCCTACACTGTAAATTTTTTGTAAACTTTTTTACAATTTTTATCAAATTATACTGAAAAAGTAATTGTGCAGGACCCTTAACATAGGCATCATCACCCAAAAAACCTTACATAAGCAGCAAATTAAGCCTTAAAGTAGGCATCACTTAACAAACAATCTTTGTAGTTTTGCAATAATTCCTTGTTCAACATTTTGCTAATTTACTTTGTGGATTTTATTGAATTATCTAGATAGTGTCGTCAAATTGCACATTTTTGAGTTTTATCAAGGAATATGAACGAGCTTTGACGGAGTGTATAGAGACATACATGACCGAAAACGCTAGACAAATCTGACGCAGAGAAAACCCAAAAGGCGCATTTGACTACACTATCTAACTGAATTTGATTGACGGTTTGCTCTTTGCATTCTTCATCAAAATTTTGATTTGTTTTTACAGTAGACTTAGCTTCAGTAGTTTCTTGACTTTCTACTACAAAAATATCGCTTTACTCACTTTGCGCATCTTCAACAACATCTCTTTCCAAATTGTTAGATCATCATCTATAATATCTTCTGGCAATATTTCTTCGCCTAGCAGCCTGCCTGAAGCTTTATATACATCTTCGGCCTGATATATTAACTCTAGTAACTCATTCGGTGTGCGTACATAATCATAACCAAAATGTTCGTTACACATTTTATATTGTCCTGGTGTAACCTTGGGCGTAAGGTCAGTAAAATGCTGCAGAACATTATTAATTTTCTTCCTATGCTTTTTAATACCCAACTTCTTACCTACCTTTTCAGCATCATTGCTCTGATTACGCAAAAGTTTTTGCGGTAGATGTAAATGAGGGATTTGCATGTAAACTGCGTATGCTATATACGCTCCAAATGCATTACTAATAGTATGATCAGCAACTGACAGTAAAGCCTTCAAGCGTGGCAGAAAATTTGGATCAAACATATGCCCTGCAGTTACACACTCATAGCCTGCTTTTACAAAAGGCTCGTGTTGGCCTTGCAAGTAGTCTTTCCAATAAATACAAATACGGATTGAATCAAAATGTTTTTTTAATTCTTCAAGTGATTTTAACAGCAAATCAAACTCAAAAGATACAGGTATCGCATGCGTTGAATGCGCAGGGAATACTAAAGCATTGTGCCCAAGGCGTTTTTTTTCAGCAGCAATTTTTTCTTCTGTATAAGCACTTTTAGCATAGTGAATTATGGGTCCAATGGAGTGCATAGGTTTATTGCATACTCTAGAATAAGCCTTTTCATGTGATGGAGCCCAAGTAAATAAGGTTGGCAAAACGTTATAATCTTTAATCCATGTACAACCTTCGGTCATTAGCGATATATGAGAGTAATGAGCCTTTAAATGGTATGCGTGGGGTATGCCAACATATTGCTTAAGAGCAAAGTCTATACCATAAAAAGCATTATACGTAACATGCTCAAAAGGATGAAAAATATCCCATGATATATCCTCGCAAAGAGTTGTAAGGTCGGATAAATCTACTAGAGTTCTATAATAAACAGTAAGCCAAAGATTGTAATTCATAAAATCGCTCCATTTATATGCTTGACTAAACTCTTCGAACAAGCACATTTAATCACATCAGTATAATCTATAGAAATTATTATTTTTTTAGCCATTATTTTAAAATATTTACAATATTTCTTCACTAAAATGACATAATGTGTTCCGGCAAAGGGTTTTTAATTCCATTATCAACAATTGTTTTCCGACACATACTCATTACATGAAAGCACACCTAGAGCCAAATTATTACATCTAATTTGTAAATCACAAAGGATAATATTTCAGGTATATTTTCTACTTCATACATAATGTGTCTTTTCAGTCAGCTACAAATCCGCTATTTTATATAGGCATTAAATCAAATTAAAGCTTAAAGGTGTGCCCTTTTTAATTTTTAAGCGTGCTTTTCTACCTAATATTTGCTCTAAGTAGCGAGTATGCAAGCCATGTCCTGGGCGAATACTGCGCACATTTTCAGTCGTTAGCACTTCACCAATCTCTATATCTTTAATAGCAAAAAGGGATCGTCTATATAAAGCGCTACTTTCTTCCTTTGTGCTACGTTCATAATTTACACAACCGAGAGCTTTTTCAACTACACGAATATCATTTACCATTTGCTTAAATTCATGCGGCTCCATACTAAAAGCAGCATCTGGCCCACCGTCTGCACGAGCAAGGGTAAAGTGCTTTTCAATAACGCTTGCACCAAGAGCTACTGCGGCAACAGCGCAAGCTGATCCCATAGTATGGTCAGAAAGACCTACTTTACAATTAAAGCTTGTGGCAAGATGTGGAATTGTTAGTAAATTTGCTTCTTCCACAGGAGCAGGATATGATGAAGTACATTTTAATAATGTTAAATCTGTAGTGCCATTAGCGCGCAAAGTTCGCACGGCTTCATCTATTTCTGCCAAAGTTCCCATACCGGTAGACATTATAATAGGTTTTTTTGTTTGTGCTACTTTTTTAAGTAGGGGAATATCAATTAACTCAAAAGATGCAATTTTATGTCTGCTTACTTCGCATTTTTCCAAAAAATCAACAGCTGTCAAGTCAAAGGGGGTAGAAAAACAATCAAGCCCTAAATCATTTGCATATGACATTAGTTGTGGAGTCCACTCCCAAGGAGTGTAGGCTTCTTGATAAACCTCATGCATATATTGAGAATCCCAAGGAGTACCACCCTTAATGCGAAAATAGTCCGCCTTACAATCAAGTGTAATAGTGTCTGCAGTATAGGTTTGAAGTTTAACAGCATCAGCACCACTTTCTAAAGCAGCCTTTATGATTTTTTTGGCAATATCAATATTGCCTCTATGATTTGCAGAAATTTCAGCTATTATAAAAGTTTTTTTATTCATATTATTTAAATTGCTCATATTTTTTTTGGCATACAATTTCAAAAGTTGACATTTTCAAGCGATCGAGGCAATCAAACCAAATATCTTCTTTAAGCTCCATTTCTTGCAAAGCAGCATAAAGCTCTTCATTTAATCTATCTTGAGTTATCACAATGACGCCAGTATCATCAGCAATGGCAATAGCACCCTCAAAAAATTTTTTACGCTCATTATAATACTGTTCATCCATACCGGTGTCATAATTTTCACAACCAATAGGTGTGGTACCAAGTGCCCACACAGGGTAAGCTTCTTTTATTAAAGATTGCGCATCGCGCACCATGCCCAAAGCTATAACAGCAGGAGATTGTTTATATAAAATAATATATTTTGCAACAAGCTCACCAAATAAAGCCCTATTAGCGCAATTTACACCTTCAACAATAATAATATGCTTTTTGGGTGCTTTTTCTATAAATAAATGTGCATAATAATTAGAATTGTTAAAACATGGAGCATAGTAAATGCGTCCAACAGCACGTGCACGAGGTGTAAGTGAGTACAAAGCACTATGCAACTCTCCAGTACGCCCCAAAGCATCAGCTATTTCTGTAGTAGATACTTTGTTTTCTGATATATATTCCAAAATTTTATCAGTCATATCCATTTGTAAATCTGAATTATCCAAAACTTACTCCTGTAAAAAACGCTCTAAATTCTTAAATGCAATAAGTTCTTTATCTTCTTGCTTAAAACCCATAGTGATTTTTTCAAAAGTATTTCTCAAGGTTTGGTAGTCAACTTCTGGGTGATCTGAGCCTATGCAAAATCTATGAGGGTAAAGGCATAATGTATCATAAATAACCTCATGCAATTCTTGGTATATACACATAGTATATGACAAGTCAAATAGGATATGCTTTTTATGACGCAATGCATTAAATGTATTAAGAAAATCCTTTGCACCACAATGCAAGTAAATAATTTTTGCATCTTTTATTTTATCAACAAATGACTTATTTAATCCTAAAAAGCCACAATACAGCACAATCAATTTAAGCTCATTTGCTTTCTTAATGATGTCAAAAATCACATCTTCATCGCCATTAAATTTTGATAAACGAGGATGAATTTTAATACCTTTATAGCCCAAAGCCTTAATGCTATCCAATTGAGTAGGTTTGTTGCAAAAAGCTATTGGTATTAAATTTGTATGTGGTTGTAGGAAGTTAATAAATCTTTCTTCATCATAAGCGCCAACTCCTTTTAACCCAACAGCAAAGGCTTTATAAATATTGTTTTTCGCCATTTCTACTAGTAAATATTCCAAACTGGCATATTTACTAAACCTAGGATTAAGCCATGTGCTGTCAATTGTGGGGTGAGTTAAGCAATCAAAAATTTTCATTATGCAAAAAACTATTAAATACATTGTTATCATTAAAAGAGTCATCTTTGTAAACGAAAATAGAAAACTCAAAAGGCATGTAATTATTTTTTAAAATTACATTTCTTGAAAAATCGTACGCCATGGAAAGAATTTTCTCAGAATTTGCGTAAAAAATATGCTCATCCCTATAATCAACTCTATCGGAGATAAAGTCAAAAGAAAATCCATCTTTAACAATATCTAGTGTTTTACTCATAACACTTTGAATAAAATCGTAGTTATCCTTTTTTTCAAAAATATGATTAAACGGTCCTGAAGCTACTGCCCAATCGTAGTCATCTTTTAACTCTAATGATAAAAAATCCCCACACTTAAATATACCATTAGGATATTTTATTTTACCTTCAGCAATAAAATTGTCATATAAATCACAACCAGTGTATTGGTATTTATGTGCTACTTTGCTTAAAACTGTATTTAAATCACCAAAACCACAACCAATATCAAGTATATGCTTATTGTTTACATTGTACTCGGATAGGAGGTTCATAAACCTAATTTCCTGCTTACCCTTTAACCATCCCAATGATTTAGGCGAGTACCCAAATTGCTTAAATCGCAAATCATAGCGTTTAATTGTGGCATTTAATTCATCTAAATCCATTTTATCCATGAAACATTTCCTTGATAAGCTGATTTTCAGTGTTGATAATATTTTCAATAGTAAGTAGATTTTTTTGTCCTGAAATAATTTCAAAGCCATGTCGATCTGTATCTTGCGTTAAAATATTAAAAGTATTATTTTTTTTAATTTTACTTCGGTCAAACGCATGGGATTGTATATTTTTACCCAGAAAATCCATAAGGTTACATTCTTTTTTTATAGGCAAATCTATTGGGAAGTCATAAAAAAAGTAACAGGAAGATATATCACTTTGTTTAACAAGGCCATTTTGCACTTGTTTGCCATGTTGCACATCGTACAATGCGCTTAAATAAGAATTATTTGTTGAAAAATCAGTAAAATGGCTTGCAATATACCCAGAGGATCTTGATCCAATTTCCACAGGGCTAAAAGTTCCATCTTCTTTACGTATTACTTCTAGATGCCCAAAAGTATTGCGCAAATCTAAATTTTTATAACATGCTATACTAAAGTCTGCTATTTCATTAAAAAAAGATTCAGAATACTTTAGTGAATTATAATGTAACTTTGTTGCAACAATGCCTGTTGCATACTTACTATGGTGTTTTTCAGCAATGGCAAAAACTGCAACATTACCATAGTCATCACCCACCATTTCAACACTAAATTCTGTACCACAAACAAACTCCTCAATATTTACATATTGGTTTGTACTAAACTTTAAGGCATAGTCAAAAGCTTGTTTTAGTTTGTCTTTTGATTCACCTCTATTAAGGATGCTCATGCCCCTAGAGGCGCAAGCATCAGATGGTTTAATGATAATGCGCTTATGCTGATTCATTGAAGCAATAGTATCGTCATATTGTTGCAATGAAAGACTTAATCTATTTAATAAGCCATCTCTTGCCCAAGTGTCATGCATAGCATGTTTATTATGTGCTTTAATCACAGCTTCATCACTTGCACTTAGCAATCCGTATTCCTTGCATATGGCATTTTGTGCAAGCCCAGCATTGTCCATAGACGTATAAACTAAGTCTATATTATCATAACCATTAGAGCGCAACCAAGGCGATATATTTTTATCAATAGCATTGAATACAAGATGCGTATCACTTTTAAAACTAATATTTTCACGATAATCAACAACAGACACATGAAAACCTAAGGTTTTAAGTTTCTCATATATTCCGTTGTTTAAAGAGTTTCCTCCTAAAATTATAGCATTTTTGCAAGACATTCTACATCCTTTCTAAAATCTTCTAACAAAGTTTTTGAATCTTTATTAGTTTCCACTGCAATATCTTTTGTGGTATCAATTATTGAAAATATTTTTTTAAAGTCAAAATCACCTTCATGCAAATGAAGGTGTCGATCTATTTCACTATCAATAAAGTTACCGCTTATATGATAGCAATGAGGTGATAAGCTTTGAAATTTCTCAAGATATTCATAAGGATCTTGCTGTAATGAATTTGCTGCGCAAATAGCATGCCCAATATCTAAACAAAACCCTAAGTCGGTATTTTGTAATACCGAGGCAATTTCTTCATAAGTTGCGCCTCGGCATATATTATCAGTATTAAATGGTGCTTTATAGGGTTTATTTTCTATAAGTGCGCCCTGGGGTAATATTTTATTGAGCTGCACAATGGCTTGCTTTATATCACCGCCAACGCCTGAATGTATAATTGTGTAGCGTGTATTTAGTGCTGTTCTAAACTCCTCAACCTCTAAAAATATTTTGGCATTGAAGTCATACTTATCAGCATCTGATAAATTAATATCATGCATAAAATGAGGTGCATGCAAAGCAAGAGGAATGCCAATGCTTGCCCATTTTTCAATTGTATGCAAGGTATTTGGCACTACATACAATTCAACATAGTCAAAAGCACCATCTTTATATAACCTTTGTGCTTCATCAAAGTAATAATCTGTATTAATAGACCAGAGCTTTAAGCCAAGTGAGGATTTACTGTTGTTTTTGTGCATAAAATTCTTCGCGTAGTTGTTCAATAACATCTAGCCATTTATCCTCTTCATTGTCTTTGAATAATTTATCAAATTCAATTAGCTTTTTTGCTATATCCTCTTTGGAATTCCTTTGTACCGACAACTTATGATGAAATTTATCGTTTTGATTTTTGAGTTGTTTACCTAACAAATATTCACTAATTGTTTGAGAGCGCCTAAACTCGCATTGTTGACAGAATCCTACATCATTATAAAGCACACTCTTGCGCAAATTAGTTGCAATTTTATTATTATAAATATCCATAATAGTCCCTTTCAAGGTATGAATATTTCCGATTGAAAAATCAGTGCACACATCTACAGGACAACTCGTCATTTCACCCGAGGCTGTAAACTTTAATCTAGTATAAATGCATTCAGAAAAAAACTTTTTTGACCGAACAAGTTTATTATCTTTAGTGTTATGTAAATGATAAACTTTTCCTCGTTGCACATAGGCTAATGGAGCAATGTTGAATATAAAATTGGATATAAATTCGATATCGCTTGAGACTGAACTATTTTCAATTATATAGTTAGCATAAGAAAATGGAATTTTTTTTGCGTATTTTTTAAGAAATTTAACCTGATTAATGAAGGTTTTTTCAAAATTATCTCTTCCACATATTTCTTTATACTGTTGTTTAGTAAAAGCATACAATGAGCATGACAAATTGAATATGGGTGCATCAAGAATTTTATCCATCATTTCTTCAGAAAGATGTGTAAAGTTTGAAATCATGATAATTTTCACATCTGGCAATTGAGAATGAGCATAGTGTATGCGTTCTATGATTTTTTTATCAAGAAAAGGTTCTGATTGACCATACAAATGCAATTCTCCTGAAAATCCAATCTCCTTTATCTTTTTAATAATAAGTTGAAAGGTCTCATCTTTCATGTACCCATTGTTATTTTTTTTTGTTGCAGTAGGGCACATAATACACCTATTAGTGCAAGCACCAAAAGTTTCTATAAATATACACGTTGGTCCTGTTACAGAAACTCCGCATAATGCATTGACTCTGTCGGAGACAAATTTTAACATGAAAGTATCCTTTCTATAATTAATATAAAATCTATTTAAAACACTATAAAATATATACAGTTAACACTAATTAATACTTAATAATTTAGCCATTCTTTCAGCCATCAGCCAATCTGTTTCTGTATCAATATCAACAACCATATGGCGCTCTAAAATTATTGGTACCGTTTTAATATTTTCTTCTTCATTTGGCATATTTACCTTATACCAATAAAATTGTGCTGCATCATGATAAAATGTTGGTAAATCCTGTGAGCGTGACATTTTGTATTCAGGGAAAGCAAATGCTAATTTTTCATTTTCAAATGTAAATGAGCGTAATATGGGATATGCAAATTCTGTAATTGCAAAAACTCGATGAGCATTTTTTTCGTTAAGGTATGAAAAGCCAAGCTTTAAATTATCAACAGTAGTAAAAGGGTTCGCATAAAGTTGACAATAATTTTCAACTTGCCCCCAATGTTCTTTTGCCCATGTTAAGGCATGCTCAACTACCGGAGCTGTGCCCGCAAAATCATTTGCAAGTTCGCTTGGACGCATAAAAGGCACTTCTGCTCCATAATCACGGGCAATACTAGCAATTTCTTCATCATCGGTGCTAACAAGAACATGTGAAAAAAGACCACTCTCAAGGCAAACCTTTATAGGATAAGCAATCAGAGGTTTATCCATAAATTGCTTAATATTTTTACGTGGAATTCTTTTAGAGCCACCACGAGCAGGAATAATAGCTATATTCATAAGGC
>CAYJPT010000050.1:0-15133 GCA_964372165.1 uncultured Desulfovibrionaceae bacterium | reverse complement strand
AATGCGACCAAAAATCAAGAATAGGCGGAGCTTTGCTTCGCCGTTAAATGATTGACTTTTGAGGCTTTTGTCCTGCACAAGTAGATTTTTAAATAAATGCAAATTTACTGTAAAAGCACAAAAATAGAACTAAATAATAATTGTGCAGGACCCTTATTTATGGAATGTAGACTTTTGCAACAGGATGTTACTACTGTCAGTATAAATTGATTAACTTAGATAGTGTTATGCTAGTTAGAGCTTTTTTAGTTGATATAGAAATAGATTATGCCTATTACATCTTTATTTTATAGGGGCTTTGTATTGCGTAATGGCTAAATGTCAATCCAGGATGTATACGTAATGCCCTTAGCTATAAAATTTTTATAAAAACCTTATGTAATAAATTGCATAAAGTTTTTTTTATGCAAAACTAGTATAAAATTAATTGGTTGTGAACTATTTCACTTTCTTGCGCAAAAAATAAAATACATAACAAAAAAAGGTTTATAAAGCATCTTACCTTGACGCATAATTTTTTCTAAGCTACAATTCTTTTGCTTTGTATTAGGCTTTTTTTATAAATGACCTTTGGATGAGGTCATGTGTCCTTGGTGGAGTTGCCTGTAGGGTCACTAGCTTACAGGAATTTGGGGTAATTATCTGTATATAACTTAAGGATAATCAAATGAGGAATGGTAAAACACTGCTGCGATGTATGAGGGTTACGGTAGTGCTTGCTATGGCAATAGGCGCAATGTTGTGTACGGTGCTTTTGGCACATGCAACACTAGAGCTTGAGCCTACAGATAGCGGCGCTCCCTCGGCAATGGTCATGTTTCCTGTGACTGAAAAGCCAAACCCATCAGAGGCCGGAATGCGCCCTGTGGTTTTTAATCACTATATTCATGAACAACAAATACCAGATTGTGAATCTTGTCACCACACAGGGGATACAATAACATGTTCAAGCTGCCATACTGTTGAAGGTAAGGCTGATGGTAATTTTATCACACTTGAACGAGCTATGCATGCTGAAAACATTGCTAAAAGACCTGATGGAACCGCAACGCCTAATAGTTGTGTAAGTTGTCACGTGGAAAATTTAAAGCAACCTGAGTGTGCAGGTTGTCACAGTATTTTACCAGTACCTCCAAGATCAGAAAAATTTTGTGCTTCTTGCCATGATGCCAGTGATTATATGACTAGTGAGCAATTGTCTCAAGGCATCAAGGGTGAGCTTGATCCTTCTGAAAATGAAGCCATTGCAGCACAGACTGTTTGGGATCGCAAAGCAAAGGTTACAGGTGCTGAACCTATTGCGCCAGAGTCCATTCCTTACCGAGTAAAGATTGATGCTCTTTCTGATGAGTTTGAGGCTAATGTCTTTAATCATAGACGCCACTATTCTTCTCTCTTAAAGCGCGTTGGAGACAATAAATTAGCAGCGGCATTCCATACCGACAGTACTACGCTTTGCGCTGCTTGCCACCATAATAGTCCTCCTTCGGTAACTCCTCCTAAGTGCATAAATTGCCATTCGCCTACCATTGACGTGCAAAATCCGCAACGTCCTAATTTGAAGGCTGCTTATCACTTACAATGCATGACTTGTCATGATGCTATGAATGTTGCAAGACCGCTTAATACATCTTGTACAACTTGCCACAAGGAGCGCGCTAAGTAGCGCGAGGAGGTACATTATGAACCGTAGAAAATTCCTTACATTTTTGGGAAGTGCGGGTGTGGCCTCTGCCTTGAGCACGGCTAAAGTCGCAGAAGCAGCAGGTACTGTTACCTACCCATACTTTAAAGATAGCTTTGGTGTATTGCATGATACCACACGTTGCATAGGTTGTAGACAATGTGAAAAGGCTTGTCAGGTTGTTAATAATTTACCAATGCCGGCAAAACCTTTTGAAGACCTAAGCGTAACTCATACTACAAGACGTACCTCTGCTTATGCTTGGACTGTGGTTAACCGCTATGAAGCAGAGGGACAAAAGGTTTTTAGAAAATTACAATGCTTGCATTGTAATGACCCTGCTTGCGCCTCAGCTTGTTTTGCAAAGTGTTTTACTAAAGAGCCTGATGGTTCTGTTAGCTATAAAGGTGACCAATGTGTTGGTTGCCGCTATTGTATGATTGCTTGTCCTTTTTATGCTCCAGGCTATCAATATGATGAAGCATTTAACCCATTGGTACAAAAGTGTACTTTTTGTCAACCACGCTTAAAAGAAGGAAAACTCCCAGGTTGTGTTGAAAAATGCCCCATGGATGCTTTAACTTTTGGTAAGCGCAGTGACTTGATTAAAATTGCACGCAATCGTTTTGAGCAAAAACCTGACGTATATGTTGATTATATTTATGGTGAAACAGATGCTGGAGGAACTGCTTGGATGACTCTTTCTGGCGTTGATCCTTCTGCACTTGGGCAAAACACAAACCTTGGCAATCGCCCCATGGGTGAGCTTACAGCTGGTGCACTTGGCTCTGTTCCAATGATTATTGGATTTTGGCCTGTATTGTTTGCCGGAGCTTATGGCATTACAAAACTAAAAGAATCAAGAGCTAAAGCACAAATTAAAGCCGCAGTGCAAAAAATTGAAGCTGAACAAGGCAAAGAAGTAGCTGAACAAGTTAAAAAAGCCTTGAGTGAAGCCCATCATGCACCAAGTGAAGATCATAAACATGGGGAGGGAGCATAAATGAGTCATGATATTGTAATCCCAACCAAGGATAAAATGCTCAATCTGGGTGAGTTTTCCTTACGTCGCCCTGGTAATATGATTACTGCTGTAATCCTTGTGGTGGGTCTTATTGTAACTGTTATTCGTTTTACACAAGGTATAGGATCTGTAACCAATTTAGATGATAATTACCCTTGGGGTATTTGGATTGGCTTTGATTTACTTTGTGGTGTGGCACTTGCTGCAGGTGGTTATTTTACTACTGTTGCTTGTTATATTATGGGGTTAAAGCATATACACTCTGCTGTTCGCCCGGCAGTAACAACTGCATTTTTAGGATATAGCTTTGTTGTTGTTGCATTATTGTATGATCTTGGTCATCCTTTACGTTTGCCATTTATGTTTTTTTATCCAGGTACCACATCAGTTTTATTTGAAGTGGGTCTGTGTGTGGCAACATATGTAACAGTCCTTATGATTGAATTTTCTGTTGCACCTATGGAATGGCTTGCAGGAAAATTCCCTTGGATTGTAAAATATCGTAAACTCGTATTGCGTGCTACCATTGTGCTAACTATCTTTGGTGTATGTTTATCAACCTTGCACCAATCTTCATTAGCAGCTTTGTTCCTTATTGCGCCAGGCAAAATGCATCCATTATGGTATTCGCCATTTATGCCGATGTTCTTCTTTGTTTCTTCAATGGTAGCAGGTTCTTCGATGGTTATCTTTGAGGGAATGCTTGCACATAAAGGTGTGCATCATTACATGGACGTAACACATTTGCGTGAATCTCGTGATGTTACACTTGGTTTTGCACGTGCTGCATCTCTTATCCTTTTTGGTTATTTCATACTTAAGTTTATTGATATGGCTGTGCAGGATAACTTCAAATACTTATTAACCGGATATGGTTTCTGGTGGATGGTTGAGATGTTATTCTTTGTGCTTATGCCTGCGCTGCTTTATGCAAAGGGTGCACGTGAAGGCAATGTTCGCCTATGTCAAATGGCTGCAGTAAATGCAGTTCTAGGTATTGTTGTTAACCGCTTTAATGTTAGCCTTATAGCTTTCAATTATCATTTACCATCAGCAGAAAAGTATTTCCCAAGTTTAGGCGAAATTTGTGTTTCTGTTTTTGTGGTGACACTTATTGTAACGGCTTACCGTTTTATTGTTTATCATATGCCGGTACTTTATGAACATCCAAACTTTAGAGATGACCACTAGGAGGTAAATATGGCTGCCGGAGGATTTACTACATTTTATGAGTATTTTTTATATACTAAGACTTGGGCATATGCGTTAATGTTTATTACATTACCTGCTTTTACTGCTTATTGGTGCTTTGTGCTTTTCCCTTGTAAGAAAGGTGAATGTGATAGTGATGAACATGATCATTAAAAATTTGTAAATAGTTCAACTGTATTTTAGTATATTGTTTTAACATAAAAAATATAAGGCCTCGGTGTTTAACAGCGAGGCCTTATATTTTACGTTCTTAAGATTTAAATTTTAAAAGATATATAAAAGTGTTTATGCTGATTTCATAAACACTATTTAAGACTCCTACCCGGAGGCGGCGAAGCCGTAGCCGTTAGGCAAGGGACGAGCCTTAAGGATATAGAGAGCAACGCAAGCTATTGATTTTCGTGCCTTTCAGTCCTGCACTGTAAATTTTTTGTTTTGAAGACTTTTTTATAATTTTCACAAAATTATACTGAAAAAGTAATTGTGCAGGACACCTTATTAGTCTTTTCTTACGCAACTATCTACTAAGGATACAAAGGTATCGCTTTCTTCATCATAACGCAGCAAAGTACCTTGGTGCAAATCAAAATACCATCCGTGTAGCTCAAGCTCACCTGAATCAACAGCTTTACGAATCCAAGGAAAAGTTAAGAGATTTTCAAGTGATACACGTATTCCCCATTGTTCATAGGCATGTGCTAAATCGTCTTCACTGGCATTTGGGTGTAAGGCTTCAACCACTTCTTTAGCTCGTCTAATAATTTGCATCCAAACGCTTATAAATTCATCGTCTTCATGTGGTTTTTCCATAAAAGCGTGTATTCCACCACAACTTGAATGACCCATAACAATAATATTTTTTATTTTTAGATGTCGTACAGCATATTCTAAAGCAGCACTGACACCGTGATAATGTCTATCTGGTGCATATGGTGGTACAAGGTTTGCCACATTGCGTACCACAAACATTTCACCAGGGTGACTATCTGTTAGCATAACAGGGTCCACACGCGAGTCAGAACATGCAATAACTAGCGCAAGTGGATTTTGTCCTTCTTGTAAATCTGCATAAATGTTATGTTCAGCACAAAACCAATGTTTTTGAAAGCGTTGAAAGCCTGCTGCAAAACGCTTAGTTATGTCATCTGAGTGTTTTTCAACATGATGTGCATTAGAATCTTGCATAAATATAAAAACTCCATAAGTAAAAATCATCGCCACAAGCAATAATTTTATTGTGCGCAAAATTGTCCTCGGCATTATTAACTCCTTGTATGCACAATGGCAAGTAAGAACATTGGTTGCAAAAATAAAAGATATGTCATAGTATACATAGCATATTCACTTGAAATTAAGGTAAATTATATGCATATACCTCCTCTTTTGACAGAGCTTATCATAATATTTCTCATATCAATTATTGTCAATATTGTATGTAACAAGGTCCGCATTCCGGCTACTGTGGGCTTTTTATTAACAGGTGTTCTTTGTGGGCCGTCCATGTTAGGTGTAGTAAATGACATGGATTCTATTAATATATTATCAGAACTTGGCGTAGCTTTGTTACTTTTTACTATTGGTATGGAACTTTCAGGTGATGCGCTTGCAAGACTTAAAAAACCTTTGCTAATTGGTGGAAGTTTGCAAATTGGCTTAACTATAGTAGCTGTTATAATTATTTATAGTATTTTGCTTAACCAAAAACTTACTATTGCTGTTTTTGCAGGTTGCCTTATAGCACTGTCCTCATCAGCCATAGTTTTACGTTTTTTGCAACAAAAGGGCACTACTAATACACCAACCGGTAGACTGACTCTTGCTATTTTAGTCTTTCAAGATATTATGATTGCACCTATGCTACTTATGATACCATTATTAAGTGGGCAAATTGAGCCAACATTTAGTGATGCACTTTGGACCATAGGTAAAGTAGTTGTGGTATTTGGAGCTGTTTTATTGTTTGTCCAATTTGGATTAAATCATGTCATGGCAGCTATTGTGCGTACTCGTGTTAGTGAATTATTGCTTTTAAGTACGCTTGTATTTTGCATGGGGCTTGCTCTTTTAACTACATGGCTTGGTCTTTCACTTTCATTAGGTGCATTTTTAGCCGGCTTATTTTTAGCACGATCAGAATATAGTATGAATGTTATTTCAGGTATTTTGCCTTATCGTGATGTTTTTATGAGTATATTTTTTATATCTGTTGGTATGCTGCTTGATGTAGATTTTTTAATGCATCATATAGTTGCAGTTTCTTTAATAACAATTTTGTTCATATTCGTTAAAGCCTTGCTCATTTTACCGGCTGTTTTGATTCAAAAATATCCTTTGAAAACGGCAATCATTGTTGCCCTTACTCTTGCTCAAATTGGAGAATTCTCTTTTGTTTTAGCCAATGAAGGTTTTGATGCAGGTCTTATAGATGCTTTTGGTTATCAAAACTTTTTAGCCACAAGTATTATTACAATGCTTTTGACTCCTGTTTTAATACATTTTGCGCCAAGTATTGCTAATGGAATAACTAAATTTCTAGGTAAGCCACATCAAGATGAAGTGCATAGCCCACAAAATGAGCAGGCATTGCAAAATCATTTAATTATAGTTGGTTTTGGTGTGAGTGGGCAACACCTTGCACGCGCTGCCAAAAAATGTAAGATACCATATGCAATATTAGAAATGAATCCAGATACTGTAAAGCGGTATCATGATAAAGAACCTATACATTATGGTGATGCCTCGCGACCGGCTGTACTTGAGCATATGGGTATAGCCAATGCTAAAGTTATAGCCATTGTTATTTCAGATCCAGCTGCTGTGCAAGCAACTGTTGCTGAAACAAAAAAACTTAATACAAATGTACGCATTGTAGCGCGTACAAGGTTTTTAGCCGAAGTGGATATTTTGCATAAACTTGGTGCATGTGATGTAATAGCTGAAGAATTTGAATCATCTATAGAAGTTTTTTCTCAAGTGCTACATCAGTATATGGTTCCCAAACAAGATATAGATGCTTTGGTTGATAAAATACGCACAGAAAACTATTCAATGCTAAGAAGTGTATCGCATCAAAGTGCTAATATGAGCACATTTTTAGATAATTTGCCACATGTTGGTGTGCATGCATTGCGCTTGGAAGAGGATGCTTTTTTATGCGGTAAAAATTTAATTGAGTCAGAGTTGCGCCAAAAACACGGTGTAACAGTGGTTGCAATTCATCGTAACCAAGAAATGATACCTTCTCCAGAAGCACAAACAATATTACAACCAGATGATATTATATATGTTTTTGGGGATGAAAATAATTTAACTCAAGTTTATGCCTTAGTTCAAAATTACAGTAAAAAAGAAAGTGAAAAAGAGTGAAATATAATTATTCAAAACAAACTATGTCTTGTTTACTTTCAAGCCCTGGGAAAGCCTTAACTGTATTATTTATTAACTCAAAAGTATGCCTAATACCTACCATGCCATATTCAGGTAGGGCAATCATGGCATTAATGTTAAATACAGCCCCAGCACTAAATTCGTATAAATAGTGAGTGTCAACTGTACTGACAACTTCACATTCATCTAAAGTTAGGCCAATTCCATAAGCTAGTATAAGACTTTTGTTGTCTTTAAGTCCCATAAATCCCTCAGCAAAACCATGCTTTTTAGCCATATTTTGGGCTTGTGTTATGCACTCATTTCCCGTTAAGCCTTTTTGCAGATTTTCTTGTACATCAATTAAAATCTCAAGGCAGCATGCATGAGCATTTTTGATTGATGTTGGCATATTATTGCTAGTACCTGCCCAATATGTGGTAGTTGTGGCACTATGATAACCTTCGTAAATAAAAGCTGTGTCCAATAATAAGAGCTGCTGCCCATTCCATGTGCTACCTGCATAACCCATAAAAGGTATGCAAGGATGTTGACCTTTTACACCCATTGCCCCATTAAAGGGTGAAGGGTAGAGCGCATTTTTTCCAACTGCCACCTTACCCAAAAAAACCTCTTGTCCATGTTCATGCATGCGTAACATACCTCCATGCCCAAGAGCAAAAAATCTATGCCAAATATTATGTGCTATTTCACTCTCTTTCATCCCTACACATATTTGTTGTTTAGATTGCGATAATTGATAATTGTGCTGATCTGATGTGATAAGTTCTTCTTGTAAAGCTTGCAAATGCAGCGCATCAGATTTATGTAATAAATTGCGTTCAAACTCAGTTTTAATAAAACGTGCTTGATTAAGGATCTCATCCCCACTTGTAAACTCAATGTGCTTTAGGCGTTCCATAAGCATTTGAGCAAGTGACCAAGGTAGAGCACGCATTTCAGCAGCAACGCAAGAACCAAGTGGCACATTAAATTCTGCACAAATATCTGGGATATTAGAGTATGACTTAAATGTCGCTATATTGCTTAAAGGGCTTTCTAAGCGGCATCTATCTTCACCCTTACGTACCATTAGTACCGGATTACCCTCACGTGGTAGCCAAAGCATGCCATTTGCTCTTGAGCCACTTAAATAATAGATATTTGTACGTGAAAATACCAAAAGACCACTAGCATTTGGCATATGCTTTTGTAAGAGTTTACGGCATTTTTCATGGCGTAAGTGCAATTCAGAAAGTGGTAATTGATTGGCTATAAATGTCATACTTACTCCACACAAATTATATCAAAATCTTGACCGGTTAGTGATTTAGCACCATCAAGGCCAACTTCAAAGGTATTTTCAACTCCAACCATACCAACACCAGAAATGCCAACTTTTGGCTCAATGGCTATGGTCATTCCCTCTTGTAATGGCTCATCAAAACGATGAGCTAATACAGGATATTCATCAATTACTAATCCTATACCATGCCCTAAAAATGGAACTTTATTTTTACCAAGTCCCATAAATCCTTCGCTTATACCAAGTTTTTCTGCTCTGTTCTTAGCATCAATCCAAATTTCCGATGGTATTGCCCCAACTTTTAAAGCTTTTGCAGCGTAATCTTGTATTTCAATGCATGCATCATGGGCCTTTTTTATGTTGTCAGGCATATTTGCAGCTTTTCCGGCAAAATATACTTGTGTTTTATCAGTATGATATCCTTCAAGGATGAAGCCAATATCAAGAGCTAGTACTTGACCTTTTTGCCAAAAGCTATTGGCATTACCCATGCAAGGCGTTGCAGGGTGGTCTCCCATAAGACCTAATGGACCATTAAAATGACTTGGGTAATTACCATTATCACCAGCAGCAATATGACCTAAAAAGCATTCTTCTCCTAAGTTACCAAGGCGGTTAATGCCTCCATGTCCTACACTAAAAAACACATCCCATGATAGTCTAGCAACATCGCGTTCACTCATACCTACTTTTAACCCTTGTGGAATAAGTGCACATAAGGCCTCATTGTGTCTTTTTCCCGCAATGCGTATTTTGTTAAGCTCCCAAATACTTTTACGTGAACGGGCTTTAGATAAAACAATATCAGCACCGATAAAAGTGTGTTGCGCAAGAATTTTTTGCAATTGGTTGGATAAATCCCACGGTAAAGCCCCCATTTCCGCACCAATTTTTAAATTAGTTGCACCATTATTACATGCAAATCCTTTTACACATTCATCAAAAGAATTAAAAAATTCTATGTTGTTTAAAGGACTTTCTGCATAGCAACGCTCAAGTGAACTTGTAGTAAAAAGCACAGGGTCACCCTGCATGGGAAGCCATAAAAAACCATGCGCCAAAGTTCCACTCATATAATAAATATTAAGCCTTGAAAAAATCATTAACCCATCAATATTGGGAGACAATTCAAGACAAAATTTGCGACACATGTCATGGCGGCGATTTAATTCGCTTAAAGGGAGTTTTTCTATAATTTGCAATGTGTTATTCATAAAATACCTTAAAATTCAAAGTGCTTGTAAAGTACAAAATTGCTGTTTGTAATTATCTCGTATTTTAAACACATGCAAACATAATTTTTAGAAATTTATTATATTGTTTTGATTAAAAGTGCTTCATCACAAAAATCAATTGCAAATAAAGTTTTGGAGTTTACAAAATTTAAAAAAAAGGCCAAATTAATAATGATTTTTTGAAAGAGGTATGTGATGAAAGTTTTAGTTGTTGATGATGACAATGATATTAGAAATCTTGTAAAATTGTATTTAGAAAATGATTCTTATGAAGTTCTTGAGGCTGGAAATGGTCTACATTGCCTTGAAATATTGGAGAGCGATACAAATAATGCAATAGACCTTGTTTTACTTGATTGCATGATGCCTAAAATGGATGGAATTGAAACGTGTTTTGAAATTCGTAAGAAATATAACTTACCAATCATTTTTCTTACAGCAAAATCAGAAGATATAGATAAGTTTACAGGCTTTTCATCTGGGGCTGATGACTATATCACAAAACCTTTCAATCCTATCGACTTAGTAGCAAGAATTAAATCAAATATAAGACGTTATAGGCAGTATTCACAAAGTCCTTCTTATGTGAGCGTTACTGATACCAATAAAGATATAATTAATTATAACGATTTGGTAATGAATTTAGTAGCAAGAAGTCTTACTAAAAAAGGAGTTCCGATAAAGCTTACAAAGATTGAATTTTCAATATTGGAGCTTTTTTTAAAAAATCAGAAAAGAGTATACAGCTTAGAGCAAATTTACGCAAATGTTTGGGGAGAGTTTAATATTCTTAATACTGAAAGTACTGTATCTGTACATATTCGAAACCTTAGAAATAAAATTGAAGACGATACTTCAAACCCTGAATATATTAAAACAGTATGGGGAGTAGGTTATCGTGTTGATTAAAAAAAGCAACTATTCTTTATATGTATCAATGTTGCTGCAAATGGCTCTATCAACAATTATAAGTATAACCTTGTTTTTATGCCTTGTGGGTATTGAACATTATTTTTATCTAAATGGGAGCATAAGCCTATTTCAATCCATTAAATCTGTAATGATTTCAGAAACACACCATATTTACGCTGGAATATTCTCAATTTTTATCTTTTTTACTTTGTCTATTTGTATAATTTCTAAAATTGTTTCCTATATTAAGTTGATTGAGGGAGGTATTAAAAAACTTCCAGATGATGAAGCCATGTATTCAATACCGGTCATAGGCTCAAATGAACTTGCACGCCTTGCACAAAGTGTGAATGAAATAAAGGATGAGCTTAAGCAAAAAATTGAACAAGAAAGAGCGTATGAATTACGCAGGAAAATGCTTATAACCAATATTTCTCATGATTTAAGAACGCCACTTACCTCCATCATAGGATATTTAGATCTTGCAAAAAATAAAGTATCTACAAAAGATGAAGCTTATCAATATATTGAAACAGCGGAAAAAAACTCTTTAAGACTTAAAAAGCTAATTTCAGATTTATTTTTATACAGTAAAATCATCAGTGACGATATAAAAATGAATTTGCAAGAGGTAAGCATCATAACTTTGTTAAAACAAATTGTGGAACTTAAAACATATCCAGTTAATTTTGTAACCCAACTGGATGAACTAAAACTATTGGTAAACGTAGAATATGTTTATAGAGTTTTTGACAACCTTCTTGATAATGCCAGTAAATATGCAATAGAAAATACAGAAATTACTCTTAGTCTTCAGCAAGATGGAGATAAAGTTATTATTGAGGTAAAGAATTTTACTGCAGAAGATTTGTCAACAAAAATTAACTTTCTTACAAAAAGGCTTTATACCGCAGATATAAATAGAAATGAATTTTCATCTGGCTTAGGTTTATCTATTGTTTCTGAATTGATAAAAAAAATGCAAGGTGAGCTTAGTCTACACTTTGATAAAAGCGAAAAAACATTTAATGCACGCCTTTTCTTTTATAGTATTTTAAGTTGACATCACTAATGTCAACTTTTTAAATGTACACTTGCTTAGGCACTTAACAGCGCAAATAAATTGCGCTTATACTCTAAAGGGCACAAGTGCCTACGCAGTGCTTGACTGCTCCCGCAGTTAAGAGAGTAATTTCATATTAAATTACTATACACAAATTAATTTAAAATAAAAATTTTCGTAATTCTTGCGAAGAATTAAAAAATTTGTGAAGTCTTTGTTTCTTATTAAAATCATACAAAAAAATTTAACTTACGAAAACATTTTGTCTTTCATTTTGTTTTTAAGTTTTTTTTAAATTTTTTTTAAAAAAACTAAAAATTTTTTTTACTTTGTTTGCTATATTGTGAAAAATTTGAAATTGACTATCGATTTCGTTTTAATCTGAGGAGCATCTATGAGTGATATAGTAGTGTTAGCTTTAATAGTTTTCATAATAGGTGGTGCCATTGGTTATATAGTTTGGCAAAAGAAAAAGGGAGTAAAATGTGTTGGGTGTTCAAGTTCGGCAAGTTGTGACAAGGCCCACACAAAACACATGTCGTAACTCATTAATTTTTTCAATTATTTATTAAACTATATTACGGCAAGTGGAGTACGTTATGAATGACTTTGAGGACCAAACTACAAAATGCTTAATTGATGGGGAAATCAATAAAAAATACATAGTTAAAGATATCATCACTGGCGAAGATGAAGAAATGAAGAACTTTCTATTTTCTCTTGGTTGTTATGAAGGTCAACCAATTACTATTATATCAAGGCTTAATAATAATTTTGTAGTTGTAATAAAGGATGCACGTTACAGCATAGACATGGATTTAGCACAAGCCATACTCATTTAGTTTTTTGTATATTAACAGGCTGTTGAAAAAGTGCACATTGCATCGTCAGACTCGTTTTTTGCTCTCGTTACGTATGTCTATATACGCGCCCTCCGCAAAAAAGCTTCGTCTTCCTCGCACTTTACATTTTTTGAACAGCCTGTAGTAAATTTATGGAATTATCATTTTAAGGCTAAACTTATGGAATGTAGACTTTTGCAACAGGCTGTTAAAGATAAATAATTTATATTTTTCTATCAATTTATGGAGGTAGTTATGAGGATTGCATTAACTGGAAATCCCAATAGTGGTAAAACAACATTGTTTAATGCCATTACAGGGAAAATTGAAAAAGTTGGTAACTGGGCTGGTGTTACAGTTGAAAAAAAGGAAGGTAGCATAAAGAAGCATCTTTATACTGGTGGAGAAAACCTTATTGCAGTGGATTTACCAGGTGCGTATTCCATGTCTCCTTTTACATCGGAGGAGAGTATTACCCGAAATTTTGTGAAGACAGAAAATCCTGATGTAATCATTAATATTGTGGATGCAACAAATCTCTCACGGTCTTTGTTTTTTACAACACAGCTTTTAGAAGTCGGTATTCCAGTTATTGTAGCTCTAAATAAAGTTGATTTAAATGAGAAAAAAGGCATCACTATTGATGTTGAAAATCTATCTAACGCTCTTGGCTGCCCTGTGGTTGAAACAATTTCAACAGATTCCAATAACGAAGGGTTTAAAAAGATTATTTCTACTGCACTTGGTTTAAAAGGAAAAAAACAAACAGCACCGTATCAAGAAAATGTTGATAATGCGGATGAAAACGCAATAAAAGCGGCAGATAAAAAGCGTTATGATTTTGTAAATACACTTGTTAATAAAGTTGAAAAGCGAAATACAAATAGTAATGCACAAACAATGCAGGATAGCCTTGATCGCATCTTAGCTCATAAATGGCTAGGCATTCCAATTTTTGTAAGTGTTATGTGGGCGGTATTTTATATTTCACAGACAACACTTGGAACTTTCATTGCTGACTGGCTTGTTGGCTATATTGATATGTTTAATGAATGGGCTGCAGGTGCTTTGGGTGAAGATGTATCCCCATTATTGAGTGCGATTTTACTTGATGGCATAATTGGTGGTGTTGGAGCAGTGCTTGGATTTTTACCGCTTATTATGGTTATGTTTTTCTTACTGGCTCTTTTAGAAGACTGCGGCTATATGGCACGTGTTGCCTTAGTTATGGATAGATTTTTTAAGGTTGTTGGTCTGTCAGGTAAATCAATTATACCCATGGTTATTGGCACAGGGTGCGCTATTCCGGGTGTAATGGCAACAAGAACCATCAGAAATGAACGCCAAAGACGCACAACTGCCATGCTTACTCCATTTATGCCTTGCGGTGCTAAACTTCCGGTAATTGCCCTATTTGCAGGTACATTTTTTGCCGATGCACCTTGGGTTGGTACCAGCATGTATTTTACAGGTATAGCACTTATTATTATTGGAGCATACCTTGTTAAAATTATTACAGGTGAAAAATATGCGCGCTCTTTCTTCATTATGGAATTACCAGAATATCAGTTCCCAAGTCTATTTAGAGCCACCATGTCAACGCTTTCACGTGGTAAGGCTTTTATTATAAAAGCTGCTACCATTATCTTAGTTTGCAACGCTCTTGTTCAAATTATGCAAACATTTGATTGGTCATTTAGTGTTGTTGCTGAAGGAGCAGAAGGAACAAGCATTTTGGCATCTATTGCAAGTCCGTTTGCATTCTTGCTTATTCCTTTAGGATTTGGCGCGTGGCAATTAGCAGCAGCTGCAATTACTGGATTTATTGCTAAAGAAAATGTAGTTGGAACATTAGCAGTTGTTTATGGTATTACAAACTTTATTGACACAGAGGAACTAGCCCTTATAAGTGGTGCTTCAACCGTTGCTGAAACTATGGGTATGACTTCTGCGGCTGCTTTGGCATATCTTATGTTTAACTTGTTTACTCCCCCATGCTTTGCTGCCATAGGTGCCATGAATGCCGAAATGGAAAACAGAAAGTGGTTGTTTTCTGGCATAGGTTTACAATTTGGTACAGCATTTGTTGTGGCATTTTTGGTCTATCAAGTGGGTACATTCATTACTATTGGTACAGTGGGCACAGGCTTTATTCCTGGACTTATAGTTGTTATCGCCTTGCTCGCTCTTTTAGTGTATTTAACAAAACAGGGAAATATAATTTCCAATGCAAAATACCATATTACAGCTTCATAATAATTGTATTGATTGGTGATGTCATTGTTTTTTGAAATGTGACTTACAAAAGATGCATATATAAAAAATGCCCTTAATACATTGTACTAAGGGCACTTTTTGTGAGTTCAATTACAGTGACACCCTGCATATAAAATACATAAGCTTTTAAGATGCCGACTAATATATTAAGGGCCATGCACAATTACTTTTTCAGTACAATTTTGTGAAAATTGTAAAAAAGTTTGCAAAAA
>CAYJPT010000049.1:0-15399 GCA_964372165.1 uncultured Desulfovibrionaceae bacterium | reverse complement strand
TGGGTGACGCAAAGAGTTTAGCTCATACCAAATGGAACTGCAAATACCATGTGGTATTTGCTCCAAAATATAGGCGACAGGTGTTCTATGGTGAAAAGCGTAGGGCAATTGCACGATTAAGGCTAGACTACTTCAATTAAAGCTGTTTTTTATTGCAATGCAGCTTTCTTATCTTTTTGAATAGCCTATAATATTATAACATTTTTGATAACCATCAATTAACTTGATAAATATTTAAAATAGGCTTATAAATCTGAGCGATTTAAATTTAATGATGTCAACTGGCTGCAATTAATAGGATTAATGTATATGGTGTTATTTATAGGTAAATATGGAGTTCATATTTGTTGTTTTGCAGCATTAACCATAGTATTATTCCCATTAATTTTGCTTGGAGAACACACTCCATTAGCTGTGCATGACTATCTTGATTCTGGCTTTGCTTATTTAAAGATGTTTCAAGATAACAACCTATTATTTACTTTTGACAAAGCAGCTCCCGCAATGGAGGCAATGCCGAGTGCATATTTTCTTTGTAGTAATTTTAATTTTTCTTCATTTATTTTTGCCATTTTTCCAAGTTATTGGGCTCATATAATTAATATTGCGGTATCAATGGTTCTGGCCTATTATGGGCTGTTATTTTTACTCAAAACAGTACTTCCTCGGTACACAAGTTCACTAATATTACTTGGCACATCATTTTTATTTTGTATCTTACCTAATTTTTTTAGTTGGGCTCTTCCAGTTGCTAGCACCCCTTTTATTATTGTATTTTTTATTAAAATATTATCCTATAATCCTACGTCATTACCTTATCAAGTTCTGCTATTGATTTTTTATCCTTTTTTTTCATCATTTGGCGTACCAGGAGTATTTATTTTAGGATTATGGTTACTTTGTACAATTTGCATTTCAATTTATGAGCGCAAGGTGCATATCCCATTATTAGTAGGATTTATTATATTAACAATAGGGTATATAGTAATAGATGCACGACTTTTTTATATGCGATTCATTCTAAGTGAGCCATTAACTAAATCAATTTCCTTAAATTCTGAATTTGTTCTTTTTGATCAACTTATTATTTTAAAAAACAAATTCTTAGAATATTTCTATAATGGGCAATACCACGGGCCAAGTGTTCACAGGGCGGTTATACTCCCAGTCGTTACGGGTACTTTTATCATTTCTGGTATAAATGCTGTGGGTAAAGTCTTCAAAATTGACTTTATAAATAGCTTTTTTTTAAAATTTTTCACTTTTAAAAATTCATTGCATATATTTAATTATACAACATTGGTCTTGCTTTCTTGTATTTTTATTGCTGCACTTGGTACTACTAAAATTTTAAATGAAATCTTTGCTGTTCTTTTACCTCCCTTGCAAGGCCTTAGTTTTGCTAGATTTTTTCTTTTTGCACGCTTTTTGTGGTATGTAGCATTTGGTGTAGCTCTTTGCATCTGGTTTTATGAATTTAATCGTGAAAAGTTTTTCTTCTTTCTTCCTAAATTTATGCTTAGTCATACTGTAGTAGGAATTTGTTTTTTTTGCATATTTTGTCTTCAATTCGTACAACTTTTAAACAGAGATTTGAAATTTTACAACTTTTTATCACCCACGGCTTATTCTTTACTTTGGCAAAAACACTTTTCGACAGATAATAGAACTTCTTCACAAAGATTTTTTCCTGACAATCATTGGCAGCTTGCCTCAGTTCATGATTATTATGCAGAAAATCTGTTTCAAACTATTAAAAAAGATATTAAATATACTGGTGAAAATGCTTTAGGCTTTCTTTTAAGTCCTGCAATTTTAACTTACAATGGTATAAGAACTCCCAGTGGTTATCTGAGTGTTTATCCATTAAAATATATGAAAAAATTTAGAAAATTACTTGAACCAGAATTTGAAGTAAATTATAAAGCTAGAGACTATTATGATAGTTGGGGCGGTCGTATGTACTTGTATAATCACGATACACCAGAAACTGGTTATACATTGCGTATAAATACTCAGGCATTACGCCATGAATTTAATGTTAAGTATATTTTTTCATCCGTTATAATTGATAATGCTAGTGAAATAGGCTTGCACTTGCACAAAAAATACACTACGGAAAATGCTCGATATAGTATATATCTCTACAATGTTGATTAAAACAACATATAAATTTTAATTTCACATATAAAGAAAAATTATGATATCATCTAAAATTATAGACCATTTGTATATTTTCTTGTCATTGTTCTTAGGCGTTTACAGTCAACTTATAATGCGCTGGCAAGTGAGTATGGCGGGTACTTTGCCTGATACAGTACAAGGTAAAGTGCTATTTATCGGTCATTTATTTTTGAATCCTTGGGTTATTTCAGGTTTTTTTGCTACTTTATTAGGTGGAATCACATGGATGATGGTCATGACTAAATTTGAAATCAATTATGCTTACCCTTGGATGGCGTTGAATTATGTTTTAGTTATCGGGTTTTCAGCATTATTTTTGAGTGAATCCCTTAATATGTATAAAATTATAGGTAGTTTGTTTATTATACTTGGAATTATAATTATCTCACGGGGACAGTAAAGTGGAAAGATGCTTAAAGTGTTATCATGAATGGGTGAATGATAAAAAGAGTAGTACTTGTCCTGTATGTATGCATAATACTGTGAATTTGAACGGATTCAAATCTTATGCACCAGAACTGTCAGCACAAAATGAAGGTTTTCCGCTTGAAGCCTTCCAAGAACTAATCAAACACGAAAGCACTAGTTTTTGGTTTTGCTCTCGCAATGAGCTTATTCTTTATTTTTTACAGAAGTATTGTTCAAATATACAGAGTTTTTTAGAAGTTGGATGCGGAACGGGTTTCGTGTCCAGCGGCGTTCGCAAAGTATTTCCTGATATTGCCATAACTGGTAGTGAAATATATACTAAGGGCTTAAATGAAGCTTTAAAGCGCCTACATGGCTCAGCTACCCTAATACAAATGGACGCAAGGCGCATTCCTTTTGCACAAGAATTTGACGTTATAGGTGCTTTTGATGTTTTGGAGCATATTGATGAAGATGAAAAGGTTTTAGCAGAAATCTATCGTTCATTGAAGCCTAGTGGTTTTGTTTTTATTGCTGTGCCCCAGCATATGTGGATGTGGAGTGATATAGACGCACAAGCTTGTCACATAAGAAGATACACCCAAAACGAAATGCAAAGTAAAATGGAAAGAGCTGGCTTTGAAATTATAAGAAGTACATCTTTTGTATCTTTTCTTCTTCCATTAATGTGGCTTACTCGCAAAAGTAATACTCAAGAAAGTGGATTAACCATATCCACCTGGCAAAATAAAATCCTTCGTAAAATTATGCAACTTGAACTTCTCTGTATAAAATTAGGCATTAACCTGCCTGTGGGTGGGTCAAGGTTTGTGTTGGGCAGGAAGAGGTAGCTATTAAAATTTTATATTTTTCAATGCTTGTTTATCCACCTTGCCATTAGCATTCTTAGGGAGACTTGGCAAAACATGTATCTTGGCGGGGAGCATATAGGACGGTAAAAGAATTTTCATCTGTTCTAAAATATGAGCACTTTCCAAAGCAAGGTCACTTGCTACATAGGCAATAATTCGCCCATATAGTGCTTGCGTGCGCTCGTAATTTACAGCTGCTTGATTTATATTATCCATGCGTATAAGAGCATGTTCTATTTCTTCTAGTTCAATTCTATACCCCATGTGCTTTATTTGATTATCCTTTCTTCCCACAAAGTATAATTTTCCAGCTTCTTCACGCACTATGTCACCAGTTTTATACATACGCTTACCAAAACGCTCAGAAGAATATATGGTTACAAACGATGCATTGGTGCGTTCTATATCATTATAATAGCCTGCGGCAACGTTAGGGCCTATTAAGCATAACTCCCCAATGTTATCTTGATTTCCCTCATCATCAAGGATGAGATAATCAAAATTTTGATTGAGTTGCCCCAATGTGGGCAAGCCTTCCATATCTTCAAAATCAGCCAAGCCAAGGTCGTACGCACTGCAAATACAAGTGCATTCAGTTGGGCCATATACATTCACTATCCTTGCCCTGCTGGCATAGGTATCATAAAGTTTTTTAAGCTCAATCTTAGGATAGCCCTCTCCCCCGAAAGAAAATGAACGGATATTAGGTAAACGCTCTGGGCTAAGAACTTTCATTGTCATTAAATACATAAGCATAGATGGCACAGAAAACCAAATTGTACATTGCATTTGTTCAATATAATTAACCAAATCAAGGGGGGATGTAAGTAGTGAGCGGCTAATGGGAACAATGGATGCACCTGAAAAAAGAGCTATATAAAAATCAAATACAGAGTTATCAAAATACATGGGGCTTATTTGGGCAAAAATATCTTGTGATTTAATTTCAAAGCATTGCTTACCCCATGCGATAAAATGAATTAAATTTTCATGTGTTACAGCAACACCCTTAGGGTTACCAGTAGAGCCAGATGTAAACATAATATAGGCAATGCTTGCACCATCTATCTTATGCATTCTGTCATCTAATATTTGTAGCCTTTGTTCATTCAAACAAATTTCACTTAAATTATGTAAAGCTATAAGAGGGCAAGCACAAAGGTCTGCAAGATTTTGCATGATGGCATTATCTGCCTCATCATCATAGAAAATTAGCTTGGGTTTGCTAGTTTCTAAAATGCGTAAGGTGCGAGGCACTGGCGATGTTACATCTATATTTACATAGGCAATGCCAAGCATAAGCCCTGCCAGCATTAGAGCATAAGATTGTGGGCATTTGGTATGCCCAATGGCAATGATATCACCTTGTTGGCAGTTATTCTCCACAAGTAGCTGTGCATATTGGCTGGCTAAATTTTGCAATTCTGCATAGGTATAATTTTTATTTTCACAACGAAGAGCAACATCATGAGCATGAATGTTAGCCACTTTAGTAAAGTATAATCCAAGATTGTGTGCGTACATACTATTTAGCTATGGTTAGAAATTTATATGGAGGAGTTTTGGGTATAAAACCCAAGGCTGAGCACAAAACCATCGAGCCAACATTATTAGTAAAACAATCCCATAAAGGGGTAATACCTCTTTGCAAGCAAGACAATATAAAAGCCTTGGCTGCAATGCTTGCATAGCCTTTTTTGCGATAATCTACGTGGGTTAAGATATCAATTTCCGCACATTGATTTGCAAGTGCTGCCGCATAACAAATGGAAACAGGCTTTGAGTTTACGTACAAGATATGTGCCTTGGAATGTTTAATAAAATCAACCTTAGTGTTCCAAAAAAGACCTACTATTTTAAATACTTCATCAATTTCATCTATATTATTATTAGAAACTTGTCTTATATCATAGCCACTAGCAAGGGGCTGTATGTCTTTAATCATAAAGCGTTGACGTGTTGAATGAGTATTTTCATCAAAATTTTGATAGATATTTTCCTTACTTGCTTGGTATAAACGAACTTTCGGAACACTAAAAGACTTTTGTTGTAGATAACTTATAAATTCTTCTTTACTCTGTGGTAAAAGTTCTCCTATGATTTGGGCAAAACCAAAATGGTGCTCAACATAAAGAGCATCGCCAAATGAAAATTCAAAAATTTTACCATCTTGCACACCCTCCAAAACAGCACCTATGAGGGGAAAAAAATAATTATCCTTTTTATAAAACTCATAAAGACTAGGAGAGAATTTTTTTATCTTCTTCATGGATATTCATCAGCATTATTATAAATTTAAATGGTTAGACCGCCATTAACATTAACAATTACACCATTCATAAAGTCATTTTCCACCAAAGAGGCTACGGCTTTGCCTATATCTTCTGCTTCACCTAGGCGACGCAAGGGAGTATTGCTAACAATATGCTTTATTTGTGCTTCGGATAATGAGGCATGAGTTGAAGGTGTGTTGATAAAACCAGGGGCAATGGCGTTTACACGAATACCAAGCCTTCCAAGTTCTTTAGCCCAAGTTACAGTCATGGCATTTACTGCGGCCTTGGCGGCGGCATAAGATGTTTGTCCTTCATTGCCTTGCCCAGAAATTGAACTGATATTAATGATATTTCCTTTAATACGCTTTAATACCATGTGTTCAACCACGGCTGAGGTCATTAAAAAAACAGAGTCAAGATTAATGGCAAGGCCATCTCGAAAGCTTGCATAATCAAGCATAAGCTTTTGCGGATTCATAATATTTACAAAGGGAGCACTTTCAATGCGCCCTGCACAATTTATTAATATATCAATGCGTTGCTCAGCTTTAATAATGTCAACTACTGCATTTTTTACGGACTTTTCACAGGTTACGTCCACACAATATTTACCATATTCTGGCGGCAAGCTTTGTAAGGCATCACTGTTAAAATCTGCCACAATAACTTTTGCACCTAGAGAGTAAAAATGGTCTGCGATGGCACGACCAAGTCCACCACAACCACCTGTAACCACAGTTACTGCATCATTAATTTTCAAAACTGATCCCTTTGGATTTAAGAACTTCCATAATCATTTTCACCGAAGTCATGGCTACAATTTCCATAATATCAAGACTTACATCATATTCACGCTCAAGGCTTACCACCAAATCCATTTGCTTTAAGGAATCCCATGTGCCCACATCTTTCTTTGAAAGCTCAAGATTAATGTCTGCTGCACGCATGCCAAAAACATCTGCCAAAATATCTGCTAATTTTTTATCCAACTTTATACTCCAAAAAATTTCACATATTCTTCTGCTGAATAGCGGAAAGGCTCACCAGAACGAGCCAAGTGCACGGCTTTTTCTGCGGTGTTCTTAGTCATTAGAGCATTTGCTCCAACTATATTATATTCGCCAATTTCAATTTCATTTACAATGGTTGCGTTTACCCCAATAAAGGAATTACGTCTAATAACTGCCTTACCAGACAAAACTGCACCAGATGCAAGCCAACAGTGGTCACCAACCGTAGCATGATGGGCTACTGTAACATTGCACCATATAAGAGTATTTTGTCCGATTGTTGTATGCGGCTCTAAAACGGCAGAGGGTAAGATGATTGATCCAATGCCAATGGGGTTGGTAGTATAAACTTTGGCATCAGGGTGCACGTAAGTTTCAATGATATAACCAAGTTCTTGTAACTTCAAAAATGTAGTTTCTCGCACACGGTTAATATTATCATAGCCCATAGCCATAATTACTTTATATTCTGTAGGGGGATAATCCTTAACTACATTGGATATACCCACAGACGGAACTTCTTTCATGGTAGCAGAATCGATATAGTCATCATCAACCACACAAGCTGATACTGAATATCGTGAGTCTTGTGTAAGATAAGCATATAAAATTTCCGCTGTAACGGCATTGCCTGCTAAAATTATTTTTTGCATTAGTCTTCCTCTAAAACGGCTAAACCAATTCCAGTTTTACCATAATCATTTCCATTATAAAGCATATAGTACCTATTCTCATGTTTAAATACACAAGGATAACAAATCATCTCTGAGTCCCAACCGCTAAGAGATACATCTATGCCAGAAATCTTATCATTACGTGCCCAATTAATTCCATCCACAGAATGTGCAAATCCCATCCTATAGGTTGAGGTATTTTTTGTGGCTCTACAGGCAAACCACAGATAATAAACCCCGTCTTCAAAGAGTACAGAAGGACGACCAAAGGCATATTCATATTCATCTGCAAAAGGAATGCATAATTCTTTAGAATAATTCCATCGTACACCATCAATGGAAGTGGCATGGTGCAAACCGTATAGAGGCCGTAAAGAACCACCTTCTTGCTCCGTCCACTCTAAAATAGAATTATATAAAGTATGCATCACGTCCCCAACATGATAAAACACAGTAGCAGTAGCACAAGTGGAGTTCATGGGGTTGGCTGAGACAACAGGCCCATCAAATTCACGTTGAAGACTTAAACTATCAAAATCCAATATGGCACGCCCTGTGTTACATGACCAAAGCCCACCTAAAAGGTTTTGCCAACCGCAATAATATAAATAGGTCTTGCCTTGATGTGTAATAAAACAGCAGGAAATAGCTCCATCCATGTCAAAGCTACCAATTTTGCCAGGACATAAAGCTTTTTTAGGTTCTTCTAAAATTTTTATACTTTCATTCTCCACTGCTATCTTGGTAAGAAACGTATGCGATTTTCCCATTTCATTTCTTTGCACAAAAGCTAATACAAAGATATTATCCCTGTAGTGAATAGTAGTTGGAAGGGATTTGTGAGTATAATTCTCATACGCCTTGATAGGAATTATTCCTTTTTTTACCCAATTAAATGGTCGATTATTTTGTACAAAATTATGAAGCATTTTGCTCTCCACCAAGGTAAGAGGTAATAATTTGTTCTAATATTTCTACTCGTGACAAACCTTTTTCTCGTGCTTTAGTATATAACAAATCACGCAATTCAGGTGCAATACCTTCTAATTTTCCATGAAATCTTTTGTGCATGGTTCCACCTCTAATACCCACATGCTCTACATCAAAATTAGCTCGCGGAAAAGATGCATCTTTTTTCATTGAGATTAGATAGTGTACATGTTCCAAAACCCACGTAATATTAACATCTCTGATATTTTGCGGCAATAAAGCAAGAGGAGCTTCACATATATATAGTGGATTATTTTCAATAACCATTTTCCCGTAGTCGGTATTTTTTAACCATGGAGCTACACCTTCATCGCCAAAGACTACACTGGCACCGTCCTTTACAACTCGCACCATTTCAGCAATACCTTTTTGTGGATTTGAAAAAAAATTGATGCCTCCATAATGATAAGCAGCATCAAAAAAATCTGTGGCAAAAGGCAATGAAACAGCATCAGAAATAGAAAAATGTATTTTTAATGTATCAGTTTGCAAAGTTTTACAATTTTCTATGGCAACGTTAAGCATGTCGATAGAAAAATCTTGGGCATATATTGTTCCTCTTCCCTGTAATTTTTCTACAATATAAGGAATATCATGCCCAGAACCTGCAGCAGTAATAAGGACGGTATCGCCTGATGTTATTTGTAAAGGAGATGTAATTTTTCTTCTAAATTCTTCATTAGTTGTGTTGTAAGTTTTAAATAAATAATGAAGATGGTTATTGTCACGTTCTGATGCTTCTGCTACGCTAAACTCATTACAACCCTCCCCAGCATGAGAAAAAACCAAAACTGTACCATTAACTTGATATACGTACCTTGCTCCACAAGCGCAAACTAATTCTTTATTCGCATTTTCTGCAAGTGTTTTTTGGCATCCATCAAGAGGACATATATACATACTCATACTCACACTCATACTAATCTACTTTTTTCACACACAACCCAAAAAAGTCTTTCATTAATCCCAAAATATTCATTATTAGTATGCCCAAAAGAAAAATTCTGAAAAAAGGGTTCTAAGTATTTTTTGATGTCATTTTCATTGTAACAGCAATGACACGCTAAAATATAATCAAAAAAACCGTCTTCAAAAGGCAATGATGAATTTCTACCAACTCGTAAATCTGCTTTTAGGGAAAGAGCCTTAAGTCTTTTTCCTGTAGTCTCAATAATTCCTTGGTTGATCTCAGTACTATAAACGTCATATCCTTGTTGGCATAAAAAGACAGTACTTCTTCCATCCCCACATGCAATATCCAGAACTTTATAGTTTTTTTTAGGTTTTTGCATATTAAGTTCAGGATATTTTGCCAAAAAAATGCGCACAACCATTTCAGTGGGATATACATTTAAAAGAGTATTTTTGGCCCAAAACTCTTCATAATGTGAGTTAATATTACTATTCATGCTTAGTTTATCCTTCGCATGGTGTAGGTTGTTCTAATAATTGAGTACGGCCTATTTTTAGTTTCGACAAAAATCTTTGACAAGTAAACACCTATGATACCAATGGCAAGCAATATAACGCCTGACAAAAACCAAACTGAAATCATGACAGATGTCCAACCATCCAAAACGCTATCTATAACCATTTTTTGGTAAAGCATATAGAGTAGAAAAATAAATGAAAATATAGATATTGATAGACCTGCCAAAAAAATCAAACGCAAAAACGAATCACTAAAGGATGTAATTGTATTAAAAGCCAGAGCTATTTTTTTTGATAGGCTATAAGTAGTTTGGGAAGATGATTTTTTTGTTACCACAAATGCGCTTTGCTTAAATCCAGTTATGACACATAAACAAGTAAACACAATATTTTGCTCAAGATGTAAGAGCAAATTTTCAACATATTTTTTAGTCATAAGTCTTACCGTGATTGGGTTTACGGGGTGATCAATGTTACAAAGTGCATTAAATATTTTATAATAAAGCCCCCCGCTCCAGCGTTCAAACCATCCACCTTTGCGTCTCTTTTGTACCCCATAGACAACATCTGCACCCTGCCTTTTCTTCTCCTCGGCAAAGGGGATTAGCCACTCTGGTTCTTCTTCCAAATCTACATCAATTAGAAAGACTTCCTCGCCTTGTGCGTGCATAATACCTGTCATTATAGCCTTATGATGCCCAAAATTACGTGAAAGTTCTATTACTTTTAGGTGACTATCATTTTCGGTTAGGCGTATGGCAATCTCAAGGCTATTATCTGGTGAGCCATCATCAACCATGATGATTTCATAATCATCGCCTGCGTATTCTTGAGCAACAGCAGAAGCACGGCGATGAAATTCTTCGATATGGGCGGCAGATTTATATAGTGTAGTTACGATAGATAATTTCATACTTTTTTCTTTTTAATCAACTGTGTAAACATAGATTGAGTAGGGTATGGTTTATTCCGTAAAATGTCCACGCAGGGAAAGGCCTATGTTTGAGGCATTATCAATTTTCACGGAAGAAAATATACATCTAATGTTAAAATCATTCAAAATCAATGAAAAAGTTATATGCTGATATTGTTTTCTTAAATAAACTAACAAAATATTTCCTATTTTACATAACGCATATATTTAGGCGCATCTTTACCACAATTAAAGAGTAAGTCTACAATGCTCACCCCATGTTCAAAATCCCCCCATAGTTGGGGATATTCCGGATATCCGGCATAATCAAACCAAGTAAGTTTAATATTTGCCTCTTCAAAAAGCTCCGGAACTACATAGTCTTTTGCAGACGGGCCTGATATATATTCGCTGGCATTTGCCTGCTTACATAGGTCAACAAGTCTTTCTGTTTTTCCGTCAATCAAATTGTAATCCGAAGATGTGGTAATAAGTGTTTTTATGTTAAGATATGCACATATAGCTTTTATAAAAGCACTATTAAGCTCAGTGACAGTATAATATTCAACTTGATATAGTGGAGCAAGCCATTGCGCCACTTCAGAAAAATGCACCGCTTTTTTATAATGCTGCTCCATGGACGCCCAGTGCTGCTTGGAAAAGTTCATACTGGCAAGTTCTGTATTTTTTATTTCTTGAAAGTATTTACCTTTAACTTTTACAGGAACTGTTAGCCATAAAAGCCCCTGCGGAGTCTTAATTTTATTACGATTGCGCCAATCCCTTTTTGTATACTGCATATCATCATATAAAATAAATTCGTCCACGGAGGCGATAAGGTCAAAGTATCCCTTCCATGGGATATAGTTAGATTGTAATATGGCAACTTTTTTCATGCCAGTTGACTTTTCAAAGCTTGCTCGAGCATTTCAACCACTCGAATCTGTTTTTCGACACTTATGCGTGTATAGAAGGGCAAGCGAATAAGGCGTGCTGACAAATCATCAGTCACTTCAAGCGATCCACTGCTACGCCCAAACCTCTGTCCAGCTGGTGATGAATGTAAAGGAACATAATGAAATACGGCATTAATTTTTTGTTCGCCTAGATACTCAATAACTCTTTGTCTGTTTATATTCCTTGGTAAAATAATATAATACATATGGGCATTATGTTTGCAACTTTCAGGGATATATTGACGGCGAATAAGGCCATCTTTTTCTAGCGGCTCTAATAACGTGTCATAGGCCATCCAAGATTTTAGTCGCATAAGATTAATATTGTCTGCCTCTTCAAACTGGGCCCATAAAAATGCAGCAATAATCTCACCCGGTAAGAATGATGAACCAATATCTTGCCAAGTGTATTTATCTACTTGACCGCGGAAAAAGCGGCTACGATCTGTGCCTTTTTCGCGTATGATTTCTGAGCGTTGCACCATTTCTTTATCATTAACAAGCAATGCCCCACCTTCACCAGCAATAATATTTTTGGTTTCATGAAAGCTTAGAGTTGCAAAATCACCAATACTACCAAGCTGGCGGTTTTTATATTTAGCCATAATGCCTTGAGCTGCATCTTCAACCACTTTGATATTATGCCGCTTGGCAATGTCCATAATAGTGTCCATCTCACAGCCAACACCGGCATAATGGACAACCACAATGGCCTTAGTCTTGGGAGTAATAGCAGCTTCAATAAGATTTTCGTCAATATTTAGAGTGTCTTCACGAATGTCTACAAAAACTGGTACTCCACCACGAAGTACAAATGCATTGGCAGTGGATACAAAGGTATAGGAAGGTAAAATGACCTCATCACCATGGGTGATATTAAGAAGCAAAGCCGCCATTTCTAAAGCCGCTGTACAAGAATGTGTAAGCAAAGCCTTATCACAGCTCACATTTTCCTCAAGCCAAGTGTGACACTTCTTAGTATAAGGTCCATCACCTGAAAGTATTCCTCCAAAGTGGGCCTCTGCTATATAAAAAAGCTCTTTACCAGTCATATATGGCTTGTTAAATGGAATCAAAGATGGCTCCGAAATTTTCTAGTATTATAAGAGCCCTGCATAATTATTTTTGAGTGCAATTTTACTAAAAATTACAAAAAAAATTAAAATTGCGATGCAGGACTAAAAGGCACAAAAATCAGTCATTTAACGGGCAAGCAAAGCTCCGCCTCTTTTTGATTTTTGGTCGCATTGACTAGAGTCAACGCTCCAAAACCCTCTGCACAATGAATTGTGCAGGAGTCTTATTGTTTGAAAATCAACGCATTTGATATTTAGTTCTAAAATTTTTTAAAGTCAATTTTTTATTACAATGATGTAGCATTTACAGCAAAATACTATACGCAATAATGTATCGTTTATATGTATGCAAACATAATTTTTATAATCCAAATACCACCTAAATCATTTTTAGGTGATATTTTAATTAAAGTTATTGGCAGATATTTTCAATTGTATAAATGGCAACGTACACGATGTGAAGGGCTTATTTCATACCATGCGGGTACTTGATTTTTGCATATTTCAAGAGCCTTAGGGCAACGAGTGTGAAATGTACAGCCTGTAGGTGGTGCTAGGGGACTTGGCAGTTCACCTCTTAACGGTGCCATTTGTATGCGCTGTTCAGGATCATGTGAGGGGATGGAGGCTAGTAATGCTTGCGTGTATGGGTGTGCTGCATGTTCAAAAATTTCTTGTCGTAAAGCTTCTTCTACTACACGTCCAAGATACATAACTGCCATGCGTGCGCATACAAAGCCAACCACAGCAAGGTCATGCGAAATAAATATGCTGGCAGGTTTAAAACGCTCTTGCACATCGCAAAGTAGGTTTAAGACTTGAGCTTGCACCGATGTGTCAAGGGCCGATACCGGCTCATCGCAAACTAAAACCTTGGGGCGTGTTATAAGTGCCCGTGCCACAGCAATACGCTGCCTTTGTCCCCCGGAAAATTCATGGGGATAGCGTTTGGCTTGTTCTGGTAGCAAACCGACAAGATTAAGCATCTCTTCCATTTGAATACGGCGTTGTGAAGTTTCTATGCCTTGAACAATTAATGGTTCTACTATGGAATGTCCAATGGGTAGGCGAGGATTAAGTGAAGAAAATGGATCTTGAAAGACCATTTGTGCAACATGATTAAGGTTTACTTTACCTTGCTCATCATAAAAAGATTGTCCATCAATTAGAACTTGCCCAGACGATGGTGAAAGCAATCCTACAATGATTCGCCCTAAGGTAGATTTGCCGCATCCAGATTCACCGACTAAACCAAGGCTATCACCTTCATTTACGCAAAGGTCAACTGCATCCACAGCACGCAGTTGTGCTTGCTCACTAAAAATTCCACGTTGTACATTAAAGTTACGTGTGACAGCTTTTAGTTTAAGAGTTGGCGTAGAATTTAGTGGCATGTTTTATCGGTCACTCCTGCATCATTAAAGGTTGCCATATCATTAAAAATTGCTGCAGAAGCACGTAATATTGGTATGGCAAGAGCTGCGCCTGTACCTTCTCCAAGGCGCAAATCTAAGTGCAATAAAGGTTTAGCATTATTTAATGCTTTAAGGATATGTACAAAGCCAGGTTCAGCAGAGGCATGAGATAAAATAGCATAATTTTCTACAGCTGGGCAAATGTTTCTTGCAGCCACATAGGCTGCGCATGAAATAAAACCATCAACTACTAGCACACGGCCAGCTTTGGCTGCACCAAGAGCTATTCCGGCCATGGTGGCTATTTCAAATCCTCCAACATGAGCTAATAAATCAACAGCATCACCATTTTTTATGGAATCCTCATGAAGCTCAAGGGCTTTTTTAATAGTTTGAGCTTTGTGAGCTATTAATTCAGCGCTGGCTCCTGCCCCTGGGCCGGCAATATCTTTGGGGTCAAGATCAAAAATTGCACAAAAAATTGCAGTGGCTGCTGTTGTATTGCCAATACCCATTTCACCTATGCAAATAGTTTTATAGCCTTGCTTGGCTGCCTCAATAGCAAGTTCTGCACCATTCATTAAAGCCTTGATACATATTTCTCTTGTCATGGCAGGCTGTTTGGCAAAGTTATTTGTTCCTTCTCCAAGGCGAAGGCTAATCAGTTTTTCATGATCTTGAAAAGGTCCGCCAACACAACCTGCATCAATAACGCTTAAATCTATACTATTTGTTGCACATAATACATTTATACCAGCGCCCCCAGCTAAGAAATTCATAACCATTTGTCTGGTGACTTCTTGAGGGTATGAAGCAATATTTTCTGCCACAATACCGTGGTCAGCAGCTACAGTAAACATACGTACTTTATCAATTTGGAGTGGTGTTTGACCTTTTTGAATACAATAAATTTGGGCGGCTAATTCTTCAAGACGAGCAAGGCTACCAAGTGGTTTGGTAAGATTATCTAAATGTGACTGAGCTGCAACTTCTAATGTTTTGTTTACTTCTAAGATGCCATTCAAAAGTGATTCTAGCATATGGTTCATGGTTTACCTTGTTACTTGAATTGTTAAGGAAATGCTGATTTATTCTGCAAACAGAATAAATCAGAAAGGCACACTGCCTTCATTCGCCCTGTGGGACGCAAAAAAACGTGGTTTTTTGCTCTCATTCGGCGTGCAAAGTAGGCAA
>CAYJPT010000048.1:0-15630 GCA_964372165.1 uncultured Desulfovibrionaceae bacterium | reverse complement strand
ATCGGGTCGTGCTGACTTTGTCAGCACTCTGCAGTCATTTATAATGACTTCATTTTATGCATTATAATTTTTCATCTATTTTTTCATTTTTCTGTTGACAAAAAATGGTATATACGTATATATCACTTTCAAAGGCGTACTGAGATTCGCCAACATACAATTTCGTCTATCTCTAACATTAGGGATGTAATAACAAGGGAGGACTTCTATGAAGTACGATTATCCTATCATAGATACCGATATTTTGATCATCGGTGGTGGTAGTGCTGGTGCCATGGCAGCAATTCGAGCAAAAGAAATGAACCCCGAGCAGGATGTACTTGTTCTTGAAAAAGGGGACATACAATACTCAGGCTGTATTGCCAGAGGTATGGATGCCATGAACATTGTAGCCTTACCTGGCTTAAGCACACCGGAAGAGTATGTGGAAGGCAACGGCATAAGCTGTGAAGGCATTATGGATGAACCAGTTAATTACCGCATGGCTGAGCGTAGCTATGAAACCATGCAGCGCCTTGTAGATTGGGGAGTATGTTTCCCAAAGTATGACGGAGAGTACGAAGTACTTCAAGTTCACCCCAAAGGACGTTTTTGCGTAACCATGAAAGAGCCTGAGCTTAAACGCCTTATTGCTGATAAAGCACGTGATCTAGGTGCAAGAGTAATGAATCGCACAATGGGATTACAATTACTTAAAAAAAATGGCAAGGTATGCGGTGCCATTGGCATAAACATTCGTTCAGGCGAAATTTCTGTCATACGTGCAAAATCAGTAATTTTGAGTGCTGGTGGTACAGCACGCTTTGGTCTTCCAGACAATGGCCACCTTTATGGTGTTTATGACTTCCCAGGCAATACTGGTGATGGTTATATGTTAGCCTACAGAGCAGGTGCTGAATTATCCGGCTTTGAATACACCCTTGTATATTATATCACCAAAGACATTAACGCACCTTTACTTTACATTACCCTTACTCGTGGTGCGCACCTTTTCAACGCTTTTGACGAACGTCGTGATAAAGGACACCCATCCATTAAGACAATGTTTGCGGAGCACCTTCAAGACAAAGGTCCAATGCGCATTAAACTTAAGCATTTGCCTGAAGAAACCATCAAGGGTATTGAAGAAATTTTATTCACCACTGAGCGCCCGGCTTCTGAGCGTTTCCACGCAGGTCGCAACAATGACTTCCGTACTGGTGAAATTGAACTTTGGCCAACTGAAGTATTTTTGTGTGGCGGGCATGGCTTAACTGGTGTTCGCATTAACGAAAAAGGCGAAACAACTATCCCTGGTCTATATGCAGCTGGTGACACATCATTATGTGCGCGTGGTCACTTATCAGGTGCTTTTGTTTATGGAGAAATTAGTGCTGAAAATGCAACTCTTCGCACCGCAGAAGTAGAACATGAAGAAGTTGACCATGCAAGCGTACAAGAAGTTATAGACAAGCTTGAAGCTCGCAGAGCACAAAAGAAAAATCCAATTTCCATTGAAGAATTTGAATTCAAAGTTCGTCGTATTATCGGTGACTACTTAAAACCACCTAAAAACGAATACAAGCTTAATCGGGCTTTATGGTGGATGAATCGTTTCCGTGAAGAAATCAACACTATGGTACGTATTGAAAATGAACACGATCTTTTCAAGTGTTTGGAAGTTGAAAATATCATACAGTGTGCAACATTAAGTGCTACAGCGTCTTTAGAACGCCGTGAGTCTCGTTGGCATCCTTGGCACTATCGCAGTGATTTCCCCGAACGTAACGACGCAGAATGGACTAAGCACATTGTTTTAACAATGGGTGAAAATCCTGCAGATGTTAAAGTAACATACAAAGATATTATACGTATGCCGGAAAGGGGGTAAAAAATGAGTCCAAGCTATCTTGAAAGTTATGAAGACAATATAAAAATTGATAAAGACGAATGCATCTTCTGTGGACGATGCGCCGACCGTTGTATTTTGGACAACATCCGCTTAAATTTGGCACCATGCCGCCAAGCGTGCCCAATGGGTGTTAATGTCCAAGGTTACGTACAACTAATCAAGCGAGGTCAGTATGCCGAAGCGAGAGAGGTTGTACGTGACAAACTTCCTTTTCCAGAAGTTATGTGTACAGTATGTAACCATCCTTGTGAACAACAATGCGAAAAAGGCAAAAGTGATGAATCAATCTCTATTCGTGCATTAAAGCACTTCATCTTCTCTGAAAAGCATGAAGTACCAATGCCTGAAGTTGCCAAAAGCACCGGCAAAAACATAGCTATTATTGGTGGCGGACCAGCTGGTCTTGTTGCTGCTTATGACTTAGCAGTTAGTGGTCACAATGTTGTTGTTTATGAAAGTAAGAGCAGTGTTGGTGGCATGCTTGCCTATGGTATTCCTGCTTATCGTTTGCCAAAGGAAGTTTTGGAGCGTGATATTGCCATCTTGCCAAAACTTGGCGTTCAGTTTAAGTGTAACACAGCAATTGGTACAACTGTGACCTTACAGCAATTAATGGACGACAACGACGCTGTTCTTCTGACCAATGGTTTATGGAAGAGCAAAAGTCTAGGCGTTCCCGGTGAAGACCTTGAAGGCGTATATAAAGGACTAGAATTCCTTTCTCAGTGCCGCGAAGGTACTGCACCAAAATTGAGTGGTAATGTATTTGTTTGCGGTGGTGGTAATATGGCAGTTGACGCTGCAATGTCAGCCATAAGACAAGGTGCAAAAAGCGTAACCATGCTTGCTCTAGAAAAGGAAGGTGAATTACCAGCTTTCCCTGAAGAATTACGTCAAGCACAACGTGACGGTATTCTTATTATGCCAAGCAATGGCGTAAAGGGCTTTGAAGGAACAAACGGAAAACTTACACATATCAACACACAAATTTGTAAAGCTGTGTTTGATGAAAATGGTATATTTAATCCGTGCTACGGTGGTGAAATTACATCTGTTGAAGCTGATGCGGTTATTATAGCCATTGGTGCAGATCGCGACAGCGAAATTCTTTCCAATAGCCCATTTACCTTGGATGACATTTACCAAATAGATGCCTTAACACTACAATGCAAGGATAGTAAGGTATTTGTTGCTGGTGACTACCTCAAAGGCCCAGGTTCTGTAATTGGAGCAATGGCTTTGGGACGTGAAGCAGCTATTTCTGCTGACAGATTTGTCAAAAATGAGCATCTACGTTTTGAACGTTCCTACCCTGGACCATTCTTAACAGAATTTGACATTGATCATACTGACGAATCCACAGCAAAACGCCAAGAAGCACAAATTTTCACTTGCAGAGGTGTGGGAGATTATGAGCCATTAGAAGGCGTTTTAACTGAAAAACAAGCGCAAGATGAAGCATCACGTTGTCTGTCTTGCGGAGGCCCTTGCGGTAAAAATCGTACTTGTTGGTTCTGCTTACCATGTGAAGTAGAATGCCCCAAAAAAGCTTTGTGGGTTGAAATTCCATACTTGTTACGTTAATATAGCGCAAAGCGTCATTTAATAAATGCATGCAATAGGGTCTCATGGAGTCTAAGAGACTTTGTGAGGCCCAATTTTTTAAACACCATTTTACTGTTTTTTCTAATCCGCATAGGAGGTTTCTCAGCATGGATGAGTCACAATTACTTGAAACCCCGTTAACTGCATGGCACCGTTCCCATGGTGCCAAAATGGCAAATTTTGCCAACTGGGATATGCCCATTCAATATGAAGGTATTTTGGCCGAGCATGAACACACCCGCACAGTGGCATCCATATTTGATATATGTCACATGGGTGAATTTTTGCTTTATGGCGAAGGTGCTGCCAAAGCCCTTGACCTTGCCGTTACCCAAAATATTGAAAAATTACCAGTTTCAAAATGCCGTTATGGTTTCTTGCTAAACGAACAAGGCAATATATTAGACGACTTCATAACCTATCGCATGGATACTGACAGCTTTATGTTGGTTGTCAATGGCGCATGTACTGCAAGCGATTTTGCAGCATTAAAGGCACGTATGCCAGAAGGCATTACACTTGAAGATATTTCAACAAAAACTGGCAAAATTGACCTTCAAGGACCTAAGTCCATTGACATTTTAGAAGACCTTTTTTCCATGTCTTTCAGAGATTTAGGTTATTTTGCCTTTATGCATGTAGACTTTATGGGCCAACAAGTTATGGTAAGCCGCACAGGTTATACTGGTGAATTGGGTTATGAACTTTACATCCCTTGGGATCTTACCTTGCCTCTTTGGGAAAAACTTTTGCAAGATACACGTGTAAAACCTGCCGGACTAGGTGCACGTGATACTTTGCGCCTTGAATCTGGTTTACCATTGTATGGACATGAGCTTGACACAAATCACAATCCAACCGAAGCTGGTATGGGCAAAATGCTTACCAGCACTGTGCCCTATGTAGGTCATGCTGGAGTATCAAGCGTACGTCAAGTGCTTATGCCTTTGCGCATTGAGGGCCGCCGTGCTGCTCGTGAAGGTGACATACTTACACTAACCGACGGTACAGAAGTTGGGCGTGTAACAAGTGGTTCTTTTGCACCCTCCTTGGGTTATGTTATTGCATTTGCTTGGGTAGACGCTGCCCATGCAGAAATTAAAGATTTTGCTGTTAAAACTGCCCGTGCATCCTTGCCTGCTGCAGTAGTGGAATTGCCTTTTTACACAAAAGGCACTGCACGTATAAAATTATAAAATTTTTTTTGGAGGTTTTGTACCATGAGTAACCCTACAGATTTATTGTATCACACTTCACACGAATGGCTAAAAGTAGAAGGCGATGAAGCCCTTATCGGCATCACTGATTTTGCTCAAACTTCCCTTGGCGACATAACTTACGTGGATCTTCCGTCAGTTGGTGACACCATAGAGGCCGATGCAGAATTTGGTGCTATTGAATCTGTAAAAGCTGCCAGTGAACTTTATTCACCTGCAAGTGGTGAAGTAATAGCTGTTAACGAAGCTTTGAATGAAAACCCTGAGCTTGTAAATAAAGCGCCTTTTACAGATGGTTGGATGGTTCGTATTAAGCTTACGGCAAAAGCTGAAGGTCTTTTAGACGCAGCGGCTTATGAAGAATTATGCGCTAACGAAAAACATTAATAATGCTAACGTCAAATTGTAAAATTTGACGTTTTGTATATAATAGAGGTAAAATCATGCCTTATATTCCACATACAGATGATGACTTACGTAAAATGCTAGACTGCATTGGCGTAAAAACAATGGATGATCTTTTTGCAGACATACAACCTTCCATGCGTCCACAATCTTTTGATTTACCCAAAGGACGCACTGAAGAAGATGTATGCCATCAATTAGAAACGCTTGCCGCCAAAAATTCTCCTAATGTAGTTAGTTTTTTAGGTGCAGGTTTTTATGACCACTATATACCAAAAGCAGTTGACGCTCTCACCTCAAGGGGTGAATTTTATACTGCATACACTCCTTATCAGCCAGAATCTTCACAAGGCACTTTGCAAGCTATCTTTGAGTTTCAAACGGCTATAACTCGCCTTTTAGGTATGGATTGTACTAATGCCTCTGTATATGACGGTGGTTCAGCTATTTTTGAAGCTATGATGATGGCTATACGCCAAACACGCCGCAGCAAAATTATTATTGATGAGGGTGTTAATCCCATTTGGCGACGTATGGTTCATTCATATTGTGCTAATTTAGATGTGGAAATACAAGAAGTTCCACATAAAGATGGACGCCCAGATATGGACGGACTTACCAAAGCCGTTGACAATACATGTGCTGCCATTGTGGTACAAAATCCCAACTTTTTTGGTAGCATTGAAGATTACACTGCACTTTTTGCTCACGTTAAAGCACAAAAAGCTCTTTCCATTATCTCTGTATATCCGGTATTGCAAGCCATAATAAAAACAGCTGGTGAAATGAATGCCGACATAGCAGTGGCTGATGGTCAGGCTCTTGGCATGCCACTTTCTTTTGGTGGTCCATATCTTGGCATTATGACTTGCCGCAAAGACCTTATACGTCAATTTCCAGGACGCATAGTTGGACGTACCACTGACGTTGATGGTAAAACAGGCTATGTTTTAACATTACAAGCACGTGAACAACACATACGTCGTGCCAAGGCTACGTCTAATATATGCTCAAACCAAGCCTTGTGCGCCTTGCGCAGTTTAGTGCATATGTCTTTACTTGGCACTGAAGGTTTAGAGCGTGTAGCTTTGCGTGGTATGGAAAATACTCGCTATGCTGTTTCACAATGGACCAAACTTCCCGGTGTAAGTTTATTATCTGATGCACCTTATGGTAATGAGGTGGCTTTGCGCTTGCCTGTACCAGCTGAAACTTTAGCTAAAAAACTATTAGAAAAAGGTTTTGCAGTTGGCTTCCCTGTGAGCACTTACTATAATGATTTAGAAAATGTATTACTCTTTGCCTGCACAGAAAAAAACACCCATGAACAAATAGATACCCTTATGGAAATCGTAAAGGGAGAACTCAAATGAAAACACTTTTTGAAAAATCCATTTCTGGGCGTCGAGCTTGCATGCCGGAAAAAGCAAGTGTAAGTGCAAAGGAACTTTTACCAGATAGTTTGCTTCGCAAAATACCACTTGATTTACCTGAACTTTCAGAATTAGATGTAGTGCGCCACTTTACGGCACTTTCTAAACTTAATTTTAGTGTAGATGGTAATTTTTATCCTTTAGGTTCTTGTACCATGAAGTACAATCCAAAATTTACAGAGTACATTGCAAGTTTATCAGGTTTTGCTTCACTACACCCTGCCATTGCTCAAATTAAAGGTGGCGAAAATTATACCCAAGGTGCGCTAGAGTGCATTTGGGATTTTGAGCGTCTTTTATGCGAGATTACCGGCATGGATGCCTACACCTTACAGCCTATGGCAGGCGCACATGGTGAATTTACCGGTGCCATGCTTATTGCCGCATATCATCGTGACAAAGGCAATAAAAAGACTAAAGTCATATGCCCAGACGCAGCCCACGGGACAAACCCTGCCTCAGCTGTGTTAGCCGGATATGAAGTAGTAAATATTGTTTCTAAAGATGGTATTATTGATCCAGAAGCACTAGAAGCTGCCTTAACAGATGATGTAGCTGCTGTTATGATGACTTGCCCCAACACTCTTGGGCTTTTTGAAACACACTTACCAACTATTGTAGAAAAACTACGCCGCGTAGATGCTTTACTATATTATGATGGCGCTAATATGAATGCTATCATGGGTAAGATGCGTGTAGGTGATGTGGGCTTTGACGTTGTACACTGGAATGTACACAAAACCCTTGGTACACCACACGGTGGTGGTGGCCCAGGTGCAGGACCAGTGGGTGTTTCTGCTCGCCTTACTCCTTATTTGCCTGTTTCACGCGTGCAAAAAAAGGATGATGGTAGCTTCTACTTAAAGTACGACTACCCAAAGAGCATTGGTTATATAGCGCCATTTTATGGCAGCTTTAGTGTACTTTTAAAAGCCTATGCCTATGTGCTACGTCTTGGCGGCGAAGGACTTACTCGTGCCTCTGAATTTGCTGTACTTAATGCAAACTACATCAAAAAGCTTACAGAAGCTTTCTTAGATGTTCCATACAAACGTATCTGCGCCCATGAATTTGTGGCCTCCGCTCCTGCTGCCCATGGAGGGGAATTAAGAGCATTAGATATTGCCAAAGGTTTACTTGATAGGGGCTATCATGCACCAACCATTTATTTCCCGCTTATTGTGCCAGAGTGCCTTATGATAGAGCCTACTGAAACGGAAAGCAAAGAAACGTTGGATGAATTTGTAGCCGTACTTGAAGAAGTGGTAAAACAAGGTATTGCTGACCCGGCATCTATGCAAAATGCGCCAGTCAATACTCCAGTACGTCGCTTGGACGAAACAGGGGCTGCCAGAAATATGGTATTAACGGAAGATATGGCTAAATAGCCGCTACTTCATTATTATTTATGAGATGGTGGAATGGATTAAAACACTATTCCACCATCATTAAAAGTTTTTTTGTTCAAACATTATGATAAAACATATGTTTTGACATAGCAGGAGGTGCAATGTCTCATTTGAATACTTGGAAAGGTGCTAAACCCTCAGCACGAGCAGTTATGGGATGGGGAGGTATTGCCCTTGAGGACGATAGTGTTGATATGCTTGATATGCTACGTGCATATATGACACGAGCTGCACAAGAATCATGCGGACAGTGCTTTCCCTGCCGTAGTGGGTTAAAGAATATTGTTGCTCGCCTCACCCAAATTTGTGACGGTATAGGGCAAGAAGATGATGTTGAGTATTTGAAACAAATTGCAATATGTGTTCAAAAAAGTTCACGCTGTGATATAGGACAAACTTCACCGCAACCTCTTTTAGACATTATAGCACATGCGCCTCAGCAGTTACAAGCACGCAAGGTAGAATCTAAATCTTATGTTTCAGTAGTAACAGCACCTTGCGTTAATGCTTGCCCAGGTCACGTAGATGTCCCCACCTATATAGAAAAAATTCGTTTGCGCCAATATGAGGCAAGCTTTAATACCATTATGCAGCGTTGCCCCATGCCTGGTACTATTGGAAGGGTGTGTGAAAGACCATGTGAAACCGCATGCAAGCGCGGCTTAAATGGTGCTCCTGTGGCTATTCGTCACCTAAAGCGATTTGTTGCTGATAGATGTTTTGACAAAAAACAAGCAACTTCTACCTCTGCAAATTTACAAAATAAAGCTGCCACAGAATCAAATCAAACAAAAAAAATTGCCATTGTAGGCGCAGGGCCAGCAGGATTAGCATGCGCTTATCATTTATTAACTCATAATTTTGTAGCTCATATTTTTGAAAAACAAGAAAGTGCCGGTGGCATGGCAAAGTTTGGCATACCTGATTATCGCTTACCTCCGCCTGTGCTTGAAAGCGAAGTTGAGCTTATTGAATCTCTTGGCGGTAAAATCCACTATGGCGTTGAAATTGGTAAGGATAAAACCATAGCTCAGTTAGAGCAAGATGGATACAAAGTAGTTTTTATTGGTACTGGTGCACCAAATGCACCTGGTATGCGTATTGAAGGGGAAGATGCAGCACCAGCAAACTATGTTAGTGGCATAGAATATCTTGGTGAAGCGGCACGTGGTAAACAAATTGTGCATGGAAAGCGTTTAGTCGTTGTTGGTGGAGGCAATGTAGCCATGGACTGTGTGCGTACAGCATTGCGTCATGGATTTTCTGACGTGCATATAATGTATCGTCGTACTGAACAAGAAATGCCAGCCGATAAAACAGAAATTCACGAAGCAAAATTAGAGGGCGTTATATTCAATTTTCTTGTGGCGCCCTTACGTGTAGTGCATGAAAATGGCAAAGTAACAGGTCTTGAATGCCAAAAAATGCGTCTTGGAGAACCAGATGCTTCCGGTCGTCGTAGTCCTGAACCTATTGAAGGTTCAAGCTTTATTATGGATGTAGATGTAATTATACATGCCATAGGGCAAAAGGCTGCGGTTGAAAGTGTACTTACCGGCTTATCAGGTGGTTTAAGCAAGTACAAAACACTTGATGCACATGACGTTACCGGCAATGTAACTGAATTACATCAATTATTTGGTGGTGGTGATTGCGTAACCGGCCCAAGCTCTCTTATTGCAGCACTTGCAGCAGGTAGACGAGCAGCTTTGCATATGATTTCTTACCTCAAAGACGGTAAGACTGAAATGCAAAGCAATGAGTGGGCTGAAAACGCTATTTTAGATACAGACATTATGAGCAAGGATGAAAGTATCCCCACTGTAGATCCCACAGATATCATGCCTGTGCATGCTTTATCTGTGGATAAACGCTTGTCTTCTTTTGCTGAGGTAGAACATGGCTCTGCAGATTGGGAAGCCATTACAGAAGCCAAGCGTTGTTTGCGTTGTTTCCGTATATTAACCATGGTTCCTTAAGATACTTAAACAAAGGTTTTTTTATGCCATATATGACAATTAATAATATTAAAGTTTCTTTCACACATGGAGAAACTATTTTACAAGCCGCAGCCAGAGTAGGCATTGATATTCCAAATCTTTGTTGGTTACCACAATCTGGAAATTGCAATGTATGTCGTATTTGCTCTGTAGAAGTTGTAGGGCAAGATAATTACTTAGCCGCTTGCGCTACCTTTTGTGAAGAAGGTATGCAAATACAAACACATACCAGCGAACTTTTTGCATTGCGAAAAAATATTTTAACCATGGTTGTTGCACATGGTCGCCATGAGTGTTTTTTGAGCAATTTACCTGAAGACCAATGGCCAACATATCAAAAAGTTGCCATGGACATGCCGCATCGTGAACACCCATGCCCTAAGGAGGGTGAGTGCTCTTTACAAAAATTGGTGCTTGAATATGATGTTCCAATAGCTTCTGTCATACCGGATGAAGACACTTTCCCACTTGATAATAGCTACCCCATGATAACCAGAGATTTTTCTCGTTGTATACGATGTGGTCGCTGCGCTTCCACTTGTGATGCTATTCAAGTAAATGAAGCCATTGACTATCAATTTGGTCCTGCTAGTGAAAAGAAGGACTGGTGGCCTTGGGTTGATTATGAAAAATGTACTCATTGCGGAGAATGCTTGCAATACTGTCCCACAGGGGCTTTATCAGCAAAAAAAGCATATGGACTTGAAGAAGACAAAGAAAAATTTAAAAAAATACGTACTACTTGCCCCTATTGCGGAGTAGGTTGCCAACAAGAACTTATTGTTAAAAATGGACGTATTATAAAGGTTAATGGCGTGGAAGGTGCTGAACCTAACCAAGGTAGCCTTTGTGTAAAGGGTCGCTTTGGATACGACTTTATTTATAGCGAAGAGCGATTAACTACTCCGCTTATTCGCCAAGCAGATGGTTCGCTTAAAGCCGCATCATGGGATGAAGCACTTGACCTTGTAGCAAAAAAGTTTTCTGAAGCTGTGGAGCAACACGGTCCGGATTCAGTAGGTGGAGTATCTTGCTCACGCAGTATTAATGAAGACAGCTATCAAATGCAAAAGCTTTTCCGTTCTATATTTAAAACTAATAATATAGACAATTGCGCCCGAACTTGACACGCTGCCACTGTGGTCGGTCTGGCCACAACATTTGGTTCTGGTGCTATGACAAACAGCTTAAAGCATTTGCGTGATGCAAAGCTAATTTTTTTAACAGGCTCTAATATAACAGAAGCACATCCAGTATTGGCTGCCTTTGTGAAGCAAGCTGTACGAAAGGGATGCCGCTTAATTGTAGCAGATCCACGTCGTACAAATATTGTTAAACATGCTGAAACCCACTTACAAATTAAAGTAGGGTCAGATGTTGCTTTACTTAATGCTTTTATGCATGTGCTTATCAAAGAAAATTTATATGACGCAACCTTTGTGAAAGAACATACAGAAAACTTTGATGCTCTTAAAGAAAGTGTTAAAAAATATACGCCTGAATATGCTTCGCCCATTTGTGGTATTAGCCCTGACGTTATTGTTGAGGTAGCACGCACCCTTGCCTCAGTAAAGCCAGCTATGCTTGCTTATACCTTAGGCATTACAGAGCATACTTGCGGTGTGCATAATGTTTATGCCTGTGCCTCCTTACAAATGCTTTTAGGTAATATGGGGCATGAATTAGGTGGATTAAATCCTTTGCGTGGTCAAAATAATGTGCAAGGCGCATGTGATATGGGTGCTTTGCCAGAGGTTTTCCCTGGGCAGCAAAAAGTATTAGATGCACAGGTACGTAAAAAGTTTGAAGAGTTTTGGAACATTGAGCAATTACCCACTAACAAGGGCATGATGATCCCTGATATGATTGAAGGTTTAAAAAGCAAAACAATTAAGGCTTTTTATATCTTTGGTGAAAATATAGCAAATACTGAGCCGGACATAAAACATGTGGAATCTTGCCTTGCCGCCGCTGAATTTCTTGTGGTACAAGATCTATTTCATACTGAGACAACACGTTTTGCACACGTAATTCTCCCCGCAGCCGCATGGAGCGAAAACGATGGAACATTTACCAATAGTGAAAGACGTGTAAACCGTGTACGAACCGCAAGTAAAGCTCCTGGCGATGCTAAGCCTAATTGGTGGATTTTTAAGAAACTTGCCGAAAAATTAGGGCACAACTGGTCATCAAATTCGGCACAAGAGCTATGGGATAATGAAATTTCTGTTCTTTCTCCTATCCTTGGTGGAATAAAATATAATCGCTTAGAAAATGATGGTTTACAATGGCCATGCCTTGATGAAAACCATAGTGGTACAGAATATTTACACAAAGATGGTAATTTTGTTCGTGGAAGAGGCTTATTTATGCCTGTTTCTTGGACACCTTCTGCAGAAATGCCTTGTCAAGATTATCCATTTGTATTGAGTACAGGGCGACGTTTATACCATTATCATACGCGAACACAAACAGGTCGTTGTGAGGGCTTAAATACTTTACTCTCCCACGAAACAGCTGACATTTCACCTATTGATGCACAGCGTCTTCATATAGAACATGGTGAAGTAATACGTGTTAGTTCTCGTCGTGGTGCAGTGGATGTTGTAGCAAAAATTACTGATGACATTCCAGCAGGACTTGTGTGGATGGCTTTCCACTTCCGTGAAAATAATGCCAATTGGATTACCAATGCAGCTTTTGACCCCATTAGTAAAACTGCAGAGTATAAAGCTTGTGCTGTAAATATTCAAAAAATTTCCAATACTTAAGGTGCTGAATAAGTAAATAATGAAACAATTCAATATGTAAGAGGTGTTTTATGACAATTATTGATGGAAAAGCAACAGCTGCCAGTATTCGTGAAGAATTAAAACTTAAGGTAACACAATCAATGGCTACTGGTAAGCGTGCCCCCGGTTTGGCAGTTATTTTAGTAGGTGAAGACCCAGCATCGCAAGTGTATGTACGTAATAAAGAAAAAGCATGTGAAAATGTGGGCGTTAAGTCATTTGCATATCGTTTACCTGCAGACACAACCCAAGACGCATTACTTGAACTTATTGCTAAATTAAATGCTCAAGACGATGTTGACGGAATTCTTTTGCAACTCCCCTTGCCTAAAGGACTTGATGCAGATACATGCGTTTTAGCCATTGACCCGTCAAAGGACGTTGACGGTTTTCACCCTGAAAATGTGGGCCGCCTATCCTTAGGTTTGCCAGGATTTGTTTCATGCACACCAGCAGGCGTTATGGAATTGCTAGAACGCTATGACCTATCTCCTGCAGGCAAAAAAGCTGTTATTATTGGACGTTCTAATATTGTAGGACGACCTTTGGCCCTTTTACTTACTCAGTCAGGTCCTTATGCCAATGCAACAGTTACCATATGTCATTCTCGTACCGAAAACATTGCTCAAGAATGCCGTGAAGCAGATTTTATCTTTCTTGCTCTTGGTAGACCACGCTTTCTCACAGCAGATATGGTCAAAAAAGGTGCTGTTATTATTGATGTGGGCATTAACAGAACTGAAGACGGTTTATGCGGTGATGCAGACTATGAAGGTGTAAGTAAACATTCTTCAGCCATTACGCCTGTGCCTGGCGGAGTTGGCCCCATGACTATTGCTATGTTAATTAAAAATACTGTGCAATCTTGGGAAGGGCGAGTGTAGCAATACACTACAAATTATACGGCGTACTTAATACTATTATCACGCTATTATAAATAAATACATGTGAAGTTAAATTAAGTACGTTTTATCATAACATTTGACGTAGAAATTATATTTTTATCTGTCATAATGTTTTAATAAAATACTAAATAATATAATATTTTTAACACATTGCCTTAATATATAAAAGGAAAATAAAATGGAATATAAAACAGATATAGAAATTGCACAAAGTACTACCATGTTGCCCATTACAGAAGTTGCACAATCCATTGATGTTGATGCAAAATACATAGAGCAATATGGCAACTACAAAGCCAAAATAGACATCAGTTTATTAAAAGATTTAGCCAATAAACCAGATGGAAAGCTCGTGCTTGTAACAGCCATAAGCCCAACTCCTGCCGGTGAAGGAAAAACCACCACCACCGTAGGACTGGCTGATGGACTTAAAGCCATAGGCAAAAAAGCCGTAGTAGCACTACGTGAACCCTCATTAGGGCCTGTTTTTGGCATTAAGGGCGGTGCTGCTGGGGGTGGATATGCGCAAGTAATTCCTATGGAAGATATTAACCTACATTTTACAGGAGACTTTCATGCCATTGGTGCTGCCAACAACCTTTTGGCAGCTTTGCTTGATAACCACATTCAACACGGTAATGCCCTAAACATTGACACCAACAAAATCACTTGGAAACGCGCCATAGATATGAACGACCGCCAATTGCGCTTTATTGTCAATGGTCTTGGTGGACGCGTAAATGGCAGACCTCGTGAAGATGGTTTTGACATAACTGTTGCTTCTGAAATTATGGCCATTTTGTGCCTTTCTACAAGTTTGTCCAACATGAAAGATCGTCTTGCAAAAATTATTATAGGTTATACATATGATGATCAACCTGTTACAGCAGGACAATTAAAAGCACATGGCTCCATGGCAGCTCTTTTAAAAGACGCTATCAAGCCAAACCTTGTGCAAACACTTGAACACACACCAGCCTTTATCCACGGTGGCCCTTTTGCTAATATTGCGCACGGTTGCAACTCAGTTATGGCTACAAAAATGGCTTTAAAACTTGGTGACTATGCTATTACTGAAGCAGGCTTTGGGGCAGACCTTGGAGCAGAAAAGTTTTTTGACATTAAATGCCGCATGGCGGGCTTAGATCCAGCTGCAGTTGTTATTGTTGCCACAGTGCGTGCATTAAAATTACATGGTGGTGTAGCTAAGCAAAATTTAGGCGAAGAAAACCTTGTAGCCTTACGCAAAGGTTTACCTAACCTTTTACAACACATTGAAAATATAAAAAATGTTTTTGGACTACCTGCTGTAGTAGCCATTAATAAATTCCCAACAGATACAGCCGATGAACTCAAACTTATTGCAAGTACTTGTGAAGACTTAGGCGTCAAGGTGGCACTTTCTGAAGTGTGGGAAAAAGGCGGTGAAGGTGGTGTTGCATTAGCTAAAGAAGTAGTAAATATAGTAGAAACTAATACCTCCAAACTTACCTTTGCTTATTCCTTGGCTGAAAGCATTGAAAAGAAAATTGAGACAATTGTTAAAAAAGTATATCATGGCAATAGAGTAATTATTACTACTCAGGCTGCCCGTCAAATTGAGCAGTTTGAGTCTTTAGGTTACGGCACTTTGCCCATTTGCATGGCAAAAACTCAATATAGTTTTAGTGACAATGCCAGCTTATTGGGTGCTCCACGAGATTTTCCTGTTACAATTCGCGGTGTTAAATTATCAGCTGGAGCTGGATTTATTGTAGCATTAACTGGTGATATCATGACTATGCCAGGTCTACCTAAAGTTCCTAGCGCAGAACGTATTGACATTGATGATGATGGCAAAATAACAGGTTTATTCTAGTTTATATTCCTAGAGAGACAACATATCTCTTAATTAACATAAAAACCACTGCATTAGCGGTGGTTTTTATGTTAAGGAAGCGCTGATTAAATCAACAAGTCAAAAAACATATTGT
>CAYJPT010000047.1:0-15654 GCA_964372165.1 uncultured Desulfovibrionaceae bacterium | reverse complement strand
ACAATATGTTTTTTAGCTTGTTGATTTAATCAGCGTTTCCTTAAATTTTGTGAAGTAAAGATTTGGTGCATATTGTTTGCATATGATAAATTTTAAGCAAATTTAAATTAATAAATTATATAAAACTGTTACTTGAGGTTGGCATGGCCAAAAATCTTATCATTGTGGAATCACCTGCCAAGGTGAAGACCATTAAAAAATTTTTAGATGCAAAGTATCAAGTCCTAGCCAGTGTTGGGCATGTGCGTGATTTACCATCCAAGACCTTGGGTGTGGATGAACAAAATAATTTTGCGCCACAATATGAAGTGATTGAAAATAAACAAAAAGTCGTAAGCGATTTACGAAGTGCTGCTGCTAAAGCCGATATTGTTTATCTTGCACCTGACCCAGATCGTGAAGGTGAGGCTATTGCTTGGCACGTAGCTGAACTAATAAAAGATAAAGTAAAAAATATTCAACGTATTCAATTTAATGAAATTACTGCCAAGGCCGTGCGTGAGGCTATAGAGCACCCCAGAGTGCTTAATGAGCACTTATTTGATGCACAACAAGCTCGACGAATCTTGGACCGCTTGGTGGGTTACAAAATATCTCCTTTGCTTTGGAAGCATGTAAAAAGAGGTATTTCTGCCGGGCGAGTGCAGTCGGTTGCTTTGCGGCTAATTGTTGAACGTGAAGAAGAGCGTTATGCTTTTAAGCCAGAAGAATATTGGCTATTTAAAGCCTTGTTGGGTGCAGAAATGCCTCCGAGTATGAAAGCTGACTTATACAAAATTGATGGAAAAAAAGCCCGTGTTGCTAATGAAACGGAGGCCAATGCCTTAGAAAAGATATTGCAAAATAATGCCTTTGTTGTGCAAAATGTTGAAGAAAAAGAACGTCAAAAAGCACCGTTACCGCCTTTTATTACATCTACTTTGCAACAAAGTGCTAACCAAAGGCATGGTTATTCTGCAAAGCGTACCATGACTATTGCGCAACGCTTGTATGAAGGTGTAGACCTTGGGCAAATGGGCATTACCGCTCTTATAACTTATATGCGTACTGATTCTGTGCGTATTGCTGACGAAGCACGTTCTGCTGCTGCAGATTTTATTTTGCAAAATTTTGGTAAGGAATATCTACCTAGTAAAGGTCGTGTTTATAAAACCAAGGGCAGTGCCCAAGATGCTCACGAAGCTATCCGCCCTGTTGATGTTAATATTACACCGGATATGGTTAAAGGTCATATTGTTCCTGAGCAGTATACATTGTATAAACTTATTTGGTCTCGCTTTGTGGCATCGCAAATGTCAGCGGCACGCTTTCATGATACTACTGTGAGTATTGAATGTCATAATACGCTATGGCGAGTCAAAGGTATGCGTATGCTTTTTGCTGGCTGGACAGCAGTATATCCACGTAGTTCAGAAGATAGTGATGCTGATTTACCTACCCTTAGTAAAGGGCAAGTATTGAAAGTTGAAAAACTAAGTAAGGAGCAAAAATTTACTCAACCTCCACCACGCTATACTGAAGCATCTCTTGTGCGTGAACTTGAAGAAAAGGGCATTGGTAGACCTTCAACATATGCAAGTATTATTTCCACCTTGCAAGATCGTGACTATGTGCACTTGAAAGAGAAACATTTTTCACCAACAGACCTTGGCAGTGTTGTTTGCGATCAATTACGTGAACATTTTAAGACTCTTATGGATGTTGGATTTACTGCACAAATGGAAGAAAACCTTGATAAGGTTGCAGATGGTAAACGAGATTGGGTTGAACTTATGCAAGCCTTTGCAGCTGATTTTTCGCCAACATTAAGTAATGCATCGCAAAATATGCAAAGCGTTAAAGGTGGCATAGCAACAGATATAGTATGCCCTGAGTGTGCTAAGCCTTTAGTAATTAAGTTTGGTAAAGCCGGAACTTTTTTAGCTTGCTCCGCCTATCCAGATTGCCGTTATACAACGAATTTTATTCGTGATGAAAATGGTGTTATTACCCCCGTTGAGCGTGAAAAAATCACCTATGAAGTGATTGATAAATGCCCCCAATGCGAAGGCGACTTGGTGGTTAAAAAAGCTCGCACCGGCAGTCGCTTTATTGCTTGCACCGAATATCCAAAGTGTACCCATACAGCGCCATTTTCCACTAATGTTCCTTGTCCTAAGTGCGATAAAGGTACTTTGGTAGAAAAAAGCTCTAAACGTGGCAAGATTTTTTATGCCTGTGATCAATACCCCAGTTGCGATTTTGCCTTGTGGGATTATCCCATTGCAGAAAAATGCCCTGAGTGTACATCACCTATCTTAGTGAATAAAGTTTTGCGTGGCGGAGCTCGTAAAATTTCTTGCCCCGAAAAAACTTGTAAATATGTAAAACAAGATGATGAAGAATAATATATTCAATTCATAATAACATGATAACACTTGAATAATAACTTGAAAGGAGAAAGTATTATGTCAAACCCTATGGTTCTTTTGGAAACATCTTCCGGTGATATTTTGGTAGAGCTTTTTGCTGAACAGGCTCCTAAAACTGTAGCTAATTTTCTTGAATATGTGGACAATGAATTTTATGCAAACACCATTTTTCATAGAGTAATTCCTAACTTTATGATTCAAGGTGGCGGAATGGGTGTGCGTATGGATGAAAAAGAAACCGGTGAACCAGTAGAAAATGAAGCCACCAATGGTGTAAAAAATGAGCGTGGTACTTTAGCCATGGCTCGCACAATGGATCCGCACAGTGCCACAGCGCAATTTTTTATTAATTTGACAGATAATGAATTCTTAAATCATACCATGCCTACCCTTGATGGTTGGGGTTATTGTGTGTTTGGTAAGGTAGTTGAAGGCATGGAAACTGTTGACAAGATAGCAAAGCTTAAAACTAAAACTGTTGGTATACATGAAAATGTGCCGGCTGATATGGTAGTTATTACCGGCGCTAGCCGTTTTGAGTAAAATAAACTAAATATAAAATAGTCGACACTAAAAAGGCATTCAATGCAGTAAATGCTTTATTAGTGTCGACTAAACTAGCTTATTTTTCTTCAGTTACCTCAGCAAGTCTTGCTGCAATGGCCTCTGCCCCTTGTTGACTCATTAGCACTGTAGCCAAGCACTCAACAATATTTTGGTCATAGGACTTAGTATCTTTACGTAATATACTAAGTGCTACATCTATAGGTAAGCCTGCCCTAAATGCTCGTGGACTTGCCATAGCGCAGAAGGTATTGATAATACCAAGAATACGACCATGTAACGAAATTGCATCATCTTTGAGTTGATTTGGTGAGCCACTACCATCTAACTTTTCATTCATTTGTACCACCGCAGCTGGAACAGGATTGTCAAAATTAATTGTCTTTAGAATATCATATGCATATTCAGGTATTTTTGCAATTTCGGCCTGCTCTTCAGGGGTGAGTTTATCTGTTTTGGATAACAAATCGCGCGGAACAAAAATTCTACCTATTTGTGATAGTACCGCCGCAGTGGTAAGTGTATCTCTATCTTTAGCATCAAGTCCCATATTTTCTGATAAAAGTTCGGCTAAACGGCGCATTAAAGTGGAGTGACCGGCAAGGTATGGGTCAACGCGTTCAATGGTGCTAACCAAGGCTTCAATGGTACTCATTTGCTGCTTATTACGCTTTTCACTGCTTCTACGAAATTCTGTAATGTCTTGCATTGTTATTACAGCAGCGCTGGTACTGTCATCTTCATCTTTGTCTTCAAATGGGAAGAGTGTTGCACGGAAGAGACGGTCTTCACCTTTGAGTGGTAATGTAATTTCAATAGTTTTTGATTCGTCACTTTTGCTTACATTGGCAACAGCTTCTTGTACTTGTAAAGCAACATTATCAGGAACTATGTCGTGTAAATTTTTACCCTGTAGTGTCTCTTCTGTCTTATCAACAATTAAGGCAAAGGCTCGGTTTACAAGGTGTAGTTTTCCACTAACATCAACCATCATAAGCCCTACGTCCAATGAAATATTAATACTATCTAAAAGGTGCTTTTGCTGTCTTATGAGCTGATAGAGTTTTCTAAATTTCTGAGCAACACTTCGTTGTTCGCGCCCAATCATAATCCACCATACTAATGCAAGCATGAGTAAAACACTTAAACATAAAAATGTACCTGCACCATAAATGAGGTTAAAGGCACGGTTTAATTGTTCCTCCACTATATGTGCTGGTAGTTCTTCAATTACAATCCAGCCAATATTTGGCACTATCATTCCAATGGAATATACTTCACTTTTTCCACTTAAAGATTCGCGCTTACCAAAGGGAACGCTTGCGGCATTGGCATCAATTTTTATGGAAGACGGCACTGCTTCAGTACTGTTTGGGAGAACAGTTTCCCACTGTTTGCCATCATAATGTAAGATATTACTTTTAATTTCACGGTGTACACTAGTACCAGATGATGTAAAATTAGCTATTTGCCCAGTTACAGGCACGCTTAATAAAAATGCTCCCACCGGCTTTGCTGTTTCATCACTAACTGAGGCTGGTAAAAGTGGGGTTGCATAATCCAAAATTAATCCTGTTGAGGATGCACGTACAGGAGCATAAGTTGTTTTGTTAGTAGCTGCTGCACGACGTACAGCAAGAACTTGTTCTTCTTGTAGTGGCGTTGGTCTAGCTATGGAAGAAAGTAATGTTTTGCCATCAGGACTTACAAGGCGAGCATCATGCAGTCCATTATAAGACATAAAATCCAGTAAGATATTGCGCATCATAGGAATTTGTTCTGCCAGAAAAGCCATATCTTCATCTAATATACTGATTGCTCCTGACTCATTAAGCATGCCGGATTTTTGTTCGTCAACTGCGGCAATGTCTTGAGCAAAAAGACGGTATAGTTCAGACTCGCTAACTCTGCGCGCTTGGTTATCAAGGCTTACGCCCCATAACCTTATGCTTTCAATAGTAGCCTCAGTAGTAAGCTGCAAACGCTCTTTTTGAGTGGCTAAAATGTCATTTTTTTGCGAGCTGTAAAAAGTATGGCATAGCAAGGCTGTTACCCCGCAAAATACCAATACCACGCCAGCAAAAAGGACTAAACGTGATCTTTTTTTGGTTTCTTGGTTGCTGCTTGAAAGTAAGTCATTGTGCTCGTTATACATAGCCATCTCCATAAAGTTTATTTTTTGGGCATTACATGCATCCATCTATTTTTTTCATTAACAGAATATTGCGGAATATAGTTACGTATTCTTTTTTGTGAAAGTACGTTTCTTGATAAGTTATCTAAAACATATGCATCACCATCAATATAGACAGCAAGCACAGCGTGAGCAAGGTTTAAAATGGTGTCTTTTACAACTACAACACGCATAATTTCCATGGGCACACCAATTTCACGCAGCGTAAAATACTTTACAATGGCATAATCTTCACAATCCCCAGAATTTTTTCTAAATTCATATGGTGCTGCCCAATAATCTGGAGCTTTATACACACTTGGATCTTGCTTATAAGGCCATTGATTCCAAAAAGAATTTACTATTTTTAATTGTTCCATAAGTGGTTTACCTTCAAGTTTACTCTTTAGGTTTGCCCACGTTGTTCCACCATTAAGTTTGAATTCTTCTAGAAAAATTGGGTTTTGTAAATTTTTTTCTTGTACTCGTGCCCATTGTGGTAATCCTTTTAAAGAGCCTCTAAATTCAATGGACCCAAAAAGCTTAACCTTGTCATCTGTTTTTTTCTCCTCAGCTGCATAGGCCATATGCCATGAACACATTAAGCAAAATGTACTCATGACAATAGTTATTAGCAAGTTTTTTACTGCTAATTTTTTGGGCAGCAAGGAATGTAAAAACATGTATATTACTTCTTAGTTATATAAAGTTATAATTACTTATTCTTCCAGTTTGAATAATTACTCAGGATAGTTTTTACATTTTTTTGAGTTTGTTTAAAGGAATCGTAGTCTTTGCACATTGCTTTGCGTGCAACCTCACGTAAAGGTTGCAAATTATCTTTATTTTCCAAGATGCCTACTACGGTTTCAGTTAACGATTGAGCATTCCATATATCATACAAGAAACCATTTTTCCCATGTTCAACAACTTCACGCACAGGGTCTGTGTCACCAGCAGCCACAAGGCATCCACAACTCATAGCTTCAAATAAGCCTGTTGATAACGCATTTGGTGTTGATAAAAACACATGCACACTTGATGCACGTAGCATCATTCGATAATCTTTGTATGGTCTAAAATTTAAAAATTTTACACGGTTAGTGTCAATAGTATATTTGTTGCGTAATAGTTCATACCAAGCATCTTCAATGCTATTTTCTTTATCTTGTGATCCAGCCATTACTAAAATATGACACTTGGGTCTTTGTTCAAGAATTTGCGGAATACTGTGTAAAAACTGTGGGAAATTACGTCTTGTATCTATACTACGTCCTGAAAAAGTAATTAATTCCTCAGCATGTGATAAATCACAACCATCAATTTGAAACTTTTGCCCAGCTTCTGGAGAAAAAAAGTTTGTGTCAATACCTTCATGCAAGACTTCAATTTTATTTGATAGCACTTCTGGATATGTAGATTTTTGCCAATTAGTTGATGTAAAAGCCATTTGACATACATTAAATGCATCCCATTGGAATAAGTTACGTATGCGATCAGGAGAAAAGTTTACTGTTGGGTAAGTTTGTTTAGTTTTTAAAGTAGTAAACATGCTACTATTAGCTTGGTAGCTTTCTGCATAAATCGATAAAAAAGCCTCAGGAAAAATATCCTTAGTATATAGGCTACATCCAAATCCGGCATTTGCTATAATTACGTCAGGTATAAAGCCAGTATTTTTTAAGTGCAATAAAGCATTGGCAATTTGTGTACCACGTTTAATTGAACGTACAGATTCAAGTTCTGCTCTGTCAGGTATGTGCTGACTTTGAGGTATAGAAACCAAAATACGCCGCACACCTGGTATGCGCACATCACGCCGTGATCTATCTGTTACAAATATAACTTTATTTGTTTTGTCTGCGGCAAGTTTCGCAGCAGTATAACGGAAAGGGCCAGGGAAATGTTGTGGTAAAAAAATTATTTTCATATCCTTGCCTTAATTTGTCAAAATGTTTTGTTGCAATTTATTTACAAAGCTCTTTCCCTCTTCGCTTATGACGAATGTTTTAAGCGTGTTAAGTACTCTGACGTCATACATGACTCTTTCTTTGTTTAAGATGAGTATGGCATCATTAAGACTTTTAGCTTTACGATAAATACGCGGGCGCAAAATGGCACAAAAAGCATTTGAAATATGCAAGATGCGAGCTAACATTGAAATTTCATCACCTTTTAAATTATTGGGATAACCTGTGCCGTCCATGTTTTCATGCATTTGTGCTATAGTTTCTTGCACAGGTAAACCGAAGTCAAAGTCAGCTAACATTTCACACGTTTTTGTGACGTGCGTTTGCATTATTTCACGCTCAGAATCTGTTAAAGCTCCCTTTTTATTGAGTAGCTCCTTAGGTAAGCTGATCATACCCATTTGGCTAAGTGAGGCAGCTATTTGTAAGGTTTTTTGCTCTTCACTAGTGCGACCTAACATTTTTCCTAAATGTTCAGCAAGTTCGCCCATAAGTTGAGAATGTCCTCTAAGGTATGGGTTAACAAGTCCTACTGACATAGTTAAAACTTGTATTAGTTGTTCTATGCGATTTTGTTCAATCTCACGTTCTTCTACCATTTTTGTTGTGTCACGAAATACAGCAACTACACCGCTTATATGTTCACGCTCTCCAAAATATGGAGTATAAATACCTTGCCAAAAAACTTCATTATTCTTAATGGTTAATTTGGTTTCAAAGCTGATATGTTCTTGAGTTTCAATAACTTGGTCTAAATGACCTTGCAGTAATTCTGCTACATCAGGATTTAAAAGATTACCCATCTTAAATCCAAGAATATCATTTTCATTGGAATGGTGAACCATTTTTGCAAAGCTTGCATTGGAATAACGTATATTACCTAATGTGTCAGTTAGTACTACACCATCAGCAAGAGTTGCATTAATACTATCCAAAATTTGTTGCTGTGTGTTTACATCTTCGTGCAGTTTGCGCATATTAGCTTCAACATGGCGTTCATGGCGACCTACAAAAAACCACCAACAACCCCATAGCAGCATACCGGTAATGATTACAGCACCAGCAACAAATGCAATCATGAAATTACGGAAATTTGCATAAAAATCTTCTGCAATATGGGCTGGTTCTTCATGACTTACTAAAAGATTTTGACCTTCAATGGGTATGCCGCGCGAATATGCAAAATCTCCATCTGGTAAAACACGGTTCTTTAAAGGTAAGGATTTGCCTCTTGGAGTTTCCCAGCCTTCAAGTATTGTAAGTTCACCAGTAGTTAAATCAATATATTCTAAAGCATTGTTGGTAGATTCCCATTGAAATAGCCTATATGGTGCACTACCTTCAAATTCTTCATCAGGGTTTGCAAGCATTTTATTGAGTGGAATTTCCAATGGAATTTCCAGTAATAATGTCGCTACAGGCCTATCTTGTGGTAGGTCAGTATATTCTGGTGGGAAAATAGGATAGCTCATGGTAAGCATTAACCCTGCTAATCCACTATGAATATTTGAAAAGTTAAGCAGACCAGATTTGAGCGTAGCTTTAGCAATCTTTTCTTGGTCTGGTGTAAGTTTTTCTTCAAGATCATTGGTATAAAGAAGGCTTTTAAGATTAGCGTCCCAAATTCCTCCGGCAGTGAACTCAGTAGTTTCAATAAATTCATTCAATTGCTGAAGAATAATTGAACGGACATTTTCAAGCTCATTTTTCGCTGTAGACTCATCATCTGCTACAGTGTTTATGGCTTCTCTGCTTCCTTTAGCTTCAATAACAGATTCAGCGCAAAACAAGCGAATCATGTCTTTGTCAACAAATCTCTTGGTGTCTTTTTCAATATTGCTTAACCATAGGCTTATAGTATCAGCCTTGCCCTTAGCATTGGATGAAAGAGTAATGGTAAGGTTTTCTTCCATACTTTCTGCTGCATAGCGAATGGTATAAATAGCAAATAGTGAAGCAATACCAAGCATTGCCACCATTAGCATGCCAAGAAGCCAAAAACTGCGATAATGTATTCTTCTACCTTGAATGTTTCGCTGCATGCCATTCTACCTTTCGCGTAGTGCGTTTTGTTGTGCTTTGAGAATGGGTTTTAGTATATAATCAAGAATCGTTTTGCGTCCGGTTAATATGTCTGCTGTGGCAGTCATGCCAGGAATAATAGGTAACATTTCACCTCTGTAAGTTATACCGGTTTTATGGGTACGCAATTTCGCAAGATAAAATACTTCACCTTGTTTGTCTTCTATAGTATCAGCACTGATTTGTTCAAGCACGCCATCAAGACCACCATATACTCCAAAGTCATAGGCTGAAAACTTAAGCATAGCTTTTTGATCCGGATGCAAAAAGGCAACGTCTGATGGACGCACACGCACTTCTACCAATAGAGTATCGTCAATGGGTACAACTTCCATAATTGCTTCACCAGGTTTTACTACACCACCAATTGTGTTTAGGTGAATTTGTTTAATTGTACCATTAACAGGGGAGCGTACAACAGTACGTGTGACACGATCACTGCCAGCAGTTATAGTTTCTTTAAGCGAATTAAGTTCGGCTCTGCGCTCATTGATTTCTTCAGTAATGGCTGTGTCAAGCTCAGCCTCACGAAAAGCAATACGCTGTAGAGCTTCATCAGCGGCAGCCTGCGATTTAGGTATGGATACGGTAAGTCCGTCTAGTTCACCTTCAAGGTTTGCCACTTCTTGCTCAAGGTTTAAAAACTCTATGCGTGAATAATTTTTACGCTTAAGTAATGGCAATACAGTGTTGCGTTGTTCAATGGCAAGGGCAAGGTTTCTGTCAACAGCACGCTTTCTGGCTTGTTGCTCTTCAACTTCTTGCAGACGTTGCTCATATTGAGATTTAAGAACAATAATTTCACTATTACGCTGAAGTTTGCGTGCTGCAAGTGCAGCGTTTTGGTCTGCTATGACTTGCGGAGCATCGCGGATTATTTCCGGAGGATAATTTGGCTCTGTTTCACTAAGTTCAGACTCAAGGCGTATAATAGCTGCAGTATGTTCAAGCGATTTGCTCAAAGCATCTCTATATGTACTTGCAGCCATTTCATTATCAATGCGTACAAGTGGTGTACCTTGGGTAATAGTTTGGCCTTCTCTTACTAAGATGTCTTGTAAAATACCACCTTCAAGGTTTTGGATAATTTGTGTACGCTGTGATGCAATAACTTTACCCTCTGCTCTGGTAACTTCATCAACTTCAGCCCATGCAGCCCATGCAATGAAAATAACAATAAATAAACCTGTTGCAATAGACAACATACGTGCTTGCTTTGAAGGATTGCGTTGCAAAGCCGCTTCTACAACATCGGCATAGGCAAGTTCAGACGTATCAAGCTTTTTACGTTGATTATTTTCATCCATACTTGATGGTGGAGAAGCTCCATCTCTAAGCATTTGTATAAAATCTTTTATGGAGGAAAAAAATCCTCTCTTTGAATTATTATCTTGCATAATTACCTCTGCTCATAACTGTTAAAACAAATAACTTCCATAAATACATAATTAAGTTTTTATTTTTTTCCTGCATCAGTTGTAGTAACACCGGCTGAGCGAAGTTTTTGTATGACGTCTTCTTTTGGACCATCTGCTACAATACGACCTTGATCCATAACTATAAGTCTATCTACCATTTTAAGCATACTCATACGGTGTGTGACCAGTATAAGTGTCTTGTTTTGTATTATTTTAGTAATACGATTCTGTACTGCTTGTTCAGATGACGTATCCATATTACTGGTCGGTTCATCTAATATAAGCACTTCTGGGTCACGCACAAGTGCCCTTGCAAGTCCAATGGCTTGGCGTTGACCACCAGAAAGGGCTTTACCTTGCTCACCAACTTGTGCTCCAAAGCCTTCGGGATTGGCACGTACAAATTCCATTACGCCAGATAAATTTGCGGCTCGTATTGTTCTTAAGTCATTTACACTTGGATCACCAAGTACAATGTTATCACGTATGCTGCCATAAAATAATACAGTATCTTGAGGCGCAAAACCAACTCGTGCACGCAAATCTGCGCCGGCCAATTGTCTAATATCTACACCACCAAACTTTACAGCACCTTCTTTTGGTTGGTATAAACCAATAAGTAGACGAATAAGCGTGGATTTTCCTGAACCCATACGCCCAATAATACCAATTTTTTCACCTGGTGTTATGTGTAGTGAAAGATTGTCAACAGCTGTGCGCGCTGAATTTGGGTAGCCAAAACTTACATTTTCAAAAGTAAATGAAGCTTCTAATGGTCCAAAGTCAACCGTAGCTTGGGCTTGCCTGTCTTCTGACGGTAAGGCCATAAGTACATTTAGGGCATCTAATGATATGCGTGAGTTTTGGAAACGTGTAATAAGCCCTGCCATTTGCATAAGTGGTGCCATGGCACGTCCTGCCAATATGTTACAGCCAATCAGTCCACCCATGGTCAGCGTACCATCAGAAATAAGATATACGCCCCAAACCACCATGCCTACAGTGACAACTTGAGTTATAAAAACAGAAAAACCAACGGCCAAAGAACCATATTTTTTTGTTTCTGCATTGGCCTGAGCTGAATTTTCAACAACACCTTCCCAAACACGTTGCATGCGATTTTCACCTTGGCAACATTTTAGTGTTTCAAGGCCATTTACCATTTCGGTTAAAAGAGCATTTTTATGCATACTTTGTGCATAGCTTTTTTCTGCGGCGCGCTTGGCTAGTGATTGTAATATAAAGCCGGCTCCAAACATAATGGGCATAGCAATAACAGGTAAAAGCACTAAAGGACCACCAATAAAGCTTAAGCACAAAAGAAAGAGTACTAAGAAAGGTAAATCAATACATGACAGTAGAGTAGAAGAACTAAAAAATTCACGTAATGATTCAAATTCTCGCACATTATTGACCAAAGCTCCTGTTGATTCCGGCTTATGGTCAAGTTGCATGGTAAGCACTTTGTCAACTAACATACTTGAGATAACAACGTCAGCGTTGCGCCCTGCAGTATCTACAAAGTAATTACGCAATGTTCTTAATAAAAAGTCAAACAGGTACGCAATGGTTATACCAAGCGCCAAGACCCATAAAGTTTCAAGAGCATGGTTTGGCACAACACGGTCGTAAACATTCATTACAAACAAGGGGCTACCAAGTGCAATAAGATTAATAATTACACTAGCAAAGGCAGCATGGCGATAAATTGGACCATAATGCTTAATGGCATCCCAAAACCAGCGCTTACCTGATTCACGTCTAAATGTATCAATACGTTTATCAGCTTTTTTCTCGATTGATCCAAAAGCTGCATAGCCAGTATATTCTTTGTTAAGGCTTTCTATGCTGACTTGGTATGGTTCTTCACCTGACTCTGGAAAAATAACTGTAGCAGCTTGCCGACTAAAGGCTGTAAGCACGCAAGAACGCCCACCATGTAAGAGCAATACACAGGGCAATGTCATGGGTGAAATGTCTTGCAGTGTAGAGCGTGGCATAATACGCGCCTGTAGCCCAACCCTTGCAGCCGCGCGCAGACATTCTCCAACTGTTACTTCACCAACACCAGCTAAGCCTGCGTATAAAAATTGTGGTGAAATTGTTTTGCCACGTAAGCGTAATAATGTACTCAAACTACGTAATAGAGGCGGAATATAATCAACCTCTGATGGTGTTAACTGGGCAACATCAGCGCGAGCAGAGGTATTGCTTAAACTCTCAACTGTAGCATAGGCTGCGTTAGTAGTTTGTTTTTCGTCATTCACATTAGTGTCAGTATTATCTTTGTCTAAGTCAGCAACACTTGCACTTTCTGCAGAAACATTAGGCTGTGACGTATTATCAGCAGAATTAGCATGCGCACTAAAAGGAGTAGTTTTTGAAACAGGTTGTGGCTTATCTGACTGTTTGTCGTCATTGTTTTGTAAATTTGGTACAGAGCTTGATAAAATTTGTTCGTTTGTTTCAGGTGTTACATTTTGTACAGGATTAACTGCGGCGTTTGCATGCACGGAGTAATCCACCGCATGCATTGCAGATGTTGCGCCTTGAATGTCATGTGCATTGCGAGAGTATATAGTATCAAAGACAGACGCAGTTTGTTGATTAGTTGTGGCAAAACCGACATCGTTTTGTACATTATGGCTATTATCTTTAGACATAGAACCTGCCTTATGGCATGAGTTTTATAAATTTAACAATTATATAATATGAACGAATACTTTTTTTGTCAACATGTTAATGTTTGGCTTTATGCGAAATGCCAAGTATTTATTATCAAAATTCGATGGAGCGAGCACTCTTTTCATATTTATGTAGTGATAAAAAGTTATACGAAAAGATTTATTTGCTTCGCGCAAGACGCATTTTACTCAAAATACTTACAGTACATTAGCATTAAGGTTGATTTTGTCATTATATAAATGAGCAAAATTATAAAATAATCGTAAAATTTTCTGTTTCAATAGATAGTGCAGAACAAAATCGGCCTTACTTATGCAAAGCCGATTTTGTAATGTCTGACATTTAGATTTTAATTTTCTTGTGCAATAAGCACTTGTTCAGCTGTAATCTGAAGCTCAGGTAGAAGCAATCCAGACAGAGCATACAGTGTATATGCACTAATTATGATATTGGCACGTGCTGTGACGGCTTGAATCTCAGAATTGTAAAGTTCACTTTCTGCATCAAGTACGTCTAGTAGTGTGCGTTGACCAATAAGGAATTGTTCCATGTAAAGGTCACGAGTTTGTATGTTGTAACCAATGGCTTCTAAGTGATAAGCCAGTTGTGTAACAGCAGTTTGGTAATCAGTCCAAGAATTATTGATTTGTAATGTCAAATCATCTAAGTAACTATTGGCTGTATAACGGGCCTCTCTCACACGCGCTGCTGAAGCCTTGCTTGCAGCTACGTCTGCCCCGCTATTAAATAGATTCCAACTTACTGTACCCAATACGTCCACACCTAACGTCCAATTATCACCATATTCATTTGGCTCTCTATATCCGGTATTACTCCAGTTAGGACCAGCTTCAAGGTTGACCGTTGGATGGAATGACGCCTCAGCTAATTCTTTGTTAGCCTGTTGGGTGCGTACATCAGCCAAAAATGCAATGATTTTTGGGTTGTTGTTTTTTGCATAGTCAATAATTTCTTGCGGGCCTGAAAACATCTTAATAGGTTGCTTGATTGGTCCCATAGCCATAGGCAATGGTAATTCTGTCAAGCGTACATAAGAGTCTTCGCCCTGCACAAGAGACGCTTTAGTATCTTCAAGTGTGCTCATAGCACTAATCAAGCGTCCTTGGGTTTGAGTGACGTTAGCAATTGTGTCAGCGCCGGTAGATTCACGATCACGAGTAAGTGCAAGTATTCTTTGATGTGTTACAACATTTGCTTGCGAAAGTTCAACAGTTCTTCTGCGCCAAATGAGATCCACATGGGCAATGATACCGTCGAGAGCTAAAGTCGTTGCGTTGTCAATAACACGGCTTGAAGATGAATCAAGCACACTTTGACTTGCACGAACACGACTACGCGTTGCAAATCCATCCCAAATCGGTTGAGTCAAAGTAAGGCGAGCTTGTCCAACACCATAGAAGTGTTGTTCACGATCAATAGCTCGTGTGCCCGAATCACTTAAGTTACTCATACCACCGCTACCAGTAAGATCTATACGAGGACCGTATCCAGCTTTTGAGCGTCTAAGCTCTTCTGTGGCTACAACACGATTTTCTTGTATGGACTTTAATGATTTGTGCGTACGAATAACAGCATTTACAGTCTCAGACATGGTGGTCATGTGTCCAGCTGGCGGATTTATTTCCTTAAGTTCATAAGGAACACCACTAGCTTTTTCTTCGCCCCACATCCGAGAAGTGTCGATTTCTCCAGCTGCAAAACATGGCGATGCCATAACAACTGTCAATAAGATACACACTGACAGAGAGTACTTTTTCTTGAACATAGCTACTCCATTTAGTTTATGGTTGCCTTCCCTGACTGCAATCTATCGCAGTCAAATATAGATTGCAAGAAAAAAAATGATAAATTATAAAATTTTATAATAAACTTTTAATAAACTTTCTCTAGACAATATATAATTTTTTAATATTTGAACGTCAATTATAGAAAATTGTTAATTCATAATCACAGCAAATGTAGACAATACATATATCAATGAGTGTCTATATTAAGTCTTACTATATAATAGAAAAAGTCTAGAAAAACTATAAACATTAAAATTACACATAAAATTAATAAATTTTTAATTAATAAAAATTGTAATTTTTGGTAATTTAAGCAATGCATCTTTGCAAACATAATAGACAGCGTTTGTATATTTGACCACTAAAAAACCATCTTTTTGCACTGATGAATTACCGTAAAGCTGTATTTAATCTATTATTTTTAGTGTCTTATGTCATATTACTTGATTGGAATGCTTTATCATGGCAGCAAATTATTATCTTTTTTAACTAGTCTGGTCTTAAAAGTAAGACTTCTGCACAATTCATTATGCAGAGTCTTAT
>CAYJPT010000046.1:8408-15847 GCA_964372165.1 uncultured Desulfovibrionaceae bacterium | reverse complement strand
GCATTTACTTGAATCTACCCTATAATAAGCTATGTAGTTTACGAAATAGAGCACGTTTAGCATGAGTAGCATCTTCCTTGCGTGCACGTGAAAGCAAGGAGTATATTTCGTCATGTTCTTCGGTGGGCCATTGTTTTATGATACGTTCTTCCTCTTGAGAGTCAGCTGTAAGTAATGCTTCACGTAATCTTTCGGCGTGTTGTAAGCGTGCTGCACCTTCATTACTTCCTTGGCGCAAGCTATCTAATGCAGGGCGTAATTCGTCAAGAGAACATTCGCGCATAAGCTTACCAATATATTGCATTTGTCTACGTCGTCCTTCTTTGTTACTAATGCGCGCCATAAGTTCAAAAGCTTCTAGTAATTCAGGACTGATAGGTAAACGCTTTACTTTACTTAAAGGTAAAGCCACAAGCTCTTCGCCAATTTTTTGCAAAGCTGTGCTATCACGTTTTTTTTGTGAGCGGCTTGGCTTTTCAATTGTATTTTCTTCTATGTCATCAATGCTTAATTCAAATTGATATTGTTTTTTTCTGGCCATAATATATTTCCAATAATGTATTATAGTATTGCAATGCTTGGTAAATTTTTTTGTGCTCTAGTCAATGCTGCAACACATAATCACAATAAGTCACAATGTGTTGCTACACCTATGATACTATAGTCGCACAATCTGCTTTGTCGCCAAGCAATTTTGCAAGAGCATGTGGCAATGCAGGGAGCAATGCCTCCAAATTTTCTTGCACGGCTTTTTTACTACCCGGAAGATTGATGCATAAACTTTGCCCAATAGTTCCAGCAACAGCGCGTGAAATACTTGCGTGGGGAGTTTTGCCAAGACTTGTTTGCATCATTAGCTGTTCAAATCCTTGTAAGCGCCTGTCAAGTAAGGCAAGGGTTGCCTCAACACTTACATCACGAGGTCCTAAACCAGTACCGCCGGTAGTGCAAATTAAATCATACCCTTGTCCAAGGCTTAACTCTACAAGCAAGGAACGTAATGGATAAATTTCATCCGGCAGTAAAAAACCCTGCTCATGGCAAATAGGAATATTTGCAGCTAAAAGCTCACCAATAGATGGTCCACTAGTATCTTCGCGCTGTCCGATATAACCTTTATCAGAAAGAGTAATCCACGCCAAGGCATAGCCATGCTTTTGAGGATTAAGATCTAGCGTATCTTTATTGACAGTAGTAAGTGCTTTGAGTAAGGGGCATGCTTGAGCATGTGCCTGTTGTTTGCCTTGCAGCAAAACTCTACCTACTACTTTAAATATTTCTTGCTCACCAAGCATTAGTCTTGTTCCCACTTTTAACAAGGGTATGGGTATTTCAGCCAGAGTGTGACTTGGTGCACCTGCAAGTACTGTGTTGCTAAGAGGTAAAATTTCACCAGCTTTGCAGTTGATAGTATTAATTTGCATTTGCTACTCCATTTTATCAAAATAATTTCAATATTTGGGAAACGCGATTAAATCAGCATTTCCTTCGTTTTGGGTAAATGCATTGTATAGAAGCCACATATGGCAGGATATTGTAATTTTCATGTTATGACTAGTATTAGATAGTGTCGTCAAATGCGCCTTTTTGGTTTTCTTTGCGTCAGATTTCACAAGCTTTTTCGGTCATGTATGTCTCTATACACTCCCTCAAAGCTCATGCATCTTCCTTGATAAAACTCAAAAATTTGCAATTTGACGATACTATCTAGAAAATGCTAAATAATTATTTAACGTCTATTTGAAAGCCTTGCAATTAACTTCATAACAACATAAATAAAAATTATTGTTTCATAATTTTTTATCTGCACGCCGAATGAGAGCAAAAAACCGCGCTTTTTTGCGTCCCACAGGGCGAATGAAGGCAGTGTGCCTTTCTGATTTACTCTGCTTGCAGAATAAATCAGCATTTCCATAATAACACCTGAGGATAAAACCATGAAGTATACAAAAAGCCAAGATAATGTAAGCAACTTGCTTAACCTTGGTACAGGAAAAATGCCTACGCCGCAAGGGGCACCGGGGCTTTTGCAGTTGGAGGCTTTCCCAAATTGCTATCCTGACCGTAACTATGTGATAAGTATTAGTTATCCTGAGTTTACATCTTTGTGTCCTGTAACTGGACAACCGGATTTTGGTACAATTATAATGGAGTATGTTCCTGACCAAAAATGCGTAGAATCTAAAAGTTTCAAACTTTATATGTTTGCATATCGTAATCACCAATCTTTTATGGAAACTATTACAAATACGATGCTTGATCATATGTGGGAGCTTTTGGAGCCGCGTTGGTGTTATATAAAGGGAATATTTTTACCCCGTGGTGGGACAAATATTCATGTTTTTGCCGAACGGTATAAAGATATGTCTGAGCTTGAAGCAAGTGCTTTGAGGTTGACTGTTCAAGATTGGAAAACAGATATAAGCAGGTTAGCTAAATATTAATTGTATATTTTTAAAAAAAACACATATGGATTATGCATTTGATATTATAAATTTTTTTTTGTCTTGAAGCTTTTATTTTTAAATAATTTGAAAAAAAAATTTAATTTAAGATTTACTTAAGATTTTTTTGTTTTCTTATAGTCAACGACGAGGTAATCGTTTAGCATAAAATATGCTTTACAAAAATAAAAAACAAAATGGAGAAGATCATGAAAAAGTACAATGTATGCAAAAAAGTTGTGGCAGTTTTAGCTTTAACCCTTTTAATCAGCGGCGGAGCAACTGCAGCTATGGCCTCAGGACATAATAAATCAGGTGGCTTTAGTGGGCCAAATGCCCAAGGCGGTGGTTTTAGTGGTCCTGGCCCAGCAGTAACCACTATTATGGAAGCATCAAAGAAAGCTGATGATACTTGGGTAACTTTGCAAGGTAATATTGTGCAAGGCAATGGTGATGATAAGTATACCTTTAGAGATGCTAGTGGTACTGGCATTGTTGAAATTGAAAATGATGCTTGGAATGGCCAACATATAGGTCCTAACGACACTGTCAAGCTAATAACCAAGGTTGATAAAGATTGGGGTCATACTGAGCTTGAAGTTAAACAAGTACATAAAGCTCATTAAGAGTTAGTTACCTCTTTAATATCATCTCTGCACAAGACCTTAAAAAAATCTTGTGCAGAGATTGCACGCCGAATGAGAGCAAAAAACACGCTTTTTTGTGTCCCACAGAGCGAATGAAGGCAGTGTGTCTTTCTGATTTATTCTGCTTGCAGAATAAATCAGCATTTCCTTAAATCAAATGAGCAAATGTTATGCGCATATTACTTGTAGAGGATGATAGCATCATAGGAGATGGTATTGTTGCAGGTTTAAGTAAGCAAGGTTTTGTGGTGGACTGGATTAAGGATGGCCAATTGGCGCAAGGTGCTCCACAAAAAGATATTCACGATTTGATTATTTTAGATTTAAGTTTGCCTCATGTTGATGGTCTTGATTTGTTGCGCCAATGGCGTTCTGGTGGGCATACTATACCAATTCTTATATTAACCGCTCGCAATACCATTGAACAAAAAGTTGAGGGTTTGAACCTTGGTGCAGATGATTATTTACCAAAACCATTTGCCCTTATTGAGCTTGTTGCGCGTGTGCGAGCTTTGCAGCGTAGGCATGCCGGACAAAGTAATCCTATACTAAAGCATGGTAAGGTCAGCCTTGACCCACAAAAACGCATTGCATATTTGAATGATGAACCCATGCCCCTCACCCCTAAACTTTTAATATTGCTAGAAACTTTTCTTTTACATCAAGACGCTGTGCTTTCACGCTCTTTGCTTGAGGAAAAGCTATACGGCTGGAATGAAGATGTGAGTAGTAATGCCATTGAGGTGCATATACATCACTTGCGTTCAAAACTTGGTTCTTCCTTTATTAAAACAGTACATGGTATAGGATATACATTAGGAAAATAAAATGAAATTTTTTTATGATACATATTTACACATAAAAAAAAGTAGTTTGACAGCTAGGCTGTTATTTTTTCTAACTATAATTTCTTTTACTGTATGGATTGTAACTGCTTTGGTAGCTTTAAAGTCGAGCTATGAGTATATTGAAACTTTTTTTGATACACAGCAGCTTTTATTGGCTAAAACCTTAGTTACAATAGATTTTGATACTAAAAATGTGAATCTTCCTGCAACAAAATCTCTTATGCCTTTTGATAATTCTAAAAAGTATGGGCACGAAGACGATGATGCCATAGGGTTTGCAGTGTTTTCTGCACAAGGTCATGTATTGTTGACTGATGGTGAACATGGTAAGGATTTTCCATTTAAACCACGCAATGGTGGTTTTTCAAAGCTAGATGTTGATGATGAAGCCTGGCGTATTGTGTGGTTATATTCAGCTGACAAAAAAAGAATTGCAGCTGTTGGGCAAGAATTAGAATACCGACGTGATATGCTTTTTGAATTATTGTTGAATCAATTAATGCCTTGGATGTTTGTGTTACCCTTACTACTTGCAGGTTTTGGCTTTGCCCTGCATCGTGAATTACGTCCTTTACGTGAAATTACTAAGAGTTTAGAGCAACGCAAGGCTTATGACACAAGTTTATTGTCGCATGATAATTTACCACCTGAAATTAAACCTTTAATTTATGCTTTAAATACTCTTTTTGAACGCATTTCGGTACTTTTGGAGCAAGAGCGTTCTTTTGTTACAAATGCTGCACATGAGCTGCGTACACCACTTGCGGGATTACGTATTCAAGCAGAAGTTATGGCCATGTCAACAGAAGATCCCGAAGCTCAAGCACATGCTCTGCAAAAAATATTACAGGCTACCAGTAAGTGCAGTAATCTTGTGGACCAGCTGTTACAACTGTCACATCTTGAAGCTAAGTTTCATCAATTTACAAAGGGTGAGGCAAAAAACCTTGAACAAGCAGAGTTACTAGCTTGGGATGAACTTGTGGCTAATACTTATAATGAAAATAAAGAGTTAGCTAAAGAAAAAAATATACAATTTGATTATGCAGTACATGCATTACCAACAAATTCATATGGTATTGCGGCTCTTTGGAACATGGCTTTACGTAATCTTGTTTATAATGCTCTTGTGTATACACCTACTAATGGCAAGGTGCACATGTCTATTTATGCACATGCTATATGTATTGAAAATAGTGGAATTACAATTGATAGTGAAGTGTTACCGAATTTGGGTAAGCGTTTTTACCGACCTGCTGGGCAGGAGCTTGGCGGCAGTGGTTTAGGACTTGCCATTGTTAAGCATATTACAAAGTTACATGGAGCAAGCTTTTCTATAAGTAATAGGATTTTTAATGAACAATCTATAGAAGCACCCAGTCAATATATACCACGGGTGGCTACTGAAGATGGTGTGCTTGTTTGCATAACACTTTAGGTGGTAACTTTTTACCACAACAAAAGTGTTGTACTTTCAACATGAATGTACGGATGCTGAACAACACACTTTCATGTGTTGTTCTAAAAGGCAGACTACAAATTCCCATTTCGGGGACGCCAGAAATGAATTACTTAAGATAATATCCCTTATACCAATCAACAAACTTTGCCAAACCCTCATCTAAGGTGGTCCGAGGGGCAAAGCCGGTGTCGCGCATAAGTTCACTCACGTCTGCATATGTAGACTCAACATCACCTGCTTGCATGGGTAAGTATTCTTTAATGGCTTCTTTACCAAGGTGCTTTTCTAAAAGGGAAATAAAGTCTTTTAAGGCTATAGTTGTATTGTTGCCAATGTTATAAATATGCCAAGGTGCGCTGCTTGTTGCAGGGTCTGGCGCATTGGCGTCCCAGTTGGCATTAGGCTTTGGTGGGCGTGAAAGAGTTTGTACAACACCTTCTACTATATCATCAATATACGTAAAATCTCGGTGCATATTGCCGTTGTTAAATACTTTTATGGGCTCACCCTTCATAATCGCTGTAGTGAAAAGATGTAAGGCCATATCAGGGCGACCCCAAGGACCATACACAGTGAAAAATCTTAAACCTGTACATGGCAATCCGTATAAATGGCTATAAGTGTGGGACATAAGCTCATTAGATTTTTTAGATGCAGCATATAGGCTAATAGGGTGGTCAACATTATGTTGTACAGAATATGGACGCGCGGCATTTAAGCCATACACTGAGCTTGATGAGGCAAAAACAAAATGCTCTAAATTATTGTGACGGCAAGCTTCTAGTAGGTTAGCAAAGCCAACTAAGTTTGACTGCACATAAACCATGGGATTTTCAATGCTATAACGTACGCCTGCTTGCGCTGCCATGTTAACTAAATGGCTAAATTTTTGCTCTTTAAATAAATTCATTACAAAGGCGTGATCTGCTATGTCGCCAAGGACGAATTTAAAATTATCAAAAGACTCCAGCTGGACTAAGCGATCTTTTTTTAAATTGATGTCATAATAGTCGTTTAGGTTGTCTAAACCAACCACGCTATGTCCTAACTCTAAAAGTCTACAACATAGTTGATGCCCGATAAAGCCCGCAGCTCCGGTAACTAAAACATGCATACAAATTCCTTTTTATCGAATGTAAACATAAAATTTTTTTCAATAAAATATTACGTTATAAACTTTTTTAAATTTTAAGTATAAATACCCTTGCCTACATGAGCACAAGTGCATAGTTTATACCTCAGAAAACATCAGTTCGTTTCAATAATTAAAAATATATAAAGACACCATATGTTGCAAGAAAAAAAACATACCAAAACTCAAAAAAAAGATGATGCAAACTCTGATAATGATGTAAAACAATCAGCTAATACTGACACGAAAGTAACAGAAAATAAAGCTGATTTTTGGCACGATAAGCAGTACAGCGACATAGTTTTTTACCTGTTTATTGCGATTTTTATTGTAGAGTTAATAGTTGCAGGTGTTGCATTTTTCTATGGCATTATTCATGCCATACCTGATCCACAAGGTGGTGCGCCTCGTTTTCAATTCCCTTGGCTTGCATATGCATTGGCAGCAATTTTAGCTCCTGCCGGACTTTTGCTCATTCTACGCTTAATTGGTTTTGATGTCTTTCAATGGCGAAACAACAAAGATAACGATAGCGAAGCTTGGCAAAATGAACTACCCGATAGACTAAAAAAAGCTTACATGATTTTGAAAAATGCACCGACTATTGTGCTCTTAATTGGCGTGTTATTATTGGGTATTGCCTTAATCTACGTAGATGGCGCAATATCAGTTTTATTTCAACTTAGCCATAATGTCGTTGAGTATTTACCTTGGATTATTGGGGCTTTGGTTTTTATCTGGTGCATTAACTTTTTTGGGCGTATGTGGTTTGCTTACCGCTCAAAACGTCTTGAGGAAGAATATGCCTTTAGACGAGAAATTTTTGAACGCACAGGGCAGATACTTGTTGACCGTGGCACTAGACAATTACCTCCCCCAACAGAGCAGCTGCAAGCCATTGAAGCT
>CAYJPT010000046.1:0-8308 GCA_964372165.1 uncultured Desulfovibrionaceae bacterium | reverse complement strand
GAAGCTTCACCTATAGACACTTCACCTATTGAGCCTACAACCATAGAGGTAGAGACTGTTGAAGAAGGTACAAATAGCTCAACGCAAATTATAGATGTGACAGAAGATAAAAAGTAAACAGTAGACACTAAAAAACTAAACAATATACTGAAAATACCGTTTATGTTGCTGCAACGGTCTCTTTAATTCTACAAACCCCACAAATTTCACTTGATGTAGGGTAGCCACAGCGCTCGCAGCCTTTAAGTGCTTGTCCTGTTTCTGCTTCTTCACGGGCAAATACCGGACGTCCTCGCTGTAAAAAACCTTGATAAAAATCAAGCTTACGGCCAGGCATAGCTTCTTCAAGCTGTTGCCAGAGATGTTTGTGATATGTAAAGCTGGCACCAGCGCTATATGGGCAAGGGGCATAGTGGTGTTCAATACCCATAAGAAAGCCATAGTTTGCAGTTTCAAATTCAGTAAGACGCCATAATGGTTTAACTTTACATGCAAAACCATCTTCAGCTTCAAGTAGTGGGCCTTGGTCAGAAAGGTATGCTGTATCCCAACGTATGGTATTACTAAAAAGCCTTGCTACCTCATCATCTAGATTATGTCCGGTTGCAAGAGCGGTAAAGCCATAATCCATAGCAGTTTTATTAAAATAATATCTTTTTATTTTTCCGCATGCCGAGCAAATGGGGCGTTTTAATTTTGTTTTAACCAAGGGTATAGCCAAACCTTCAGCAGCCATTTCTTTTACAATAAGCTTAAAGTCATGCTTTTTACAAAATGCTTCAACAACGCCACGAGTAACATTTGAAGATCCCGGAATGGCAAGGTCAATATGCAAGGCAGTTACATCGTAGCCTTGCCGAGAAAGCTCAAGCATTAAGGCTAATGAATCTTTACCACCTGATAAAGCCACAAGTATTTTATCCCCATGTGCAAATAGTTTTTGCCCTTTAATGCCACGCTCTACTTGGCGTTGAAAAAACTGCAAAAAACACGATGCACAAAATCCAGCATGATGACTACGCAGGCTAACAACAGCCACTTCTTTACATACTTTGCACTTCACTTTTGATCCATATAAATTAAAGTGTTGATGGGGTAACGCACTGACAAAAACAATGCTTGCACGCCGCATGAGAGCAAAAAACCACGTTTTTTTGCGTCCCAAAGGGCGCATGAAGGCCGTGTGCCTTTCTGACTTATTCTGCTTGCAGAATAAATCAGCATTTTCTTAATAAATTTTAATAAAAATATTTCAAAACCTAAAAATTTACCAGTGCCAATGCTTTTGTAAAATATTATATAATTTCAATGTTGACTATGTGCATGTTAAATTAATTTGCTTCACTGACGGTAGATGCAGATTTTACAGGTAAAGCCCAACCACGGCGGGCAATACAGTCTTGATATATAGTAAAATACTGTTCTTGCAAGCGACTTGTTTGTGCAAATGTTTGCATTTTGGCACTGGCATCACAAAAGTAGTTCATACGTTCTGGGCGACACATAAGTTCAATCATCGCTGCAGCAAGCCTTTGTGGGTCAGCTTCGGTTACAAGGAATGCATTATTAATATTTGCAACTTCCATATGTGCATTAACAGTAGTACAAATAAGTGGCATGGCAGCACTCCATGCTATCATTAATGCTTGCATATTGCCTTGTGGTTCCATATTGGGGCTAATAAGTATGTGCGCATGCTGTAATACATTTTGCGTGCATTGATCACCTAGCAGTGACAAACGTGAGGCTACACCCAATGCTTGGGCTTCATTAAATAGTTGCTGAAAAAATGAGCCTGAACCTACAATACGTACTTCCCATTCCGGTAAATGAGGGTGTTGCCACAAAGCTGACATAGCTTTGAGTAAGCAATCTACGCCAGTTCCTTGCTCAAGTTGTTCAAAAGCAATAAAAATCCATCGCTTAATAACTTCATCCTTATTAGCATTTAGAGCATGCTTTGCAGTATGGATAACAGCCGCCTGCTCAGATTGCACTCCTACCTTGGCCCAAGTATTAGCCACATATTTACTTGGGTAAATAATTTTATCAGGGCTAGACCAGTAAGCCGGCAATGCTTTGACAGCAGATGTTGGAGAGTTGAAGCAAGAATTTAATATGATTGTACTATTAATAATGCGTATGTTTGCAATACGTTTGGCTAAGGGCATGCAATTTTCAGCAAATGTATGTATGCATAAAGCTTTTTTGCGCTTTTGCTTAAAAAATAATCTCATGAGTGCTTTAATGCCAGGTTTACCGCCTTGTACGCTTGTAATGGCAATAGTTGGTAAATCTTGTTCCTTGGCTTTTTGCATTAATTTACAATTATTTGGACAAGCAATATAAGGTTCAAAACCTTGTAAGCGTAAGTGCAAAGCCAAAGCTAAAAGCTCTTTTTGAGTTGGTGTAAAATCTATAGCACTATCTAGCAAAAACACCATAAGTGGACCTTGAGCGTACGCTTTGTCCGTGGAGTTTTGACTTATGGGGGAATTTGCAGAATCTATAGTTGCACTCATGATTTAAATGGTTCTCCCTCAGCTAAAAGACGTTCTAAAAGAATATGTCTTAATTTATGTGATATAGGACCTGTCTTGCCTGTTGCAATGGCTTGTCCTTCAAAATGTGTTACACCAACACAAAGAGGGGTTGAACCAAAAAGTAGTACTTCTTTGGCTGCAAATATATCTTCTTTAGTAATATTACAAAATTCTGTATTCATAAACTCTTTTGCATATTCTAAAGCTGCACATAGCGTTGTGCCTGGTAGTACTTGTTCAAAAAACGGTGAAACCAAGGTGTTGTCTGCACGCACAATAGCCACATTTGCAACGGCTGCTTCAGCAAGGTAGTTGTGATCATTAAAAGAAAAAACAACATCAACCTTGCGCTGGGTGGCCTCTTCAGCCATAAGCACATTGGGTAGATAATTTGTATTTTTTAATTTTGCTAAATAACCTTGCTTTGCCGGAATAGCAGAGGCACATGCTTTCAAGCCTTTTTCATACCACTGCTCAGTGGGAATGGAACTCTTGATGGCTACCACGTAAAGACTGGTTTGTGGACATTCACTTGCAGCAATACCAAAACCACCTGGGCCACGTCCAAGTAAAATGCGCATGGCACCGTTTAAACTATCACTTGCTGCAGCTACTTCTTTAATAATATGTGCTAAATCATCCCATGAGCACGGAGGCTGCATTTTAAGACCGGCTGCTGAAGTTTGCATGCGTTTTATATGTGAATCAAGCTGCAATAAACGCCCATCACGATAAGAAATACTTTCAAAAGCACCATCTCCACGATGACAAAGGTGATCATCAAGCGGAATAAGCAATAAATCAACATCTTTGCAGATTGCTCCCACCCTATGCTCATAAAATGCTAATATGTTTTCTTTACCGGGGCGCTTTGCTGCAAGCATACGCTCAAGATAATCCTTTGAGTTTAGAATAAGCATAATTAACCTTAGGCTAAAAAGACCTTGGTGTCCTTAACACCAAGTAATTGCTTTTCAATAAGTGTTTCGCAAATTTGTACAGCATTAAGGGCAGCACCCTTTAATATATTATCAGCCACAACCCACATATTTAACCCATTGCTTATGGTTTCATCTTCACGAATGCGCCCTACAAAAGTGGCATCTTCTCCTGCGGCATCAATAGCCATAGGATATATGTTTTCACGTGGGTTATCATACACTTGTATGCCTGGTGCTTGCGCTAAAATAACTCTTGCTTCTTTTGCAGTGAGCTTTTTTTCTGTCTCAATATTTATGGATTCAGAATGTCCATAAAATACAGGCACGCGCACGCATGTAGCGGTAACCTTAACGGAAGGGTCTTCTAATATTTTTACGGTCTCGTGAACCATTTTCATTTCTTCACGTGTGTAGTCATTGTCAAGAAATACATCAATATGTGGTAAGCAGTTAAAAGCAATACGATGGGGATATACTTCCACCTCTGCTTCTTGCATATTAAATATTTGACGGACCTGTTTTTCTAGTTCTTCAATGGCTTTTTGACCAGTACCAGATACGGCTTGATAAGTTGAAACCACAATGCGCTTAATTTTTGCAACATCATGTAAAGGCTTTAAGGCCACCATCATTTGTATTGTTGAACAATTTGGATTTGCAATGATACCTTGGTGCTTTTCAAGAGCGTTTGCGTTAACCTCTGGCACAACTAAGGGGCAACGTTCATCCATGCGCCAAGCAGATGAATTATCAACTACAATGCAGCCTGCTGCGGCTGCATGAGGAGCAAATTTTTCTGATGTGCTACCACCAGCTGAAAAAATGGCCAAATCAAAACCTGCAAAAACATCTTCTTTGAGTTCTTGCACAACTAATTCACTTTCACCATATTTAACTTTATTGCCTGCAGAGCGAGCAGATGCAAATGGTACAATTTCATCGGCAGGAAATTGACGATTGTGTAAAGTATTTAACATTTCACGCCCAACAGCACCTGTTGCACCTACTACTGCAACACGCAATTTTTTTGACATTATATTCTCCTTAAACTTTTGACTTAATTATTTGATTTATCGTCTTTACATGGTTTAGCATAACATGTGGCAAAGCAAGGCGCATTAAGCTTTTTTAATTCCTCACTCATTTGTTTATCCATGGTAGATATATGCTCATACATCCAAGTCCCAAGAAATTTAAATAACTCACGAGCCATCTCTGGCCCTTCTTGTATAAATTTAAATTGTAAGAGGTCAATATTTTCTGTAAAATATTTATGAGCTTGTATGTGTTTGTCGTAGTTTGGTAATGTGTCTTTGTAAGGCTCCATCAGTGTTTCTTCAGTTTGAAAATGTATATTACGATAATAATCAACTTGTTGAAACTTTTTTATCATGGCCTCGGTTGATACATTTCCATGCAATTCAATTTGTAATTCACGTAAAGCTGTTAAGAATTCTTTATGCTGGTTATCTATATCTGATATACCTAAAGCCAAGCTATCATCCCAAAAAAAACCTTTCATAACCTCCCCCTTTGTCGCATTTGTAAAAGAGGATACACCTTGTATTATTTTTACTAAAGATTGCAGACGAAGTTGAATGCATCTTGCCAAAAATTGTGACCTACAGACAGCAAACACGCATATTATACTCACTTTACAAAAAAGTATACTTTAATCATAGGCGTATCATTAAAAAATACTATGAAGTATGTAGTTGAAATTAAAATGTTTTGCAGTATAGATAGTTGGTCGCAACTGCAAAGTATGAAAATATAGAGCCTATATGGTTATGGTTCTTTGTGATTGGTTTAAGCTCTGCCAGATGCAATCCGCTGGCAGTTGTTATTGAAAATTTGCCAATTCCTGCTCAATTTGGGTCATACTTTCCATAAGTTTTTCAGTAGTGCCTTGCAACTCATTAAAACGGTTTAGCAAAGGGGTTGATTGTATACTATCTGCATAAATGTCAGGGTCAGCAAGTTTTTGTTCAAGCTCAGCTATTTCAATTAGTATGGTTTCCAATTCAGCTTCTTGGGCTGCATATTTTTTTTGTAAAGGCTTTATTTCTTTATAGAGAGCATTACGCTTTTCAGCCTGCTCTCGTTTTAGTTTTTTTTGTTCATCGCGTGAAAGATTGTCGCTGCTACTATTTTTTGCATTACTGACGGTGTTATTTAATGCTAAATTTTGACGGCGTATGGCATCATATTGTGCAAATCCTTCTTCATATACAGTGATGCCATCCTTTGAAATAGCCCATGCTTCATCTGCAAGGGCAGATAAAAGCCAACGATCATGCGCAACTAGCAAGACTGTTCCCTCAAAAGATTCAAGAGCGGTAATTAAAGCTTCGCGGCTTTCTAAATCTAAATGGTTGGTTGGCTCATCTAAAATCAAAAAGTTGCAACGGGATAAAAAAAGTACCGCAAGCATGAGGCGGTTTTTTTCGCCACCTGAAAGGCTCATTATTGTACGTTCAAAATATTGCTGCCCTAGCAAAAATAATCCAAGCACACTCATAAGTTCTTCTTCTGTAGTGCGTGGATCAGAAAGTCGACGAATTTCACTAAGTACTGTGCCGTTACTTCGCAAAGTTTCTAGCTGATGTTGGCTAAAATATCCCATCTGTACAAGCGAGCCTGTAGCTACAGTGCCACTGTTTTTTTCTAAAGCCCCAGCAAGAACCTTTAATAAAGTTGTCTTTCCACAACCATTTGGACCAACAAGAGCAATGCGTTGTCCACGATATAGGGTAAAGCTTAAAGGCGGCCAAAGTGTTTTGCCATTATCTGGAAAGGCATAAGCTACATCAACAGCACTGAGCACAATTTTTTCCGTGCGGCTTGGCTTTGGCCAGCTAAAGGATAAATTACGACGTTTTTGTTCCGGTTGGTAATTTTGAAGTTCCTTTTCTAGTTTTTTTGCCATTTTTTGTTGCGATCCAGCTTGGCGTGCTTTACTTGCTTTAGCCCTAAACCGCTCTACAAAAGCCATTTTGCGTGATATTTCATCTTGCAAAGCCTTAGATTGACGCTCACGTTGCATCTCTAAATCTTCTTGATATTCCAAAAATTGCGTAAAATTTGTTTTACGAACCATGGGGCGTGACATACCAAGATATAATACATGTGTCCCTACATTATCCATAAAAATACGATCGTGGGCGACAAAGATTAATACACCCTTAAACGATAGCAAAAAACTTTCTAGCCACTCAACAGCTTCAATATCTAAGTGGTTGGTAGGTTCATCAAGTAATAATATGTCAGCACCAGCCGTTAGCACCTTAGCAAGTTTTGCACGTTCACGCCACCCACCAGACAGTTGATCTAAGCTTAATTGCAATTTGCGCTCAGAAAAGCCTAAACCAGAAAGTACGGTTCTGGCACGATTTTCTGGATTGTATCCATAAAGCATTTCTAGCTCATGCTGCCTAGCCATGAGTTTATTAAGCTTTGTAGTGTCATTTTGTGTGAGGGCATCTTCCCATTTTACCCAAAATTCTTGCCAATCAGGTAGTGCCTCCTGTACATATTGAAGGAGGTTTTTTTGTAAAGTTTTAGGGTCAAACTCCTGCTCAACATATCCTAATCGACAATTTTTAGGTAAAATAACTTGCCCACCATCTGCGGATTCAAAACCAGCAACAATACGTAAAAGGGTGGATTTACCTGTTCCATTTGGGCCGCATACACATAATCTTGTGCCTGACTCAATATCTAGAGAGAAATTTTCAAAAATAGAGCGCGCACCATAGTGCTTTGAAATGTCTTGTAAAGTGATTTTCATTGTAGCTAATATAAACCTTTAATATTTGACTAGTTGAACCCGTCCCATAATGACTGCATAGCTAAATCAAGGCAAGTCCCAGGTGGTGTTGTTTTTACGCAAAGAGCAAGTTTTTCTTCAGTAATGGTACGCAAACCCTCGCCCAAAGCTTTGCGAACTAAGGTTGGAAATACAATTGTTGCTTGATGATGTTGAAGCCCTACTCCAACAAAAAGTGTATTGGCAGAAAAATCTGGCACACTTAATTCACCTTCGCTTAATTGTAAAAAAACTTGCACACCCCATTTTTCTTTAAAAGCATCTCGCCAGTCGTAAAGTGTTTTTAGCTCATTCTTGGGTATAATATCAGCTTCATTTACAATAGCATATGTGCCTGCTGGTGGGGCAATACTTTGCATACGTGTTTCAAAATGCCACCAAAACGCAGATGCTGTCATGGCAAAAATACCCATAAGCAAGAGCATGCGCAAAAAGGGGTTTGAACAATTAGATGAGATAAGTGGGCCTGAACCCTTACGAGGTATAAACATATATTCTACTAACTTAGTCCAGCTTATAAAAGCATTATAAATGCTTCATTTAATAAAATTGTATTTTGTAATGGTAAACAGAAATATGTTAAAATGTTTTGCATTAATTATACAGCAGTTTAACATTGCTAACAGCATAACTGCCTTTAAATATAAATCAATTTCTTTTGTGTGGCAAGATGTGTGCATTGTCGGTTTTAGGTTCACATTCTTGGCTATTATTTGTGTAAAAATTATATGTTATTTTAAAAAATATTGCTTGAATAATTTCTTAAAATAAGGCTAAAATACATAATAATGTTAAATATAAAACAAAATTAATATATAATCAAAATGTTGACGCTTAAAGTATATTGGATTTATTTTTGGCAGGTAGCACAATGGGCTGTTTGGAAGTGAAATTGCAATACCTATTTTCAAATTTGAATTGATGTTTATATTAAGGAAATGCTGATTAAATCAATAAGTCAAAAAACATATTGTGCGTTTCCATACAAAGTAGGC
>CAYJPT010000045.1:0-16438 GCA_964372165.1 uncultured Desulfovibrionaceae bacterium | reverse complement strand
GCAAAAAACCACGTTTTTTTGCGTCCCACAGGGCGAATGAAGGCAGTGTGCCTTTATGATTTATTCTGCTTAAGGAATAAATCAGCATTTCCTTAAGATTCATCCTTGAGGTTGCGTGACATAAGCTTAAAAACACATTGTTTTGGGTCGGCATTATGATATAAAATATCATTCACAGCATGAACAATTGGCATGCTTACTTGTAATTTTTGTGCAATTTCAAAAACTGCCGTTGTGGTTTTCACTCCTTCTGCAACCATGCCTAAGGTGTAAAGAATATGCTCCAAGCTTTCGCCTTTGCCTAAGCGAATACCCACTTGACGGTTACGTGACAAATCACCGGTACAAGTAAGCATTAAATCGCCAAGGCCAGATAATCCCATAAAGGTTATAACTTCAGCACCAAGTGCCTCACCCATACGGCTCATTTCTGCAAGCCCTCGAGTTAAAAGCGCTGCGCGGCTATTATGACCAAATCCCAAACCATCACACACCCCCGCTGCTATAGCCATAACATTTTTTAAAGCACCACCAAGCTCAATACCAATTATATCACCACCTGAATAGCAACGAAAATAGTCTGAAGAAAACATTGCACGTAGTTTCTTTCCAACTTCTATATTTGAACAGCCAAGCACAACAGCTGTAGGATATTTTTCCATAACCTCCACAGCAAAAGAAGGTCCAGACAAAATGGCATAGTGCGTATTTTTATCCCCAACAACATCTAATACTACTTGATGCATGGTTTTACCGCTACTACATTCAATACCTTTAGCAGTATTAACCAATATGCTATTATTTTTTAAATATGGTTTAATGGCATGCAAAAAATCTCTTAAGCTCTGAGCCGGTATAGCTAAGAGCAATACATCAACTTGTGCTATAACGCTTAAATCATTTGTTGCGTAAACATTCTTATTTATGAAATAATTATCTAAATAACGTGAATTTTTATGTGTAGAATTAATGGTATTAGCTAGACTTTGATCACGTACAATTAAAGTTACATTGTATCCACTTTCTGCCAAAGTATGCGCAAGAGCAGTACCCCAACTACCCCCACCAGCCACGGCAACACGAAAAGTAATGTCCTGCATAAATTTCACACCTCATTATATTTTAGAAAACTCACGACAATAATTTTTCTTCTTTTCAACATATCGCTACAAATAAAACAACAACAAGCCCACATTACAATCTATTAACGATGCGTTTAATATAAATAAAATGTAAAAATACATTATAACTTTAGGAAGAGCTTTATAAAAAAATCCCCCAATAAAAAATATGCTAAGCAAAAAAAACTTGCTTTTTATTTTACATATAAATATAATAATCGTTCATTAAACAAAAGGGGGGTGATTTCCTTGCCCGGAGTTTTCCTTAACGAAGATGATTACAACTTTGATATTGCCTTGCGCCGCTTCAAAAAGCAAGTGGAAAAGGCTGGCGTGCTTTCTGAAATGAAGAAACGTCAACATTATGAAAAGCCAAGCGTCATGCGCAAGAAAAAGAAAGCGGCTGCTAGAAAGCGGCTTATGAAGAAAATTAGAAAGATGAATATGGGTTAGTCCTGTAATATATTTCTTTTTTTTACATGCCAAATTTTGCGGGGAGTTCGGTTACGAATTCCCCGCATGCTTATTTAGCCCCAAAGATTTTATTATTTCAAAATAGAGCCAAAAATTATGACATTAAATGAGCGCATTGAAAAAGAATACATTGATGCCTACAAAAGCAAAAATCAACTTAAGCTTGACGTTTTACGTCTTCTTAAAACTGCTGCCAAAAATGTTTTAGTAGAGCTTAAACGCTCCACTGGAACTTTGAATGATGAAGAAATGATGGACGTCATTTTGCGTCAAGCTAAGCAAAGGCAGGATTCAATCATACAATACCGTGATGCAAGTCGAAATGATTTAGCTGAGCGCGAGGTGGCAGAGCTTGGCATTTTGCAAGAATATTTACCAACTATGCTTTCAGAAGACGAGCTACAAGATGCAATAGCTCAAGCTATTGCTGAAACTGGAGCTAGCAGCCCAAAAGAAATGGGAAAAGTTATGAGTGTCATGACGGCTAAATATAAAGGTCGTTTTGATGGTAAAGAGTTATCTACAAAAGTACGAGCAAGCCTAGCCTAACCAGCTTTATTTATCTTTATGGATACACGCACATTAAATGCCTTAGAATTTGGTAAAATATTAGAGCATCTTGCCGATTTTTGTCTCTCAGAATCCGCAAAAGTGCAAGCATTAGCCTTGCACCCATTTTCTGATGCGACTGTGGCAAGTGACGCTGCCCTGCTCTACACTGAATTTCATATTTGGCATAATGCTCAAGTGGGACAAAGTACTTGTACTAAGCAAAAACATGTAACAGAGCGTAGCTCACAGTGCCAAAACAATAAAAAATCATTTCAACTTACCGCATTTCCAGATATTTCTGGCATTGAAGCATATGTACATTTAAGACATCATATACTTGACCTTGATGCACTTTGGACTTTACGCCAAGTTTTAAACTTAGCATGCCAAGCCGCAGACTCTATAACTCCAAACAATGAAACACAGCCTTGTTCTTGGCCACGTTTGTTAGAGTTTGTTCAAAATTGTCCACTACCCGAACAGTTGTATAATGCCCTAAGGCGTTGCATTAGCGATGACGGACTATTACGAGATGAAAGTTCGCCAGAGTTACTCTTAGTGCGTAGCGAATTACGGCATATTCATCAAACTTGCCTGCGTAAAGTAAAAGATTTTGCGGCGCAATATAATATTGGTCATTATTTACAAGACGATTTTATGACCCTTGCATCTGATCGCTACGTGCTACCACTAAGGGCAAATTTTAAAGGACGTTTGCAGGGTATTGTACACCATTGGTCACAAACTGGAGAAACCTGCTATTTTGAGCCCATGTTCTTGGTTGAAATAAATAACCGCCTGCAAGACTTAAAGCGGCAAGAGCGTGAAGAAGAACGTAAGGTTCTAGAGTATCTAACAAACATGGTGCGTGACAATTTAGCATTAGTACAAAATGCTACGACCTTGCTTACAAAACTAGATATTTTATTGGCAACATTAAAACTATCCTTGGCCATGGGTAAAGGTCTAAATCAAGAATGCGTTTGCATAAGTCTTGTACAAAATACTCAAGGTATATACATACCAGCTGCTCATCATCCCTTATTAGCTCTTGCAAATAGCGCACAACCTATTGATATAATCTTACAAGACGGAGAAAAGGGTTTGGTAATATCCGGTGGTAATGCCGGAGGTAAAACAGTATGCCTAAAAACACTTGGGTTAATCACTTTAATGGCTATGAGCGGCTTGCCAGTACCTGTTGGGCGTGGTGCACAAATCCCACTTTGGACCAATATTCATGCTTTTATTGGCGATGAGCAAAGCCTTGATGACCAAGTGTCAACTTTTACCGCACAAATCCGCCACCTTTGTTCCGCTTGGGAAGATGCCTCTGTACACAGCCTTATTTTACTTGATGAGTTTGGTGCAGGCACTGACCCAACACAAGGTGCGGCCTTGGCCCAAGCTGTACTTGATGCTTTGCTTGACAAAAATGCTACAGTTATAGCGGCAACACATTTTCCTGCCCTTAAAACTTATGCACTAAGCAGAGAAAAAACACGTGTAGCTTCAGTGCTTTTTGATCCAAATACCAAACGCCCTCTTTTCAGACTAGCCTATGATCAAGTGGGAGCAAGCCAAGCTTTTGATGTAGCTCGTGAACATGGCCTACCGGAAAGTATTATTCGCCGAGCTGAGCAATATCTACTACTTGAGGGTGAAGACAGCTCTGCCCTGCTTGAACGCTTAAATAAATTAGCGGTTAAGCGCGAAGAAGAACTTGAAAAACTTAAACAAGAGCAAGAAAAAGTCCGTCAGGAACACAAAAAACTACAAGCTCGTCTTGAGCGTGAGCGTGATGCATTATATAATCAACTGCGCAATCAGGCACAAGAGCTTATGCACGCTTGGAAAGCTGGCAAAGTATCACATAAACAAGCTTTAAAAAATATGTCAGGATTACGTGCGCAAGTTGCAAAAGAAAAAAGCACTGAAGCGTCGGACAAGGTAAATTTAAACACCTTAAAGGTTGGCCAAGAAGTGCTGCATACTTCTTTTAATAAAACAGGCAAAGTATGCGAAATTGATACACGTAAACAGCGCGTGCGTATGGATATGAGCGGTGTTACTCTATGGGCCGAGCACAAAGATCTTGCTTTAAGCACAACACTAAAAAGTAAAAACATTCAAGGTAGTGGGGTTATATTAAATCACACCAAATCCATTGGGCCACTTATGCGTCTTGACTTGCGCGGCCAAAGAGCAGAGCTTGCTCTAATCGCAGTGAGTGATTTTTTAGACAAAGCTTTGCTAAGCGGGCGAGATTGTATTGAAATTGTGCACGGGCGTGGCACAGGAGTTTTGCGCAAAGAAGTACATAATTTCTTGCGCACCTTTCCGGGTATCACAAACTTTGAACTTGCTCCAGAAGATAGAGGTGGCGATGGCATGACCATTGTCTATCTGCGCTAGGTTTTACATTATAAAGGAAACGCTGATTAAATCAACAAGTCAAAAAATATATTGTGCGTTTCCTTACAAAGTAGACAATTGTGCCTACTTTGCATGCCGAATGAGAGCAAAAAACCACGTTTTTTTGCGTCCCACAGGGCGAATGAAGGCAGTGTGCCTTTCTGATTTATTATGCTTGCAGAATAAATCAGCATTTCCTAAAATACAAATAGTGCATTCTTATGCGCACAATAATGATTAAGTATGAAAAAAAACGATACCATATATCAAATTAAGCAACGTATAAATATTATAGAACTTGTACGCAAGTATGTGGATATCAAACATAATGGACCACGTTGGACTGCTCCTTGTCCATTTCACCAAGAGACTAAGCCGTCGTTTCATGTTGATGAAGAAAAAGGGCTTTTTTACTGCTTTGGTTGCCAGGCTTCTGGTGATTTATTTGACTTTTATGCGCGCATAAATGGTCTAGATTTTAAAGATACTGTGGCACAATTAGCCTTAGAATTAGGCGTTCCCATGACACCTTTAAAAGAAAGAACACCTGCGCAAAATAAAGAATTAATAGAAAGTAAAAATCTACGTCAAAATATTTTCCGCATGTATGAACTAGCCGGAAAATATTTTATTAATAACCTTAAGCACAATGAAGCAGCAAATTGTCGTACCTATATTGAGCACAGAAAAATCAGTCCGGAAATTATTGAAAAATTTGGACTAGGCTTTGCTTTCAAAGACTGGCAAGGCTTAGCTCAGTATTTGCAACGTGCAGGATTTAAACAACAAGATGCCATAGCATCAGGCTTGCTTGCCACTAGTAGCAAGGGTGGTAATGCTTATGACCGCTTTAGAGGGCGTTTAATTTTTCCAATTTATTCTCTTGCGCAAAAAATTGTAGCTTTTGGCGGAAGAATTATTGGTGATGAAGATGAGGCAAAGTATATAAATAGTTCAGATTCTCCAATTTATAAAAAAGGAGAACACCTTTATGGGCTTGCACAAGCCAGACAAAGTATTACTATAAAGAACAATGCTCTTTTAACCGAAGGATATATGGACGTGCTTACATTGCATCAATTTGGCTATACCCATGCCGTAGGTGTACTTGGCACAGCCCTCACGCCTGAGCAAGTAAAACGTCTATCTGGTTTTACAAAAAGTATTATCTTGCTTTTTGATGGCGACAATGCAGGACGCAAAGCAGCCATGCGCGCGTGCGAAATGTTTTTAACTCGTGGTCTTGCATGTAGAGTAGTTATTTTACCTGAAGGGGAAGATATAGACAGCCTCTTGCATAATCTTGGCCCAGCAACTTTTGAAACATTGTTAAATGATGCACCTGATGGGCTAGATTTTTGTATTGGTACATTACGCAAGCAAGCACCAAGCGAACAAGTAGATTGGGCTAGAAAATTTTTACAGCAAGTAGAAATTGAAGAACTTAAAAGCCCATTTACCAGCAAAATTGCCATGGGATTACAGCTTACAGAGCAAAGCTTGCGTCAAAACATTTTAAAAACGCAAATGTTTAAGCAAGCAAGAAATGATGGCTCAACTGTCAAAACTGGTTTGAATAGTAAGCCCCTAACACCTCTTGCCATGCGCGATAAACAAATTATGATGTATGCTGTTCGTTATCCCCACAGGTTAAATGATTTGCGAAACCTCGGTGCGGACATGGCATTAAACTCTGACATTGCGCATCAACTTTGGAATAAAATTGAACAGTTTGGTCCGGAAAATGTTTTTTATGAATTAAATGAGCGTGAAAAAACTTTTTGGGTTGCATGCTGCACTGGTGAAGCCCCCCCTACGGATGAAGGGGATAAAGAATTAAAAAGTCTTGCAGAGGCCTTAGATAATTTTGCTAAAACAACGCAAAAGTCTTCTATTTCCGCAGCCTTACGTGAAAATGCAAGAACAGGTGACTTTAGTGCAGATTTAGAGTATCTTCAAGTGTTACAGGATTCCCTTGGGAGGAAACATGAATAATCTTAAAGACATACAACAAATAAAAACCCTTATTGCTAAAGGCAAAGCAACAGGGTTTCTTACCTTTGATGAGGTAAATAAAGCCTTGCCAGTGGAAGTTAGTTCATCTGAACAACAATTTGAAGAGATAATTACAATCTTTGAACAGCTTGAAATTGCTATCGTTGATTCAGAAAAAGAAGGCAAAAAAATTGCCCTAACCGCCACAACTGAAGATGATGATGTAGTTGGTGAGGCCTCCCTTGATCTTGTAGAAGAGGAAGATGCCATTGATTATTCATCACGTAGTACAGACCCTGTGCGCATGTATTTGCGTGAAATGGGTGCTGTGCCTTTGCTTGACCGTGATGGTGAAGTTGTAATTGCTAAAAAAATTGAGCTTGGTGAGCAAGACGTTCTCTATGCTTTAGTTGAAGTTCCTGTTGCTGTTGAGGAACTTATAAGTGTTGGTGACGACTTACGCCTTAACCGCATTAAACTTAAAGATGTGGTTAAAACTATTGAAGAAGATGACCCAAGCGAAGACGAGATGAACCAACGCTCAAGAGTAATTTTTCTCCTTGATGAAATCAAAGCTACTTTTAAAAAGAAAAGAAAAATTTATACAAAATTTGATGATTGTTGCACCTTAGAGCGTAGAGTTGCTGGAATTCAAAAAGAAATCTTAAGTTACAAAGAAGAAGTTGTAACTCGTCTGCGTGATATCAAGCTTGAAAAAACACTTATAGATCGCATTATTGAAACTGTAGAAGACTATGTACGCCAAATGCATAATTGCCAGCGCGATCTTTCAGCTTACATTTTATCAACAGGACGCACTCAAGCTGAAATTCAAGAACTTTTTGATAACCTTGAAAGCAGAAGTGTGCACCCTGTAGAAGCTGCCAAGGAACTGCGTTTAAGTGTAGATGAATTTTTCTCATTTAAAGAAATGATTGTTGGTAAAATTGAAATTTTACGCCGTCTACAAGAAAAATGCTGCCATAATGTGGGTGATCTTGAAGAAGTTTTATGGCGCATCAAACGTGGCAATATTGCTGCCATGCGTGCTAAGCAAGAATTGATACGTTCAAACTTGCGCTTGGTTGTGTCCATTGCCAAAAAATATACCAACCGCGGTTTACAATTTTTGGATTTAATTCAAGAGGGCAACATTGGCCTTATGAAAGCTGTTGATAAGTTTGAATATCAACGAGGATATAAATTTTCAACCTATGCTACTTGGTGGATTCGCCAAGCCATTACCAGAGCCATAGCAGACCAAGCTCGAACCATTCGTATTCCTGTGCATATGATTGAAACTATTAATAAACTTATTCGTACTTCACGCTATTTGGTGCAAGAATTAGGACGTGACCCAACACCTGAAGAAATAGCAGAGCGCATGGATTATCCAGTTGATAAAGTTAAGAAAGTATTAAAAATTGCTAAAGAGCCAATTTCACTTGAAACTCCTATTGGAGATGAGGAAGATTCAAGCCTTGGTGACTTCATTGAAGATAAAAAGGCCGTTGCCCCTGCTGAGGAAGTTATAAATACAAAGCTGTCTGAGCAATTAGCTACTGTTCTTGCTGATTTAACTCCACGTGAAGAACAAGTTTTACGTAAACGCTTTGGCATTGCGGAAAAAAGTGACCACACTCTTGAGGAAGTTGGTAAGCTATTTAATGTTACTCGTGAGCGTATACGCCAAATTGAAGCCAAAGCTTTACGCAAGCTGCGTCACCCAATTCGCAGTCAAGTACTTAGATCATATTACGAAAATTAATTTGTCGTAGTATAGTAGCATATTAAAACTTTATAAGTGTTGACTAACTAATATGGGAGTAGCAAAATACTACTCCCATTTTTTTTGTTGCCATTGTGGCTGTGTAGGGTAAGGTCAATTTATCCTGCGACATTATACAAATACTTAACATCGCATATGAAAATATATATTATTTTTAGATAATCACATTAAAAGCTATATACAAAGCTTGCATTGATATTCCAAGCATCGGTGGCCTCAAAGCCATCACCCCATACATCATCATCTTGATTCATCCAAAGGGCCAAATAAGCCGTATCTACCATAAGTTGTAAGTTTTCATAGATTTGGTATTCCGTTGTAAATCCAAACTCCATAGCACTATCCGCTGTAGTCATATAGATTCCTCCAGCTGTATCAAAAGCCGCTTGCGGATTAGCTGAAGCACCAAAATTCATACCAAGATTTGCATTACCTCGTAAATATTTGGCCATTTCAGTACTATTTGTCCCACCAAAGTAGTTAATACGTACAGTATGACTTAAATCTTCCAAAAAGCTAAAATCTTTCATACGAATACCAACGCCCCATGTACCCATAAGTGTATTACCAATGATATTTTGACGCGCAATGTATGGATTACCTGAGCTTGCAAAGCTTGAAAAATCTATATCCCCATTATTTGTATCCATAGTTGGCATACGTTCTGAACCATTGGATATATCATCATCGTCTCCACTACTATACCAACCATATACACCAGGTGTGCCCCAATCCATTTTATACTCAATAAGCATACTAGCAAAAAAGCCCTGTCGCCTTAAGTAGTCAACACCATAATTTGCATCACCATAATTAAAATCCCATGCTAAACGTAGCGGATCCCACATGGTTATTTCACCTGTTATTCCGGCATTAATAACATCGGCATAAGGCAATCTGTCATCATTTATTATATTTTGGGTTATAGCATTTGACATGCCAATGGGTAATAAACCTGTTGCCATATTATTAAAATCACCCCCAAGGTAATTGTCCATATCTGTACCCTGCCTTGCAAAGTTTTGCCCAACAGCTGCATATGTTACCCACGGAACAACTTTTACACCCTCAAAGGTCATAGGCAGAATAAGTCCAAATACATCCACATTATCAAGCATATTTGAAGAATCACCACCTTCTGTATCAGCCAGTTCATTGGTATAATTATCATTGTATGGTCGTGCCCAGAACAAAGTAGCAGCAAAATTATCATTGAATTGCTGCGACAAAACTACGCCTGCAACATCGGCATTAAAGACTTGGCTACCACCACTACCAGCTGGAAATGATGGTAAGGCTATACCCTGTAAACCCATACGTACTTTTACTGAAGTATGCGGAACAATCCAATCAATATATGCGCGCTTTAACTCAACAATGACACCATCAGCTCCAAGAGCAGCGCCATCACTAGCCTTACCCCAAGTGCTGTCACCTATTTCAAAAAATACTGTACCTGAAAGGTTTTCCGATGCTATTGCATCAAGCTGTAAGCGTACACGTTGCTTTGCCTCAAATTCATCTTCACTTGGATTGCCATAACCTGAGCCGTAAATGCTACTTCTATTGCGTGAATCACTATAACCACTCATACCGCTACCATAGTCAAAACTCATAATCCATTGCCCTTTAGCTTTGAAATCAATAGCATTGGCCGGTAAAACCATGCTTGCAACAAGCCCTGCGGCAAGAATAAGTGTAATTATTTTTTTCATTTTATCCTTCCTATTGCGCAAATGCGCTTATATTAATTACGTACTTGATTTTTACAATCATGGTTATTTTATAAACAAAGCTATGCCTAATTGCAAGCATTTTAGTAAAATTATTTATACCTACAGATTATACTTTTAGATATAGAAATTATAACACTTGAAATATAAAATGATATTTTAATACACACAAAATTTAATATAGTTCAAAAATTTGTACAAAATTAAACTTCATTTTATTTTTTATAGCTTTCATGATATTTTTCGCTTTTGGTTTTGCTTTTACACTATGTACACTATAATCATCTAAATCAAATTTTTTTTCATATAATTTAACAGAGCTATTTTATGTTATTCATTTACAGACCAATTAGCCGTGCATTTAAAAATAAAAAGCCATGCAAATTCTTTACTCCTATAAACTGAAGCAAAAAATTCTAAAATTATTGGTATGTTTTAATGAATTTATAAAATGCTCAAATAAAAACTTGACACTAAGTTAAATAAAAATTAATAGGAATGGTTATTAATAAACTTTGGAGGGAAATATGCAAGATCAAGTTTTAAAAACAATGCAAGACCTTGGCAAACCAGTTCGCCCAGGTGATGTAGCAAAAGCTATGAATGTTGATAGTAAAGATGTTTCTAAAGCACTAGCTGATTTAAAGAAAGAGAATAAAGTGCACTCACCCAAGCGTTGCTATTATGCTGCTGGCCCTGCACCTGAATAAAACTTTAGAATAAACAATTTGTATTTTTAAATACCTCTGGTAAATCATATTGAAAATATATTATTTGCCCGAGGTAAATTTTTATATAGTCGACACTTGTATAGACTAGATAGACAAAAGCTGAAAAAAGACTTTTTCCAATAATTTTTAAATACATGCCCTTCTAGGTTTTCAGAAGTGAATGCTGGTTAATTTTACGGTATGTGAAACTTTGCTTACAAAAAAATTTTATTAATGAGCCTTACCCCAATTTTCACCCATGCCCCAATCTACCAGTAATGGAACAGACAAACTTTGCCCATTGGGCTTTACTTCGCACATAATTTTTGACATTTGCTCCCCTGCTATTGCGGCATTTTCCACAGGAACTTCTAACAAAAGCTCATCATGCACTTGTAGAGCAAGTTTTGCCCCCATACTTTGTAAAGTGTTGTCTTCATTAACTTGTAGCATGGCAAGTTTAATAATATCTGCAGCAGAACCTTGAATAACAGTATTTATAGCTTGCCGCCTAGCTAGGGCAAATTTTTGCCCTTGCTTTGAGTTAATGTCTGGAAAAATGCGACGCCTACCCACTATGGTAGTTACATAGCCAATTTCCTTTGTTTTTTCTTCAATTTCGTCATAAAAACGTTTTAAATGTCCAAGGTGTTTAAAGTAGTTTTCAATAAATTCTTTTGCTTGCGCCGTTGAAATACCAAGTTCTTGAGCTAACTTTTGAGCTCCCATGCCATAAATTAAACCAAAATTAATGGTCTTAGCGTTGCGTCTTTGATCGGCATTTACTGCATCTTGCTCAAGACCATAAATAAGAGCTGCTGTACTGGTATGAATATCTTTGCCTTGCATAAATGCATCTAAAAGTACAGGGTCTTGTGACATATGCGCAAGGACACGTAATTCTATTTGCGAATAATCTGCCGAGACTAACAAATGATTGTCTGCCGGAACAAAACAAGTACGCATACGCCTGCCTAGTGCTCCACGAACAGGTATATTTTGTAAATTAGGATTACTTGACGATAAACGACCCGTTGCTGTAGCCAGTTGATTAAAATTACTATGAATGCGCCCTTGAGCATCAGTTAACTTAGGCAATGGTTCTAAGTAGGTTGAGCGTAATTTTTCTAATTTTCTAAATTCAAGTACAGCATCAACAACAGGATGTCCGGCTAATTTTTCCAATTTTTCTTGGGCCGTGGAAAGTTGTCCACCCTTAGTTTTACCGGTAGTTGGTAGTTTTAAGGTTGAAAAAAGCACTTCACCCAATTGTTGAGCGGAGCGCAAATTAAACCGCTTATTAGCTGCAATATATATTTCTTCTGTGCGGGCATCAAGATCCTTTTGCACATCAGTTAAAAATGACTCAAAAGCCTTTGTGTCAACAGCAATCCCTACAGCCTCCATTTGTGCAAGAACTCTTGTGAGCGGTAGTTCTAAATTATAGTATAAAATGTCTAGCTTATGCTCAACAAGCTGTCTAATGAGTTCAGAATGTATATTAAGTGCCAAAAGAGCTGCTGGCATATCATGTAATGACAAACTATTACGCCATTGGGCTGCAAGCCGTGGCCAGCTGTAGTCACGCTCTTCTGGATTCTTCAAATATGCTGCAAGTCCTAAATCAAACCAAAGCTTGAGTGAAATTTCATACCACAATTCATTGCTTCGCAAAAGGCTTTTCAAATCCGGTGTAATAAGAATTTTAGCTTGCTTTAACAATTCTATTAAATCAAAACTTATATCAACATGCCATTCCTTATCATCTACACCAAGCACAAGTCCTTGTTCATTCCTAGCATTGGGATAAAATGAAGCCGGTAAAAGTGCTACTGTTTTATTTGCCAAGGGCGGCAAGTCTTGCAAAGCTTGCTTAGGGGGTAACACTGCAATAGGTATAGCACTTTGTGCTGCAATACCAAAAAGACTGGCTTGCTCTTGAAATTTAGACGATTGAGTTAATTTATCAGCTTTTACACCATGAACATTTGTGGAAAATTCTTCACTACCATTTAAATTTTGTGATTGCTGCAACAAACCTGCACGCAACATACTTTCAACTTCACGCTGTAGTGATGTTAATTCAAACTCTTGCAAAAATGCACCAAGTTCTTTTGGCACAATATTTTTTACAAGCACATCTTGTTCTTGTATATGGCTACACTCATTTGTACTTAGAGTTGTCAATTTACGATAAAGAAACATATCCTCCACATGAGGAGCAATTTTTTGTTCAAGCTTTGGAGCAAGGCGATCAAGACCTTGGCTTATATCTTCCAATGAGCTAAAATCCATAAATATTTTTTGAGCTGTTTTTGGACCAATACCAGGTATACCAGGGATATTATCACTACTATCACCGATAAGAGCCTGCACATCTGGCCATTGATTTGGTTTTAAGCCGGTTTCATGGGTAAAATTATCGGCAGACATGAGTTTTTCTTCTTTGGAGGCAGGGTCCCACAACCAAACATTGCTATCAAGACATTGACGTAAATCTTTATCAGAGCCAACGATAATGACAGGACGTTCCTTTGAAAAACGCTTGGCAAGTGATGCAATGCAATCATCTGCTTCACAATTGTTTGAAACCTCAAGATGCAAGCCAAGGTGTTTTACCATTTGTTTAACTGGCTCAAATTGTCGAACCAAATCCTCAGGTGTTGCATCCCTATTGGCTTTATAAAGTGGAAACAATTCATGCCTAAAATTTTTACCTCTGCCATCCATAAAAAAAACAAAATGAGTTGGTTTTTCTTCTCTTAAAATACGTAACAAAATGCGTGTTACTATGTACAAAGCATTGGTTGGAAAACCATCAGAACGTTGTAAACGATTGGAATAAAAACCTCTAAAGATAAAGGCTGTGCCATCCATTAGAAAAAGTGGATTTTCAATATTTAACCTTTTTTGCAGCGACATAAATAACCCTTATAAAAAAAGTAATAAACTTAAAGCCATGACTGCCATACCACCAATCAGTCCATACATGGCAAGGTGATGCTCTCCGTATTTACTTGCCGCCGGTAAAAGCTCATCTAGGCTAATAAACACCATAATGCCTGCCACAGAGGCAAAAACAAATCCAAACACAACATCATTGATAAAGTTATAAAATATGAAAAAACCAAGCAAAGCCCCTAAAGGCTCAGATAATCCCGAAAAAAACGAAAGTTTAAAAGCTTTAACCTTACTGTTAGTGGCGTAATAGACAGGCACAGCTACAGCTATACCTTCAGGAATATTATGAATAGCAATGGCTATGGCTATGGGTATGCCCACACTTGGGTCATCCAGCGTCGCTATAAATGTTGCAAATCCTTCAGGAAAATTATGCAATGCTACAGCAACAGCCATAAAAACACCCATGCGCATTAATGCATTTTTTTCTTCAGAATTTTCATCATCCATTTCTTCAACTTTGCGCAATTCATGAGGATTGCCAAGTTGTGGAACAAATTTATCGATAATTGCAATAAGTAATATTCCGAAAAAGAAACCCCCAACGGTAAGCCATGTTCCATTCTTTTCGCCAAGGGCTTCATTTAGTAATTGATTTGCCTTAACAAAGATTTCTACAAATGAAACGTACAACATTACACCAGCTGAAAAACCAAGTGCAATAGATAAGAATCTCGTGTTTGTGCGTGTGGTTAATAATGATAATGCACTACCTATACCTGTGGAAAGACCTGCAAAAAGAGTGACATAAAAAGCTAAAGCAAAATTTGGAATATCAAACATAGTCTCTCCACGCTAAACCTATCAATCATCAACCACTTGCAATAAAACTAAAGCTTTTTAGCTTTAAGACAAAAGTATACTTTATGCTTTAAGGAAACGCTGATTAAATTAGCATTTCCTTAATTTACTAATTTTGCATCTTACAGCAAAACAAAATATTAGAGTTTATAATATTACAATTCTTGCCTAAATTGCAAGGATTGACGCAATGTTTCCTTGTCCATAAATTTAACTTCTGAGCCAAGAGGTATACCTTGTGCCAAACGAGTTATCCTAATATGGGGGAAATTTTTTTGTACCAAATTACGTATATAAAACCCTGTAGTATCAGCCTCTATAGTAGTACCAAGGCCAAGCACCAATTCTTTTATTTGCCCTTCATGCAGACGCTTGGTTAACTTATCAAGCTCAAGCCCATCCGTATTACTGTTGCCAGACTGCAAAAGCCCACCTAAAATCATATACTGCCCATTAAATATGCCGCCTTCTTCCAAAGTCAGCATACTATCCCACTCAGCAACTAGACATAATGTGGAAGATTCTCGATTTGTGTCGGAACAAACTACACAAGGGTCATTGGCAGTTAGTCCGCCACATCGAGAGCACAAACGCAAATTATCACGCAAGTCATGTATGGCCTTCCCTAGACGTCGAGTTTCTGATTCTGGCCATTTTAAAAAAACCATAGCAATACGCATGGCAGACTTTGGACCAAGCCCAGGCAGTTTTGCCAATTGCTCAACAACTGCCTTTAGTGGCTCAGGTATACGTTTATTCATAATAGACAGCTTTTTTTAAAATTGTTTAACTATGTGCATTAATGCAGCAGATTATTACTGTAATTAAGGAAACGCTGATTAAATCAACATTTCCCTAGATAGTGTCGTCAAATTGCAAATTTTTGAGTTTTATCAAGGAAGATGAACGAACTTTGAGGGAGTGTATAGAGACATACATGACCGAAAACGCTCGTGAAATCTGACGCAGAGAAAACCAAAAAGGCGCATTTGACGACACTATCTAAAATACACCAGGGATTTTTATACCACCACTGATGGCACTCATTTCACGGTCCATACTATCTTTAGCAATGCGCCCGGCTTCATTAACTGCAGCCATGATAAGGTCTTGCAACATTTCTACGTCATTACCTTCGAGGGCCTTTGGGTCAATAATAAGTTTACGTAACTCTTGCTTGCCAGAAACTTCGGCTGTGACCATGCCCCCACCGCTTGATGCCTCAAAACTTTTTTCACCAAGTTCTGCTTGCATTTTAGCTATTTTACCTTGCATAATTTGGGCTTGACGTAAAAGATCATTCATATTTTTCATAGTATTCTCCTTATATTATAACTAGCATACCATAATCTGGTATGTATTATTATTTTAGCTACACTAAATCGTCTGTTTTGTTATTAATTTGTTACAGAACTTACATGCAAAATCGTAGCATCTAAAATTTTCAAACAATCTTGCATATCTTCTCTTGCTGCAAATTCTTGTTTTAACACTGATTCTGGTTTATAATTATTTTTTGGTTTTTCAATCTTAATTTCCATTTCCTTACCGCAATATTTGGCACACAAAGCTTCAAGATGAGGGCGAGCTTGCTCCATCTTTGAATAGCACATACCAGACATTGTCCCAATACTCAGCAAACGTTCAGTAAAAACACCTTTAGCTTGCTGCAAAATATAATTAGGGACTATATCCTTTCCATTTTGCACGCCATGCTCCATAATTAGGGCGCAAAAATCTTCCCATGTTGGTTCAGCTATTATATTTAACTGACTGTTAATACTATCAATTGACTGGCTTGTGTCCTGAAAATTTAGAGTTTTTTTTTCAAGGTCTAGCGTAGCAGACTGCGTTAAAGCTTCATCTGGCATATTGGCTTGAGCTTCA
>CAYJPT010000044.1:0-17198 GCA_964372165.1 uncultured Desulfovibrionaceae bacterium | reverse complement strand
CCCCCCCCGCCTAACGGCGACCCCCTTATTGCTTGCGCAAGGGGGCAAAGGCAATCTACGGGCTGTTTGTCTCGTAACATGCAGATATTAAAACAAGTTTAATTTAATAGGAATTATTCATATAATCGGAATGCCGTGCATGGTACTTTAGCCTACACACAAAATACTTGACAATAATAAAAAAAAATAACATTATATCTTGATGCCGCAAGGACAAAATATTTTCTTAATTAAATGCTTTCTTTGTTACCGTAAGAAAGCATTTTTTTATGTGGAGTGTTCTGCATGAAAATGACTGAAATAATAGATGTTATTGAAAATGTCGCCCCTTTGCACTTGGCTGCCAAATGGGATAATTGTGGCATGCAAGTGGCATCTCTTAAGCAAGATGTTAATACTATAGCTTTATGCCTTGATCCAAGCCCTGAATCTATTGAATCTGCCATTGCTATTGGGGCTGAATTTATACTCTCGCACCATCCTTTGTTAATGCAAGGTCGTCTGCCATCTACCGTTGATCATCTACATCATGCTATGCGCTTGCTTTTTAAGCATAACGTTGCATTGTATGCGGCCCATACCTCACTTGATATCAATCCATTTGGTCCTGTTGGTTGGCTTGGTGAAAAGCTAAACTTTCAAAATGCTAAAGTTCTTGAAGATGTAGGTGAATTATCAAATGGGCAAAGGGCAGGTTATGGTCTTGTTGGGGATTTGGATAAAGCGATGGATTATCAGCAATTGCTTGGCTTATTAAAGCAATATCTTGACCTTAATACTGCTACAGTTTGTGGTGTTATGCCTAGTAAAATTAGGCGTGTTGCATATTGCACAGGTTCTGGTTCATCACTTATGCAGCAAGCTTATAGTCTTGGGGCTGATATTTTTATTACCGGTGATGTTAAATATCACACTGCACTTGAAAGTCCTATTTGTACTTTAGATGTTGGGCATCATAGCTTAGAAGAGGAAATGATGCGTTTATTTAGTGTAATGTTAAGTGAGTATTTGCCAAAGCTGCAAGTTCATTTTGTGTCTTCAACCTCCCCTTTACGACAAGCAGTTTTGTAGTGCTTAATGTTTAATTTTGAAGCTAACATATAGTATTAAGGAAATGCACAATATATTTTTTGACTTGTTGATTTAATCAGCGTTTCCTTAATAATATACAATTAATCAACTTAAGTGTACTTGGGCAATATTTTAAAAATTACATTTTTTAAGGAAAACATTTTAGTTATACTTAGATGATGTTAAAATAAGGAGTGTTATCATGAGTTTATACCTCAAGCAAATTGAACAGCTTGTTGCTTTGCAAAAGGTTGACGATGCCATATTTGCTGTTAAAAATGAACTAAACTTAGCCCCTAAGGAATTAGAAAGTCTTGAAGGGCAATATCGTGTGATTGAAACTCAACGCAATAGAGTGCTTGAAAAAATAGATCATATTAAGGAGCAACAAAAAAGAATTGGTCTTGAAATTGATGATGATACCGTGCGCATCAAAAAGAGCAAAAACAAGCTTATGCAGGTGAATAACCAGCGTGAGTACCATGCTATGATGCGTGAAATGGACAATATGGAAAAGCAAAATCGTAATCGTGAAGAAGAAAAGCTAGTACTTGCAGAAGAGCTTGAAAATCAAGAACAGGCCTTAAAAGATATTGACGGTGATTATTTGGCATTAAAAGCTGAACTTGAAGTTAAAAGCGAAGGCTTGCAGACCCGCATGAATGAAGCTAAAATTAAACTAGATGGCTTGCAAGGCACTCGTTCAACAACCGGTTCAATTGTACCACCAGCTGTATTTCAGCGTTATGAATTTATACGCAAACGCCTGGATCATCCTGTAATTGTTTCTGTTAATAATGGTGTTTGTACTGGCTGCCATATTGCAATTCCTCCACAATCTTTTATTGAGCTACAGCGTGGACAACAAATATTAAGCTGCCCAAATTGCCAGAGACTTATTTATTGGTGTGAACACTTTACAAATCCTGATGATGTGAAAATAGAACCAAAGACACAAGTTATCTTCAAAGAAGATTAATATTTTACAAGAGTCGAACGGGTCGTCGCTGCGTGATTTATTGCGTGGAGGAAAGTCCGGGCTCCATAGGGCACGGTGCTGGGTAATACCCAGGAGGGGTGACCCTCGGCAAGCGCAACAGAAAGCAAACCGCCATATTTATTATGGTAAGGGTGAAACGGTAGGGTAAGAGCCTACCAGTTGTCATGGTAACATGGCAAGCTAGGCAAGCCCCACTTGGAGCAAGGCCAAATAGGAAAGGTGATCTGCCCGGTCAAACCTTTCGGGTAGGCTGCTTGAGGATATGGGTAACTTTATCCCTAGAGTAATGGCGACCTCTTATTCTTTTTGCAAGAATAATGACAGAACCCGGCTTATAGTTCGACTCTTGTAATGATTAACTCTTGTAATGTGCCTTTTAGAACAACATTTATAAATGTGTTGTTCGGGCCCGATAAATAACTATGACAAAAAAAAATATAAAACCTTGGGCTATTATTCTTGCTGCAGGGCAAGGCTTGCGCCTTGCTGCCACTACTAAGGGTGTGCCCAAGCAATTTCTTAATTATCGTAATTTTCCTCTTTATTATAATTCTGCACGTGTTTTTAGCCGCAATGCTCGCCTTGAGGGTATCATTTATGTTTTTCCAAAAGACTATTTGGATGCGGAACAAGAGCGTTTGCTTGAACTGCAAAAGCATGCCTCTCTTGGTGTAAAATGGCTTTGTGTTGCTGGAGGGGAAAGGCGACAAGATTCGGTTTATAATGCCTTAAATGCTCTTGAACCTACTTGCACGCATGTACTTATTCACGATGCCGCAAGGCCATTTTTAAGTGCAACACTTGTAGAAAGTGTTTGCAAAGCTTTAGAAGATGGTCATAAGGGTGTTATTCCAGGTATTAAATTACATGATACAATTAAAAGGGTGAGAAATAGTTTTATTACCAAAACACTTGAGCGCAATGAATTATTTGCTATACAAACTCCCCAAGGTTTTGAACTTAAAACTTTATACTCAGCGCATAAATTGTCCCACACGGAAAATATTGATGTAACCGATGATGCATCCCTGCTTGAATATTGTAATTGCCCTGTTTATATGGTAGAAGGTGAAGCAACAAATATTAAAATTACTGAGGCTGAGCATATGCAACTATTGAATAATTCTTCTCCAACTCGTGTATGCAATGGCTTTGGTTATGATGTACATCGCTTTGGTGCAGGTAGACCCTTAAAGCTTGGTGGAGTGTTAATGCAAGGCTCTTTCGAAGTTATTGCACATTCTGATGGTGATGTAGTATTGCATGCCCTCATGGATGCCTTGCTTGGTTGTGCCGGACTTGGAGATATTGGTCAGCATTTTCCTGATAATGACGCTACATTTGATAATATGGATTCTGCTGTATTGTTGAATAATGTTTTACAAATGGTGCGAGAAAAAAATATTATAATAACACATGTTGATGTAACAATTGTTACGCAAAAACCTAAAGTTGGTTCGCAAAAATCAGCCATAGCTAAAAATATTGCACATTTATTGAATATTCCACCTAATTATGTAAATGTAAAAGCAACTACCGAGGAAGGCTTAGGTTTTACCGGTAATGGTGAAGGAATTAAGGCCTTTGTCATGGTAAGCGCATTGTCATATTAAATTATAACCTTTAGGAAATGCTGATTTAATAGAATTTTCGTTCTCTAACAAGGTAGACGAATTTTGCTAAGGGTGCATAGTATATAGACATACATGCAGTCTTAGGAAGATGAGTCTGACGCGGTTAGAGGGCGAAAAGGCATTTAATCAGCGTTTCCTTAAAAAATTGCCAATATAAAATATATGCTATAGAGGTGAGCTATGACACAAGATAGGCAAAGCATAGAATGTCCATGGTTACAAAACTATGATGTTGGCGTACCACATAATGTTGATTTATTTAATCAACCACTTTTTTACTTGCTAGATGCAGCTGCAAGTCAACATCCTAATCGTAGTGCTATTATTTTTCAAAATACAAAAATAAGCTATGCTGAGCTTAAAGATAAAGCTGAAATCTTTGCATCTTCATTACGCTTAATGGGTGTTAATCATAATGATCGTGTAGCCATTATGTTGCCAAATTTGCCTCAAGCTATAATTGCTTTTTGGGGCGTAATGAAGGCCGGTGGCATTGCGGTCATGACAAATCCCTTGTATATGGAGTCGGAAATCATACAACATATGCAAGATTCTGGCACAACTCACCTTATCATGCTTGATTTACTGTGGCCTAAAATAGACCCACTACGCAAGCGTTTACCCATTCAAAGTTATATTGTAACTAGCATTGCCGATGCTTTATCATTTCCTTTAAATTTCCTATATAAATTTAAAGAACAACGCAGTAGCAAATATACACCAGTGCCATTTAATGATGATGATATAATACCTTGGAAAAATATGTTTTCATCAACGCATAAGTATAGTGCTAAGCAAAATATTAAAGCCGATAGCATTGCATTATTACAATATACAGGTGGCACTACAGGTATGCCCAAGGGGGTAATGTTAAGCCATGCTAACATAGGGACAAATTGCCAACAGATTTTAAGTGTTATCAGTGATATGGTTAATGAACATCATAAGCTCGTGGCTGTTTTACCATTTTTCCACGTGTATGGTCTTTCTGTAGGATTAATTATTCCTACTGCTATTATGGGTACATCATTGCCATTACCACGCTATGTGCCACAAGATGTTTTAAAATTAATTAAAAAGCATAAGCCATCTATTTTACCTGGTGCTCCTTCTGTATATATTTCACTTATGCAACAAAAGAATTTGTCAGATTATGACTTGCGATGTATAAAACTGTGTATTTCCGGTTCTGCACCATTACCTTTAGAGCACTTTCGCAAATTTCAAGAAATAACTGGCGCAACAATTATTGAGGGATATGGCTTAACTGAAGCATCACCTATAACTCATATAAATCCTTTGGTTTCAGATAATCAAAAGGTTGGCTCTATTGGTATGCCTTTACCAAACACCAAGGCGCGCATTGTTGATATGGAGGGTGGCTCTTTGACTTTACCCCCTAACAAGCTAGGTGAGTTAATAATTAAAGGTCCGCAAATTATGCGTGGGTATTGGAATAGGGAAGATGAGACAGCATCAGCCTTGCGCAATGGCTGGCTGTATACAGGTGACCTTGGTAGTATGGATGAAGATGGCTTTTTTTATATTACCGATAGAAAGAAAGATATGGTTATTGTAGGTGGATTTAATGTTTATCCACGAGAAGTTGATGAAGTTTTGCTTGAGCACCCAAGTATACTTGAAGCTGTAGTTGTTGGTGTTGAAGATAATATTAGAGGTGAGAGTTTAAAGGCTTTTGTGGTACTTAAACCGTATGAAGAAATGACCCGCGCCGATGTTATTGCTTGGTGTAAAAGCAAGCTTGCATCATATAAAGTTCCTCGTGCAGTGGAATTTAGAACTGAGTTGCCAAAAACTATTGTGGGTAAAGTCTTACGTAGGGTACTTAGAGCTGAAGATGATGCTAAGCAAAACCTTGATGCATCACATGATGATAATATTAATGAAAGTGAAGCTAAAGAAAATACACAATGAAGTCTATTAAATTTATTAATTAAGTGTAATAGGTTGAGAAAATTAAATAATAATCAACTATGTATTATATTAATGCATTGCATTTGCGGAGGGTTTTGTGGCGTTATATCTAAAACATTATTTTGATCCAGATATGACACACTTGCAACCAAAACTCGGGTGCAATAATAAAACTGATTTGTATAATTTAGGCTATGTGCAAAATGTAGAAAAAGATCAACTTTTAGCCGAATTTGTGCCCTTAAGTTCAGTAAAAACAATTGATAAACGCTTTGTGTATAGTCAAGATACACTTCCTGTTGGTCCTAACACTTATATTGATGCTGAAAATCCGCATCGTCTGCTTGCCGCCGATGCTGGATATGTTTTTTATAATGCCGAAAAAATTATGGTGAAAACTACTCTGACTTTACAATCAGATGTTAGCTTTCAAACTGGTAATATTGTATTTATTGGTGATACAATAATTAATGGCAATGTTCGCGCAGGTTTTAGTGTTTATGGTGAAAATATCGTTATAAATGGCATGGTAGAGGGCGGTAGTGCTATTGCAAAAAATGATTTGGCTGTAAAGGCCGGAGCACGTGGCGCAGGCACAAAGCTTTGTATTTTAAAAGCAAGCAATACGGTGCGTTTATCATTTGCTGAAAAAATTGAAGTTTACACTCGTGGTAATGTCTTAGCTACAAAATATATTTTGCACTCCAATGTGTATGCAGGAATAAATGCTGTTATCCAAGAGCATATGATTGGTGGAAATTTACATGCTTTGAAAGCAGTTTATGTAGGTAAACAGCTTGGAAATAGAGCCTATGTACCTACACGAATTTTTCTTGGTTATGATCCCTTGTTGATTCGTAGGCTTGAAAAAATTGATCTGCGCATTAGTGACCTTGCCGAGCAATTACACCACCTTAATGCAGTGGCAGGCCATTTACCGCCAGAAAGTAATGAACTTGCACGCAAACTTGCGCGTGTACGTAGGAAAAACAGTGCTTATCTATCTGCACGTAATGCCATTTGGGAAAATTTAAATGAGGCGAGTGAATTATTGAGAGCATGTAGAGTTGTAGCAATTGGAGATATTTACCCAGGAGTTGAAATTGCCATAGGGCGATCTTATCTACAGGTGGATAAACCACTGAAATGCGTTGAGTTTTTTTTAAACGAAGATAATGAAATTGCTTATATTCCACATATACCAAAGAAATAATATATGAAAAAACCTATCCTTACTGCTGACTTTGATATTGTTGTCGAACGTGCCTATGGTCCACTTTACATGCTTGGACCAAGTGGAACAGAGCGTGAGCTTGCCTTTGTAGACGGTTTAAAGTTTGAAAATACTTTGCCGGTATTGCTTGGCTCAGGACTTGGGCATGCATTAAATTATGTACTACAGCATCATACCGGACCCATTGCCATAGTTGATAAAGAGCATGAAATTCTAAAACTAACCAAGGTTATAGAAAATCTTAAGCCAAAAGATAAAAAAAGAGTTTATCTAATTGATACACAAGACAATGCTGAAGCTTTGCGTTTATTAACTTTATGGCAACATGAGCATGGGTTTTTACCCTTTTTAGCAATTACACATCCATTTTACTTGCGTTTACATCGAGAGTGGTATGATCTTGTGCGAAAAAATGTTGAGGCAAGCCAAACTTTTGATTTTTGGGGTCATGCCCGTAAACCACGTTTTGCTAATAAAAAACCCCGTGTATTATTGATTACAAGTAAATACTTTCTTATGGGTGAAGTTGCAGCGGCATGTAAACGCCTTAATATTGACCATGAATTGCTCACACTTCCAGATGAATCCATGGCCAGTAGTGAGTTTATTGAAAATTTACTTTCAGCAGTAGTAAAATTTAATCCTGATTGTTTACTCACTCTTAACCATTTGGGTGTAGACAGAGAAGGGATATTGATTTCATTGCTTGAAAAACTACAACTACCCTTAGCCTCATGGTTTGTGGATAATCCACATCTTATCTTGCATGTATATAATAAACTTAAAAGCCCTTGGGTAAGCATTTTTACTTGGGACTTTGATAATATTGAATCATTGCAGGCTATGGGGTTTAATAATGTTTTTTATTTGCCCTTGGGTACTGATCCTGATCACTTTAAGCCTAATAATAATGGCAAGCCACATTGGAAAACTCCCATATCATTTGTTGGAAACTCCATGCATTATAAGGTGTTAAAACGTTTGGAACAAGAGCCGCTACCACAAGATATATTAGATGATTTTTATGATGTTGCCAAAGCATTTGATGAAAGCCCTGAACACTCTGTTGTGGATTTTTTAGAAAAAAAATTCCCTGACGTATATGCAAAATATCAAGCTTTATCAAAGCTAGAACAACGCCTTGGCTTTGAAACTGCCATTACGTGGGAGGCAACACGCTTATATAGGTCAAATTGTGTGAGGCAAATTCTTCCATTTAATCCATTTCTTGTGGGAGATGATGGTTGGAATATTGTTTTAAAAAATGAAAAAAATAGTTTTACTTTGCACAGAGAACTAAACTATTATAGTGAATTGCATGCATTTTATCCTATGTCAGATATCAATTTTAACTGCACAAGCAAGCAAATGAAAGGTGCTGTAAACCAGCGTATTTTTGATGCACCAGCTTGTGATGCCTTTGTGCTAACTGATTGGCGCGAACAAATGGATGCTCTTTTTGAGCCAGATAGTGAAATGATTTCATACAAGCATTTAGATGAAATACCGGAATTAGTACGGTTTTATTTAGACAATCCCAGTAAACGTCAAAAAATTACTAAGGCTGCAAGAAAAAGAGTTTTAGGCGAGCACACTTGGGGACATCGTTTGCAAAGCCTCTTGGAACAAATGCAGCAAGTGTATGGAATAAAGGGTATATGAAGCCAATTTTAGTGCTACAAATGCAGCGCATGGGAGATCTTATTTTAAGTTTTCCCTTGCTTAGTTATTTGCAAAATTTATATCCAAATAATCCTATATGGACTGTGGCAGAACCACATTTTTTTACGGAATTAATGCAATTTGCACCAAAAACGACTTTCTTCCCACCTCAAGCAGCATCGGGCTTGCAGCATCATGAATTCCATTCAGTAATAAACTTAAGCCATCGCCAAGATTCTGCTGAATTAGCTGGCTTGTTACGTACTGAACATTATTTTGGTCAACACACTAATAATACAATATCTTATATTGAAGGTGCTTGGTCATTATATAGAGCAAGTATTGTACATAACAATAGATATAATTTATTCCACTGGTCAGATTTGCAAGTTCTAAATCATGCTAAACAAGGCATGCGCGCCTACCATCAAGCAAAATTACATACGGAAAATCAACAGGGAAAAGTCGGGATTTTTGTAGGTGCTAGTGAAAAGGAAAAACGCCCAAGTCCACAATTTTTTGCAAGTTTAGCACAAGAACTCATGCGTAAGGGGTATTACCCAGCATTTCTTGGTGGGCCTGATGATGTGGCTTTAGGTAATGAAGCCGCAAGCCTTGCAGGGATAAAACATGCTTCACTTTGTGGAAGGTTTTCTATCAATGCTTTGGCCAAGTTTATGCAAGAATTAAGCCTTTTAATTAGCCCTGATACTGGGCCGATGCATCTAGCCGCATGGCTTAGAACGCCCATTTTAAATATCTCAATAGGTCCGGTTAATCCTTGGGAAACAGCACCATTTTTTCCAAATCACTATGTTTTACAACCCAATATTTCCTGTAGTGGTTGTTGGCAGGCTTGCGCAAAAACACCTTGCCAAACTAAATTGCATCCCGGACGAGTTGCCCTTGTGGCTAAAACAATCATGGAAAATCCAAGTTATTTTGAAAAAATTGAGTTTGATGACATGTGCGTGTTTCGTACATATCGAGATGAACGTAATCTTTATGATCTTTTGCCAATAAATAATTCTGCATTAAATTCAAGAATGTTATTAGCGCGCTTTTGGCAGGATTGGTTTTGGCATCAACTAGGGCAAGGCACAACACCAAGTGAAACTTGCTTAAATGAGTTAAAAGCTAATTTTCCGTATATAAGTGAAAAACTATCCCTCTCCATTATAGCTTTAAGTCAAGAATTACAAAAACACTTAAAAAGTGTGTTTCGTGGCAAAAGGCAAGATCTTGAAGATAGCTTTTGGCAAAAACTGCCTTCACCCATAAGACCTTTTACCGGCTACTTACATCTTTATTTGCAAAACGAAAACTACTCCCAAAAAGCTTGGGATAAAGTTTTGCAAGATGTTGATGCTTTGAGTAATTTACTAAAGTAAAATTTGGATAAAATGGCTGCAGCGTAATTGGTTTAGGATTTGTTTGTATAATAGCAATACTTGAGACAAACTTTTTATGACCTAAAATAAGTATACTTTGTTGTACTTTATGAGCCGTATTATGCTATAGGTGCTAAAAAATATGCAATGCGTTTTTTATATTCACTCTTTAATGCCCTGAAAAATCCATAACATTATTTAAGGATGTTGTTTTAGAGGTAATAGACATACCATTAATTTCATGGCGGATTAATGTCCACGCTTCAAGATCAATATAATCTAATTTACCTTGGCTATTTTTGCGTAAAAATGCTTGCATTACTTCCAATACTTCATCAAGTGGGAAATATATTCCCTCAAAACTTATAGTTAATAAATCATTATGTAAGTTAAGCATATCTTGCGCGCTTACATGCTCAGAAAATGGCATTAAAGGAACTAAAGCTTGCATTAAGTCCTCATTAACAGGCCAGATATTTCCATATACTTTTATAATAATATGATGTGGCATAGCTTACCTACGGCAAACAAAGTTCTCGCTCACGAGCATGCATAAGTCCTTCACAATCCCCAAGTGCACAAGCTTGTTCAAAGTCATCACACATAGTTGTATAGTCTTCTAAAACTAAAGCGATAGCACCTCTGGCCCGTAACCAACTAGCCATTTGCGGCTTAAACGTAAGGGCTGTATCTAAATCAGCTTTAGCTAATGTAGGTTGCTGCAAGCGCAAATGTCCAAGCCCCCGTACATAGAAAGTTCTCGGACGTTCCGGTTGCAAATTTAAGGCATGGTTAAGGCTTTGCAAGGCATGCTGCGGTTGATCTAATTGCAATTGTACTTCACCAATGGCCGCCCAAATGGCCGCTAAAGACGGAGCAAGATGAATGGCTTTTTGCAATGTATCTTGCACTAAAGTAGGTTCATGCCAAGTATCATGGAAATGGCGTAAGGCATCATCATAAAGCCAAAGAGCTTCTAATTGGCGAGCAATGTTTGCAACAGTTTGGTGTAGCTCCAAAGTTGATATTTTGTGCAGGCTTTTTTTTGTATCAGTGTGATTTAACAGAATATTTTTGCCTTTCAAAGCATATGTTTGTAGTAATTCAAAAAACTCAAGACGCATTTCCAATAAGTCAGATCTAGGTAAAATCTTGGCAAAATTTTCATCTTTGTAGGCAGAAAATGGGAATAAATTAACAGTTACTTGTACATCGCCATCTTCTGTTTTAAATTCTTTAGGCTCGTTTTGTACTGTAAAGTCATAAAATTCTGTAGCTATACTGAGCCTTAGACGTTTGTTTTGTAAGCCATAGCTTATCGCTTTATTCTTGTTTAACTTTTCTTGTACTTGTAAAATAGCCTGAGTATAAGCACAAGATTTAGCTATAATTACAACGTCTTCTAAAGCAATTACATCTGAATAGGGTAGGGTGCATGTGCTAGAAATTTCGTGTATATTTGCATGAGCATACATAGGCTTTATGCAGTAAAAAATAAAAAATACCAGCCCCCAAAAAATATATTTAAGATTATTAAAAATCGTTTGAGAGCTGGTAGATAGGTACATATTATTTTTTGTTAATAATTTTTGTAATTTTGCTTGCTGCTGGTTTGATAAGCTCTTGTACAGTTTGGCGTAACAAATCTTCTACTGTACTTTCTAAAATAATTCCGGCTTTACTTTGGCTTGCTGAAAGTCCTTCAGTAAGCAAATTACCTTGCGGACCTGCCAGAGTAATATCAACTTGTATAGTCGAGCGTAATTCTGCTATGGAAACCTCTTGCAATTCTGCTTGATTAAGTATGCCAGTTACAATATATTGCGGCTTTGCTCTGCGTGCCACTTCTGCACTTTCAGCATATGAAACTTGAAAGCCTTGACGGCTTAAAGCATCTGCAAAAGAACGACTAACCCACTCTGGGACAGCAACACTTGTGGCAAATTTAGTATTATCTTTGCGCATACCTAAATGAGTGTAAGGTCTTTTATCTAGAAAAAGCACCACTGCAACAGTTGGAGCAGATGGTGAGGGTAGCTCGCCACTTTGTTTTTGTGGGTAAGTAAGCCTTACAGTGTCGCTTGGTCCACAAGCTGTTATGGATGTCAGCATAAAAATAATGGCAAAAAAGCTAATAAACAAACGATTTTTCATACAAAAGCCTCCAAGGAATATTCAAAAAATTTGGTACTGTCAGAAGAATTTATTTTAAGGAAACGTTGATTAAATCAACAAGTCAAAAAACATATTGTGCGTTTCCTTACAAAGTAGGCAATTGTGCATACTTTGCACGCCAAATGAGAGCAAAAAACCACGCTTTTTTGCGTCCCACAAGGCGAATGAAGGCAGTGTGCCTTTCTGATTTATTCTGCTTGAAGAATAAATCAGCATTTCCTTAAGATTACTTCTAGAATATTTCTAGATTATATATGTTTTTATTATTATATGCAATGGGATTTTCAGCATAATATATTGCACATTCACGGCATTGTAATTTGTGAGGTTAAAGACTAAAGTATGCCATTGGATAAAGTTTTTTTCGCGTTGCAGCATCTACGCTAACGCTACGCCGCAGCAAATTACTTAAAAAACATTCCCCAATAGCATACATTTCAAGGCAAAGTAAAATCTTAGTGAATAAAACCTGAAATTACAATGTCGTGATTGAACATTCATAATAGCAAATACTAAAAATATAATTAAATGAATCTGAGTATGCATGCATACATAACTGCACTAGACGCAATTGCTTCTAATGTATAAGATGACTTTTCAGACATGTGCGTAATATATTTTTCATAAAATTTGAATTGTTGATATAAAAATTAACATTTAAAGGTATATTGCATAAAAAATAATGGTTTAGTTTCTTAAATTAAAGTGTGGCATTTAATTTTGAGGCGTTTTTGTTGTTGGTAATAATCCAATGCTATTTATACAAAACATTGTGTAGCCTTTTTATATTGAGTTTGTAAGGAGAAAGTATGCTAGATTTGAAGATGATTCAAAAAAGTCCGGATATATTGCAAAATGCCTTGAAAAAAAGACATTCGACATTGGATATCACAGAATTTCAAAACCTTGATGCTAAGCGTAGAAGCCTGTTAACTGAAGTGGAAAGTTTGAAATGTGAACTTAATGCTGCATCTGCAGAAGTTGGTAAACGTAAAAAAGCTGGTGAAGATGCAAGTGAAAGCATTGCTGCTCTCGGTAAACTTTCAGAGCGCATTAAAATATTGAATGTAGAAACTGTAGCATCTAAAGAAAAAGTAGACGAATGGCTTTTAGCTGTACCAAATATACCGCATGAAAGTGTTCCTGATGGTAAGGATGAACATGATAATGTTGAAGTTCACCGCTATGGAACTGTGCCAACTTTTGATTTTGCACCTAAAGAACACTGGGAACTTGGTACTGCTCTACATGGGCTTGATTTTGAACGAGCAAGTCGACTTACAGGCTCTCGCTTTGTTGTTTCATGGGGATGGGCTGCTCGTCTTGAACGGGCTTTGGTAAGCTTTTTTCTTGATGAGCATTTGCGCAATGGTTACACTGAAATTGCTCCACCCCTTATAGTGAACCGCAACACCATGACTGGTACTGGACAATTGCCTAAATTTGAAGAGGATCTTTTCCGCTTACAAGATTCAGAATATTTTCTTATTCCCACGGCAGAAGTGCCGCTGACTAATTTACATGCTACTGAAACTTTAGAAGAAGACTCCCTACCATTGGCTTATTGTGCCCAAACGCCATGCTTTCGCTCTGAAGCTGGATCATATGGCAAGGATACTAAAGGACTTATTAGGCAGCATCAATTCCATAAAGTTGAAATGGTGAGGTTTGCTCATCCAGATGATTCCTATAATCAATTGGAACTCATGCGCAAGCATGCAGAATCATTGCTTGAACTATTAGAATTGCCTTATAGAACCATTGTATTGTGTGGTGGTGACATGGGCTTTGGATCGACCAAAACCTATGACCTTGAAGTATGGTTGCCTGGGCAAAATACTTATCGTGAAATTTCATCATGCTCCAATTGTGGTGACTTTCAAGCTAGACGGGCACAAATTCGTTTTCGTCCTAAAGGTGGTGGCAAATCTCAATTTGCGCATACTTTAAACGGCTCTGGCTTGGCTGTTGGACGTGCGCTTGTAGCAATACTTGAAAATGGGCAACAAAAGGATGGGAGCATTGTTCTGCCTAAAATCTTAGTTCCCTATATGGGTGGTTTGGAAGTTATAACTTCATAAATAACTATGCACTCTTATGTTGTGCTTTATGTGAGGAATTATTGACCAATGAACTTACTCATGAATCAATATTTTATATAGTTAGTAATGAATACAGTTTTGCAACTTAAGTGTTTTTTTTAATGCGTATAAATGTGTTTTTAAGCATTCGCCTCGACTAGTTTAGGTGTTGCTGCAAAGATGTAGATATATTCTTTTCTTGCAATATCTACTAAAGTATTTTAGGTGTCGCTCGATAAGATGTATATTATATTAAGTTTATACTTTATTGCATTTTCTTAGATAAAAGCAATAAAGTGCTGTAAATAATACTTTTCAAAAGCCAAGGGGACTTATGTATGAAGCTATTTTATAAGTTGATTTTTCCAAGTTTATTCCTACTTTGTATAGGGCTAGGTATCGTTATTTGGCAAAATTTTACTCTTAGTAATGAAGCTCTACTTTCTTTAAATGAAGACAAAGTTATTGTTGCTAACGCAAATGCTTCAGAAAATCTCTCTCAAATCTATGAATTTGATAGGCTAAATGCCATCTCTTTTTCCTTATCTACTTTTTTCAAACCTTATCTAGTGGGTGATGCTACTGAAAAAGAGGCGAATTTTACAGCCTCAAAGAAAAGAGTTGTAGATACAAGAAGAACATACAGCTATGCGGAAGTAACATTGGTAAGCAAGGATGGTCAGGCTTTGCTTAGCAGTAATGATGCTATGGAAGGAACATCTGTTGCAAATCGTGATTTTTTCAAAAAGGCAGTTCAAGGGGAAATTGCAGTAGGAAATCCGTTCAAATATGGTGACAAATTAGCATTTTCTGTTGCTGCACCAATTTACGGTTACGATGGTAAAAGCGTTATTGGTGTTATCTACATTTTTAACTTTATTGACCAAAGCATGGCTGAAAGGTTGGCATCTGGTGAATATGGTATTTTTATGGTTGTAGACACTAATGGACTTGCCTTTTTGCATAATGATTCTTCTAAAGTTTTTAATTTAAATATCAATGACACCAATATACTTAAAAATCTTCAAGATAAAAATGGTGTTTTTTCTGGTTCATATGTAGCTGATGATGGTAGAAGCAAGCTTGTATATATGAATGAAATTAAAGGTCTTGGCTGGAAAGTTATTAATATTTCTGACCTTATAGAGCTTGAGCAGTCAAGTGTTGATATTAGAAATAAGAGTATATACTTAGCTTGTGTTATTGCACTTTGTATTGCTATTGTGATGTTCTTTGTTGTAAGATTCATTACAAAACAAATTGAGCTTGTTGCTAAGGCAGCTAGAGATATTTCCCTTGGTAAGTTAGATGGCGATATAAAAGTTAACTCAGGTGATGAAATAGGCATGCTCTCAAAATCTTTATTAGAAATACCTGTAGTTTTGAAAGGTATTTTACAAGATTACCAAGAGGTGGAGAGTGTTATTAGTTCAGGAAAACTTACTAACAGAGTAGATGTTCAAAAATACCAATATGACTTTGCTACTATAGTTAGTGGAACAAACAGTATATTGGATAGATATACTGCTGTGCTTGACTATATGCTTATACCAGTAATTGTATTGGATAAAAAATTCTGCATTAAGTATATGAATCAAATTGCCACACAGGATTTAACAGCTAAAAACTTGGGTCTTGACATTCGTCAGGTGATAGACTTTAAAGATCACGACCTGAACAATTTTGAAAAAGTATTGCAAACTAAGGGTCAAGTTCAAGCCGAGACTCATGTTATTCAGCGTGATATTGTATATTCGCTTATTCCAATGCTAAATAAGCAAGGTGAAATTGATAGTATTGTGATGTTGGTAAACGATGTTACCAAGTTTAAGTCTGTAGAAAATACCATTGCTGATGTTGTTGAATCTGCACAAAGTATTACAGCCTTGGTGTCTAGTTCTATTAGTGAGTTAACAACACAAGTTCAAAACTCTGAAGCCAGTGCCAACTCACAAGAAAATAAAGTTAATATTGCCAATGACACAATGGAGCATGTAAATATTATTACGGTTGAAATGGCGCAAAAAGCTATGGATGCTTCAGAAATTTCTAAATTAACAAAAGAAGAGGCTACCAATGGTAGCTCTGTGGTACAAAAAGCTATTGATAGTATCAATGTTGTGCAAAGTCAGTCTAATAATGTAAAAAAAGGTATGTCGCAATTGAGTGACGATACCAGTGCCATCAACAATGTTATTACCACTATTTCCGATATTGCAGATCAAACAAACCTTTTAGCTCTTAATGCTGCTATTGAAGCCGCACGAGCTGGAGATTCTGGACGTGGCTTTGCTGTGGTTGCTGATGAAGTACGTAAATTAGCAGAAAAAACAATGGAATCTACCGTTGAGGTTAAAAAAGCCATTGTTGCAATTCAAACCAGTGTGTCTGAAAATGTCGCACTTGTTGAAAATTCAGTAGGGGCTATTGATACGGCAAGTAGCCTTGTTAATGATACTGGTATGGTGTTTAAAAATATCGTGGAATTGGTAGAAAAAACAGCCGAAAGTTCTTCTGCCATTGCTGAAGCAAGTAATGAACAAGTAAATAGCAATGAAAAGGTAAAAAATCTCTTACTTGATGTTAATGACTTGGCTCATCAAACTGCTGAAGATATGAAAGAATCAGCGCATTTTGTTGCCGACCTTTCACAGCAAGGTAAAAACTTGGCCAACTTGATGGATGACTTGTCTAAGGTATTAGAAAAGTAATTATAAATCACTGTAGAGTTAGTTAACTTTGAAGAATTGACAGGTTTATTATAATAAAATTCAATGTGTTAACTTTGACTAATGAATTAAATGGTACTACCTTTTTAGGAGTACCATTTTTTTTAACAAATTCTTTTTGTAGAATATTGTTTTAGGGAAACGCTGATTAAATCAACAAGTCAAAAACATATTGTGCGTTTCCTTACAAAGTAGGCATTTGTCTGCCTTAGGCGGCACAAACACCCGAAAGGGGGTTTGTCATCTGTCTGAAAAAAAACCCTCAAAAAATGAGGGTTTTATTTTT
>CAYJPT010000043.1:0-17497 GCA_964372165.1 uncultured Desulfovibrionaceae bacterium | reverse complement strand
AATGGAGGCAGTGTGCCTTTCTGATTTATTCTGCTTGCAGAATAAATCAGCATTTCCTTAAGAGTTTATTTTTTTATAAATGAACATTAGGGCAAAATGTAAAGCATGGTTTGTCTATGAGCGTAGAAGGCATTTTCACAAGTAGGGTTGATAGTACCCCTAATTATAATCCAGCCGGATTAGCCTTAAGTAATAGTAATCAAGGCAATCAAGGTAAGGATAGTCGCACGCGCAGTAGTAGTGGGGATACCTTAAACCTAAGCCCCGAAGCTCAAACCCAAGTGCGTGAACTGCAGCAGCGTGATAGTGAAGTGCGCACCCATGAGCAAGCCCATATTTCTACTGGTGGACAATATGTACGTGGAGGTATTAATTATACTTACACTCGTGGCCCAGACAACAAACAATATGCTACCGGTGGTTCAGTTTCCCTTGATACCAGTCCTGTTGCAGATGACCCAGATGCCACCATTGAAAAGGCCCGTATTGTACGCAGTGCCGCACTTGCACCAAGCAACCCTTCTGCGCAAGATCAAAGTGTTGCTGCTCAAGCCTCAGCTATGGAGGCCAATGCTCGCAGTGAAAAAGCTCAAGAGCAAAATCAACAAGGCAATGTTGATAAAGCTGAAACAAATGGGCAAAACCCAAGTGTTGAGCAAAGTAATTTTGCAGCCAATTTTTCTAATGTAACCACAGGGCGTGTTTATCAAGAAACCATGCCCAAGGGTGATATCAACAATGCCACTTTTACCACAACGCAAGCCGTGCATAGTTCTGTAGGTTTGCTTGGCTCCATAAATTCTGCAAATAACCTAAATACTGCACATGCTGCTTATAAAACACAGCAAAGAAGTGCCTTTGTGCCTTCAAGTCTAGCACCTTGGGGTACAGGCATAAGCCTACGTGTTTAATGGGCTTTTATGTGCGCAAACACTGTCTCCGTAATCATGAATTGCCATAACAATGCTGATACTTTGTATGAAGCATTGCAAAGCGTGTATGAGCAAAGCTTTGCTAATTGGGAAATTATTTTTTGGGATAATTACTCAAAGGACAATAGCTTTCATATAGCTAATGATTATGCGCGCAATATAGCATCCCATGGTAAACAAATGCATTGCTTTAGAGCAGATAAGCATACTACTTTGGGGCAAGCCCGTAATGCGGCTTTAATGCAATCTAAAGGTGAATATATTGCTTTTTTGGATTGTGATGATATTTGGTTGCCAAGTAAACTTAGTAAGCAAGTGGCACTCATGGATGCCAATGACAAACTTGCTTTAGTTTGCACTAATACAGAAAATTTTTATGCCAATAAATCGTTAAATAACATTTTTGATACAGCAAAGCCGCAACGTGGTAAGGTTTATGCTGAGCTTATTCGTACTCAGTGGATAGCCATGTCAGCGGCAATGTTGCGTCGTTCAAGCCTTAATAAGTTGCGTGACGCTGGACCTTATTTTGATGAGAGTTTAAGTTTATGTGAGGAAGCAGAGCTTTTTTATGCTTTGGCATATGCATTTGAGCTAGATTATGTCGATGAAGTGCTCACACGGCGGCGTATCCATAAAAAAAATACGACATTTACGCAATGGGCATCTCTTGCCTTGGAAACAGAATATATTTTGCAAAAGCAATATATTCTTCATAAAAATTTTGCACATAATTATGCTGATATTATACTTCTTTGGCAACGCCGAATTATTTTTCAGCATGCTGTATCCTTATGGCGTGATGGACAAGGACAATGTGCACGTAAAAAATTGAGAACAAATAATAAACTTTCCACAAAGGAAAGTTTATTTTATTTATTGAGTTTTTTGCCGCCAATAATTTTTCCGTATGCATTACGCATATATTTAAAATTTGCTAAACTGATACATAATAGATAAAATATCTTTCAATAAAATTCCTATGAATATTGATAAAACATTAAATGCAAAAATACCTTGGATTATGCATATTGATATGGACGCTTTTTTTGCATCAGTTGAACAACTTGATGATGTAAATTTGCGTGGTAAACCTGTGGTGGTAGGTGGTGGCGACCGTGGTGTTGTGGCAGCGGCGTCTTATGAAGCCCGTGCTTTTGGCGTGCGCTCAGCCATGCCAGCACATATGGCAAAAAAACTTTGCCCCAATGCCATATTTGTGCGTGGGCGCATGCATCGCTATAAAGAATTATCTAATATTGTGATGCAAGCACTGGAGCAATATTCTCCAATGGTAGAGCCTGCATCTATTGATGAAGCCTATATGGATGCAGCAGGACTTGAGCATCTTTTTGGTCCTATCGAAGAAATAGCACAAAGTGTTCAGCGGGCAGTGTTTCAAGCTACTGGAGGATTGACTTGCTCAGTTGGTGCAGCACCCATAAAATTTTTGGCAAAAATTGCATCAGATGTCCATAAGCCCCATGGTTTTTTTGTATTATATCCACAGCAAATAGATGATTTTTTGCAACAATTACCTGTTAAACGTATTCCAGGTGTTGGCAAACAATTCTTAAAAGAGTTATACAGCCTTGGAGTAAATAAAGCAGGAGATGTAAAAAAATTTCCATATGAGTTTTGGGAGCGTCGTTTTGGTAAGGCTGGTATAAGCTTGTTTGCTAGGGCACAAGGTGAAGATAAACGTAAAGTTAGTCCTTTAAGTGCTGCAAAATCAGAGAGTTCTGAAAAAACTTTAAATAAAGATACATGGGATAAAAAGGAGCTACAATGTCACCTTATGGCTCAAGCTGAACGAGTGGCAACTTCACTGCGTAGAAATAATTTGCGTGGGCGAGTCATAACGCTTAAAATAAAATATGCCGATTTTACACAAATTACACGTAGTCGCACACTTAATCATGCCACACAAAGCACGCAGCAAATTTTTGATGTGGCTTGTGATTTATTAAATATTTTGGAGCTTGCGCAAAAGGTACGCCTAATTGGTCTTGGTGTGTCAGGGTTTGATATTAGGGAGGAACAAGCTTTGCTTCCATTAACTTCTGAGAAAGATAACGAAAAACATGCCAAGCTTGATGGGGCACTTGATAGCTTGAGAGAACGCTTTGGTAGTAAAGCCGTTGTACGAGGAAGACTCTTTAGCAAAAAATAAGCATAGAACCATTAATGATTTAGCTAGTAAATAAAGAATATAACAGATTAAGGGTATAAAATGTCAAAAATTGCCATAATTGGTGCAGGACTTGCCGGTTGCGAATGTGCCTTAGTATTAGCAAGGCATGGTATTGCCGTAAGCCTTTTTGAACAAAAGCCTTTGCATATGTCTGCGGCACATCAATTAAAATATTTATCAGAGCTTGTATGTTCAAACTCTTTGCGCTCCAATGAATTAAGTTCCGGCATTGGACTTTTAAAACAAGAAATGCGCGAGCTTAATAGCCCTTTTATGACTGTTGCTGACGCATGCACTGTACCTGCAGGTAAGGCTTTAGCTGTTGATAGGGAGATATTTGCTAAAACTGTAACCAAAGCCATTGCAGATAACGAAAATATAACACTTTATGAACAACAAATACAAAGCCTTAATGATACTGCACTAAGTGAATATGAATATGTTGTTGTTGCGGCAGGGCCATTAGCATCTGATAATTTGGCTGCATCTTTGGCAGAAAAAATAGGCACAAAGCAATTATATTTTTATGATGCCATTGCACCTATTGTGAGCGCGGACTCTTTGGATTTAAATATTATTTTTCGAGGTTCACGCTATCAAGAACCAGAGGAGGCCGCTATTTATGGTGAGTACTTAAATTGCCCCTTTGAAAAAGATGAATATTTAAATTTTTACCAATCTCTATTACAGGCTGATAAAGTCCAAGCTCAAAATTGTGAGCAAGAAATACATTTTGAGGGCTGTATGCCCATTGAAGCTTTAGCCGCACGTGGTGAGCGCACTTTGACCTTTGGCCCTATGAAGCCCGTAGGGTTTGTAGATCCACGCACAAATCGTCGCCCTTATGCCATAGTGCAATTACGCACAGAAAACTTAAATCAAAGCATGTATAATTTAGTTGGCTGTCAAACAAAGCTAACCTACAAAGCCCAAGAACAAGTCTTTAGAACTATACCAGGCCTTGCCAATGCAGAATTTGTCCGTTTTGGCAGCATGCATCGCAATACCTATGTCAATGCGCCACAAGTGCTAGATGAAAGTTTGCGTTTATTAACACAAAAAAATGTTTACCTTGCCGGACAAATTACCGGAGTTGAAGGTTATGTTGAATCCGCTGCTTGTGGGCTATGGGTTGCTTTATTGATTGTTGCTGAGCAGCAAAATAAAAATATAACACTACCCCCACAACAAACAGCTTTAGGCGCATTATTAAAGCATTTACAAAGTCCTGCAAAAAAATTTCAACCTTCCAATGCTCATTTTGGGCTTATGCCGGAGCTTGATGAAAGAGCAAAGAAAAAAGAGCGTAAAAGCCTATATGGTAAGCGAGCACGAGAGCACTTTGCCACTTGGCTTACTGATTTTAACAAGGATTTTAAATAAGCTTTATCTACAAAGTTACATAATTTTTATTATATGATTTATATTATGTTATTTTACAAAGATTTATTCTTTACATAATGCAAAATTTTTTCATTAAGACTTGTTGGTAATTGGCTTTGCCATGGTGCTTGGCAATAAATATGCCCATGTGGAAGATGTAAAGCTACGTGATGTAACACAAAGCTTTCTTCTGTAAAGTCACGACGTTGATAACGATGGTCATTAAAAAGTGGAAAGCCTGCATAGGCAGCATGAGCACGTATTTGATGTCTTGTACCTTTAAATATTGTGCAAGCCATAAGGTAAAGCTTGCTAGACATATTGTTGGGTAAGTTTGGAAAAAAATTGCAAAGCGAGGAATATATTTCAGCATTTACTTCGCCTAACAGCTGAAAATGTGTATGCCGAAGTGCCAAAGCTTCATTATGCAAAATGCGACTTATTTTGCGTTTAGCAATATCTACGTCCTTAGTTATCACGCAAGTTTTAGCATCACCTTGTACCAGTGCTATATATTGTTTTTGGCATTGTCCTTTATTTTCTATATCCTGCCAGCTCTGTCTTGCATCTGTATTTTTTGCAGCAATCATAATGCCTGATGTTTGCGCATCTAATCTATTACAAAGAACTCCTTGTAAATTATGCTCACCTAATATTTCTGCTAAGTGTTCTTCAAGACTTTGTGCATTATTTTTTTGCTTTGCAGAGTGCAAGCCACTAGGTTTATATAAAAAAATCAAATCATCTAATTCTCGTAACAAGTGAACATCATTTAAGTAGCTATGATGTTGTGTTATTTTTTGCACTTCAATATTTTTTGCAATAAGGCTTAAGCTCTGCCCACTGCGTACTTGAAAGCCAGGGCCTTGTTTTTTACCATCTATTAATATGACCCAGTTATCCCAAAGTTTTTTTCTTTCACGCAAACTTAAATTTGGAAAGATTTCTTTTAATATGTAATCTAACCTATGCCCATTTTGACTTGGTTCAATGATTATTTCTTTATGTGACGTTGACATATGATGAGCCAAATTATTTTTTTTGTAGCCTATTTAGTATAGGCTGTATGAGGCTTGGTGTAAATTTCCACGCAAGTAAAGAATATATCAGCGTAAAGCTTATAAAGCTAAAAGCTAATGTAAATAAATAAGGCAATATAGATGGCAAGTGAGCTGTGAACATAAGACTTAATCTACTAATCCACCATGCAGCTACAGCAGCTATGGTCGAGAGTGCAATACCCCATATTATAATTTTACCTAGCCCCACAAAGGCTGCGTCACCCTGACGTCTGCGCCATAGAAACACAATGGCAATGATATATGCAATAACTCCCAAAACACTTACTGTGGCAATACCTATAGTGCCCCACGGTATAGCTAAATAAAATAAAGGCAGGCTTATAATAGTTATGGCCGTGCCACAAAGTGTGGTAGTTATAGTGTCGCCAAGAGCATAAAATCCACGCCCAAGTACCATTTGTACACCCCAAAGTGGTACTGCCAAGAGCATAATTTGTAATAATGGCGCAGAGTGCACGGTATCTACGCTTGAAAAGTCGCCACCTTCAAAAACAAAACCCATGGTCGGTAAAGCGGCACTAATCAACCATGCACTTGCAGGTAATAAGAGAGCAATGCTTGACTTCATGGCTGTATGTAAGGTTTGATTAAAAGTTGCAAAATCTTTTTGTGCTGCTAGTTTAGCAAGAAATGGATAAGAAGCTGCCGCAATGGCAGCACCAATAACACCAACAGGCACTTGAGATATACGACGTGCATAACTAAGCAAGCTAACTGCACCTTCATCCAACATTGAACCAAAGATACGTAGAAATTGCTCATTAAGCATAACCACTGATTGTCCTAGCATAAGAGGCAATGCAATGAGCAAAAAACGCCACATGTATTTATGTCGCCATGAAATGCATAATTTAAGGCCATGTTTTTTTGCGGCAAGAGCAGGTAAAAACCATGCTCCAAGAGCTGCGCCCATAAGTACACCATAGCAAAATCCTTCAATACCGGTAGCCAGCCCAAGCCAAGGGAATACTACGCCAAGTAAGATGATAAAGCCATTGTAAATAAGCGGTGTTAATGCCGGAACAATAAATTGTTTGCGCAAATATAACAAAGCAGTAAAGCAAGCACCACTAACAAAAAATATTTGCCCAGGCAAAATGATGCGTAGAAAAAATGCTAAACGCAGGCTTTGTTCTGCATTAAAACCTGGTGCAATAAGTGTTGCTATAGGGTTTGCAAAAATCCATGCCGTAAGGGTCAGTATAGTAACTGCAAGTGATGCCCAACAAAAAACAGTTGAAAAAAACTTCCAAGCATCAGCGCTATCTTCTTCAAAGCTTTTAGAAAGAAGTGGTATAAGTGTAATGGACACATATCCACCTGCCAATAAATAATTAATAAAATCGGGAACTACAAAAGCGGTGAAATATAAATCTGCTTCGGCACTTGCTCCAAATTGCCAAGATATAACTTTATCACGCACAAGTCCCATAATGCGTGACAGCATGATGCTTGCACTCATTATTAATGCCGCAAGCCCCAAATTTTGCACTTTAGTTAGAAAAGTCATGCGGAACTTGCACCTTATGTTGTGATAAAGTTGCAGTATTTTTTTGCAATTGCCAGCGTGTTAGTGCACTAAATACGCAATTACGAGCGTCTTTATAGCTTGCGTAAAGATGCTCCAAGGTTTGTTCCATATCTGCACGCTTTGTATTGCCGGCTGAGGGACAAGGATTACTCCAAATGGGCAAATCCCATTGTTTTGCAGCGCGTCGGATGTGTTTTTTTTCAATCAGTAGCAAGGGGCGAATAACTTGTAGTGAACCTTTAAAGAATGGTTCACTCATGCTCATACCATCAACACGTCCGTTTTGGCACAAATTCATAAAAAATGTATGAACTAAGTCGTCAGCATTATGTCCAAAAGCTAAGTGACTAAGTTTATATTCAGCACAAAGCTCAAAAAGACGTTTGCGTCTAAGCCATGCACAACGAAAACAAGCCGAGTTACGGGTGTTTTCTTCTGAGTGAGCATGTGGCCCATGATTGGTAACTTCAATATGCGCTGCAATACCGTGAGCATTTAACCAAGGGATAAGCGGTGCATGGCTTTGAGCATCAAAACCTGGATTTACATGCAAGGCCATAATTTCAAAAGGAAATGGCACTATGCCTTGGCGTATGCTTAAAGTTTTCAAAAGCACAAAGCTATCCATTCCGCCTGAAACAGCTACACCAATACGTGCATGTGGGCTTAACATATTGGTTTGCTGCATGGCTTTACCTGCGCCTTTAACACAGACTTGTTGAGCAAAAGTACGTTTGTTTTTTTTCATTTATTATTCATAATCTTTAAATAAAAACAGTGTAAAATCATTTTAATGATATTTCTTGACAAAGCACAACAGCACCTATAGCATAACCGCCTTACATGCGCAAAGGTATATATGCGGCAGTATTTAAATAGTTGCCTTAACATATTAATATATCGGTGATATATTGTTATAATATGTAAAAATTTTTTGCCTTGTAAGAAAGCTTTATTTTTGCTCTAGACAGTGCAAAAAAAAGCACTATATCTAAACATTCAAAAATTACTGGAGTAATTTTATGGCACGCATCACTGTTGAAGATTGCCAAGAGCGCGTAGATAATCGTTTTTTATTGGTTCAAATGGCCATTAAGCGAGTATATCAATATCGTGATGGTTATGAAGAGCTTATGGATACACGCAATAAAGAAGTAGTAACTGCATTACGTGAAATTGCAGCAGGCAAAGTATTGCCTGAGGATTTATCATACTACTCTTCTTTAGAAAATGACTCTGAAGTGGAGTCCATTGAGCCAAATGTTGAAGCAAGTGCTACATCTAGCGTCGATTAGTAATTAGTCGACACTAAAGCACAGCATAACTATTGAAAGCATTTATAGTTAAAAAAAGCAATAAAGTTGCCAGAAACGAAAGCATTTAATGCGATTTTCTGGTAATTTTATGATAAAAAAAGTAAATTATAAAAGTGTCGGCTAAAAGAATTTTTCTTTTGAAAAATTCTGCGCTACATAAACCCTGGAATGGCGTTTACAGTAGACATGCCTTTTTTGAAAAATGCGTGAAAACGTACTTTTCAGCATCGACTAATTAGTTTTTAGCCAAATTACGCTGGTTAAATGCATAAAGCCAAACGAAAAAATATGAGTCAGCGCGATTATTATGAAGTTTTAGAAGTATCAAAAACGGCAAGTGATGATGAAATTAAAAAATCATATCGCCGTTTAGCCATGCAATACCACCCCGACCGTAACCCCGATAATCCAGAAGCGGAAAAAAAGTTTAAAGAAGCTGCAGAGGCTTATGACGTATTACGCGACCCTGAACGGCGTGAGCGTTATAACCGCTTTGGTCATGCAGGTGTGCATGGCGGTGGAGGATTTGGCAGTACCGAAGATGTATTTGCTCATTTCAGCGATATTTTTGGTGATCTATTTGGCTTTGCCACTGGTGGAGCCAATAGGCCAATGGTAGGGTCAGATTTACGCTACAATCTTAATGTTACCTTTGCCCAAGCTGCAACAGGTGACGAAATTACATTAAAAATTCCCAAACGTGTATTTTGTCCTGACTGTGATGGTTCAGGCGCTGCCCCCGGCACACACCCCGAAAGGTGCGAGCATTGCGGCGGCAGTGGTCAAGTGCGCCGCTCTCAAGGATTTTTTCAGCTTGCTACACCTTGCCCTATTTGCCGTGGCGAAGGACAAATTATCAAAAATCCTTGCGCCCGCTGCAAGGGGCATGGAGTTGTAGCGGAGACTAAAGAGCTTTCAGTGCGAATCCCTGCTGGAGTGGATACGGGCACACGCTTACGTGTGCGCGGAGAAGGCGAGCTTGGTGTAAATGGTGGCCCTCCTGGTGATTTATATGTTGTTATAAGTGTTGCCAAAGACAAAGTATTTACACGCCAAGGGCAAGACTTATTATATCTGCAAGAGGTGTCAGTTGTGCAGGCCATACTTGGCTGTAGAGTTGATGTGCCATCACTTAAAGGTAGTGTTACTCTTGAAATACCAAAAGGCATTCAAAGTGGCACAGTGCTTCGCATTAAGGGAGAAGGTATGCCTTATGTTGGGCAACCTTATACCGGCGACTTGTTAGTTGAAGTAAGAGTGCATATTCCCACTCGTATTAGCGAAAAACAAGAAGAATTATTGCGCGAATTTGAATTGCACACACCTGAAGAAACGCCTTTAGGCAAGATTAAATCTGCCGCTAAAAAAGCTGCCAAGGCTATGGGCTTGGATTAGTTTTATATATGCTTTAGTTTAAAATTTTATTACGCATAATGAGGGCACTGTTATGGCTAAACCCACCAAGAAGATGCATGTTAAATTAAATTTAATATTAGTACTTGTTTGTTGTATTTTGAGCAGTGCATGTTTAGGTGATTTGAATCTTAATCTTGGTGGTAGTTCCATGCCGCAAGCGTCAGACCCATTGGTTGATGATGCTCGTGAGGCATGGGATGATGGGGATATGCAAAGAGCTGAAAACCTATATGCAAAAGCTACAAAGCTTAGCCTACCACAAAGTGAGTTAACAGAATCTTGGGAGCGTTTTGCTCTTGCTGCAGCACGTAATGGACGACCAAATAATGCCCTTGATGCCTTAGATGAATGGGATGCAGTCTTGCCAGAGGCTGATAGTACCCATGCATGGCAAAATGCTTGGCTTAGCAGTATACGCTTACTATCACCAAGCGTTGCCATAGAAAAATCTGAAAAAGTATGGTCTAATCCAAATAATTCATCCAATGCGCGCGCTCAGGCAGCCATTATTCTTATGGGGCGCAGTTGGCCTGCTCAAAAAAGTATTACCGCCCTACCCTTGATTTCTCGCTATTATCAGTCAAAAGATATTTCACAAAAGCAAAACATTGAATATATTACCAGTGAAGAATTGCGCTATATGACAAGTGCAAATCTTGTTAATTTGGGTAAAGGAGTTGTTAGTAAGGCAGACTTTTCTTTTCCTGTTAATATGATTTTACTTGAAAATGTACGACGTGACTTACCTGTTGGAATACAAACAGAGGAACGCCTTAAAGATTTAAATCTTTATGCAGACACAAGCTTGCCACAGCGCATTCTTGCCATAGAGCCAACTACGTTAGGGTCAGGCGCTGCAGCTACAAATACAGGTGTGAGCCCTAGCCTTCAATCCACTTGCTTAGTACTTGCCCTGCCTGCAAGTGGTAATATTACACCTATTAGTACTAAAATCCGTAATGGTGCGGATATGGCACAAGCTGAACTAGCCAATAGTGGAGTTAATGTACAAATACAGTATATTGATACAACACAGGCTGATTGGATAAGCCAGTTGCAAGCTTTACCGCCACAATGTGTTGTTGTGGGTGGTCCTTTACAAACTGCAAACTATAGTACTGCCAAAACAGCACAGCTAACAAATACCAGAAACTTCTTTACTTTTTTACCTGCTTTAGAGTCTGGAGAAGAGGGTAATGTTGCTTGGAGATTTTTCCCAAGCCCACAAGACCAAGTCAATAGCCTGCTTGCCTTTACTAATGAAATGGGCATTAGAAGCTATGGCTCATTTTATCCGCAAGATAATTATGGTATGCGTATGAACACCATTTTTAGTGATGCAGCGCAAGGTGTAGGGGCAACAGTTTATTCTGTAGGTTATTCGCCAAATGATACTGCAAGCTGGACTCAATCAGCGGCAAACTTGCTAAGCCCACAAAAAATTAATAGCGTTCCCCTTTCAACGGCAAACTTTGACGCCGTATTTTTGCCCGATTCATGGAAAAATATGGATCTTATCACCTCTTCATTCCTCTATAATGGCGATGATAAGCAAGTTTTATTAGGTACGTCGCTTTGGGAACAAAGCCTTATGAGTGGTGTAACCACTGCTAATACAGCTAATTATAAATTGGCTGTATTCCCCGGAGCTTGGAATCCAAAACAAATACCTCAAGGTTTAAGCACTGTAAGTAATGCAGATTTTTGGACTGGTCTTGGTTATGACTTTGTACGATTTGGTGCATCTCTTGGTATAAATGCTCAAAGCAATGCCGCAGCTGTTAACACAAAGTTGCAAACTGCACAAAATATGACTTGGAGTATGGCTCCTATGAGTTGGGATATGACTGGCAAAGCAAGCCAAAGACTTTATCTTTTTACTCTAACACCTTCCGGTATTACCATGGCTGATGCAGTTTTATTTAATCAATTACGTTTGCAAGCTTTAAATGATTTTAATGCTCGCCGTGCCGCTGCAACTGCTAATGTGCCTGCAAGCCCAGCATCTAGTAATGTGCAACAAAGTGCACCTGTTGTAAGCTCCCCGACTGGCGTTCAATAAAAATAATTTGTAAAACAAGGGAAATAAATGTCAAACAAGACAATTAATATTGAAGATGTACAACGCATGGCTACTTTGGCTCGCCTTGAAATTACAGATGAAACAAAGGCTCTTTTTGCAGGCCAATTTGCGGATATTTTAAACTATATGGACGTATTGGCGCATGTAGATACTGACAATATCGAACCACTATACAGTCCCATTGTACATGAGGGTATTTTGCGTGAAGATGTTGCCCAAAATAAAGCCAAGCGCGCAGAAGTGCTTAGCAATGCCCCAAGAGATGATGAACAATATTTTATCGTACCCCGTATTGTGTAGGTCAATATGAATATTTATGATTTAAGCCTTACTGATGTAAGAAACGGCCTTTCACAAGGTGAAATTAAAGCAGAAGAAGCTGTTAGTTCTTGCTTGGAACGCATTAAAGCTACTGAACACTTAAAGGCCAATTTAAGCCTTGATGCTGAAAATGCCCTTGAACAAGCAAGGCAAATGGATAAGATTGGTCCAAACAAAGAAAAAACTCTTTGGGGTGTACCGGTAACGATAAAGGACGCTATTTGCACCAAGGGTTTAACCACAACGGCTGGTTCAAAAATTTTACAAAATTATGTGCCTTTTTATGATGCTCATGTAGTGCATAAATTACGTGAAGCCGGCGCAATAATTATTGGTAAAAATAATCTTGATGAATTTGCCATGGGCTCAAGTACAGAAAATTCAGCCTTTCACCCTACGCATAATCCTTGGGATGTAAAACGAGTGCCTGGTGGCTCCAGCGGTGGTTCAGCGGCTTCAGTTGTGGCTAAGCAGTGCTTTGCCTCACTTGGTTCTGATACAGGTGGCTCCATCCGACAACCGGCAGCGCTTTGCGGCTGTGTTGGTATAAAGCCCACCTATGGGCGAGTATCTCGCTATGGACTTATTGCTTATGGTTCTTCCTTGGACCAAATTGGCCCATTTGGACGCTCAGTTGAAGATTGCGCTCTAGTTTTAGAAAATATTGCCGGACATGATGCGCGCGACAGTACCTCGTCACCGCACAGCTTAAAGCCCTTAGCATACAGTTCTGCATTGCATGGTCGTTCGGACTTAAAGGGTGTTCGGGTTGGAATTCCCAAGGATTTTTTTGCTGAGGGCTTAGCAAATGAAGTAGAGGGTGCTTGCAATAATACCTTTGAAGTAATGAAAAATCTTGGTGCGGAACTTGTAGATATTGACTTACCGCATACAAATGCTGCTATTGCCACATATTATATTGTTGCCATGGCAGAGGCAAGTTCTAACTTAGCACGCTTTGATGGAGTGCGCTATGGATATAGAGCTGATAATATTAATAACTTGGATGAGCTTTATGTAAAGTCACGCAGTGAGGGATTTGGTCAAGAAGTACAGCGTCGTATCATGCTTGGCACTTATGTTTTATCGTCCGGTTACTATGATGCCTATTTTCGTAAAGCAGCTCAAGTGCGCCGCTTAATTAGAGATGACTTTGAACAAGCTTTAAAAAAATGTGATATTATTTGTGGTCCCATCTCTCCAACTACAGCATGGGAGCTTGGCAGCTTAAACAAAGATCCTCTACAAATGTACTTGATGGATGTTTATACTCTTTCATTAAATTTAGCTGGTTTGCCTGGCTTAGCTTTACCTGTTGGTATGGGTAAGGATACGAATTTACCTGTTGGGGTTCAGCTTATTGGACAAGCATTTAGTGAAGAGTTAATCTTTAGTGTAGCACATGTGCTTGAGCAAGCCATGCCAAAGACAATATGGCCTGCATTGTAAATATCATTTAAGGCTATTACTCAATTTATTTGCGCTGTTCCTACCCGAAGGGCGGCGAAGCTTTAGCCGTTAGGTGAGCTTGCGAACCTTACGGATACAGAGAACAACGCAAGTACTAAAGCAAGTGTGCCTTTCTGATTTACTCTGCAAGCAGAATAAATCAGAAAGGCACACTACCTTCATTCGACCTGTGGGACGCAAAAAGGCGTAGTTTTTTGCTCTTATTCGGCGTTAAAATTATATTTTTTTTGTGTTTCTTATTCCATTTCAGCCATTAATTCTTCTGGCAAATCAAAGTTAGCATACACATTTTGTATGTCGTCATTATCATCTAAAGCTTCCATAAGACGCAAAACTTTACGACCTGTTTCAACATCAAGGTCTACAGTGTTTTGTGCAATCATGGCAAGCTCAGCTGAAAGCATTGGCACATTAGCATTTTCTAAATTATCACGCACTACACCAAAGTCAGTTAATGCTGTATAAATGGTCCAATTTTCACCATCATCCACAACATCATCTGCACCGGCTTCAAGGGCTACTTCCATCATTGCATCTTCATTATATAATGACTTTTCAATGCTAATCACGCCCTTGCGGCTAAACATCCAGGCAACACAACCTGTTTCACCCATAGAGCCACCATGCTTAGTCAAAATATGGCGCACTTCTGCCACTGTACGGTTTTTATTATCTGTAGCGGTTTCAACAATGACAGCTACACCGCCAGGTGCATAGCCTTCATAAGAAATTTCAAAAAGTTCGCCGCCAGCATCTTCCCCAGTACCCTTGCGAATGGCAGCTTCAATTTTATCCTTTGGTAAGTTAACAGCTTTTGCAGCTGCTATGGCAGCACGCAAGCGTGAGTTGCCGGCTGGATCTCCGCCACCTTTAGCTGCAATAATAATTTCTTTGGCTGCCTTGGTAAAGACTTTACCGCGCTTGGCATCTTGACGCCCTTTACGATGTTGGATGTTTGCCCATTTACTATGTCCGGCCATAATCACTCCTAATATAATTTTAAAAATTGTTAAATTTTATTATTATGAACCCTTATAAGCTGTGCCTACAAAAAATGTCTCCTTACTTTCTTGGCGTGAGCTTTGAGGTTTAAAAGACTTAACCTTGGTAAATTGACGACGCATGGGTTGCAAAAGTTCATGAATATCAGGACCCATAAATATTTTAACAACAAAACTTCCACCAGGCTTTAAATATGTTACTGCAACGTGCAAAGCTTCAATGCATAATTCCAATGAGCGTGTTTGATCAGTAAATTTTGTGCCTGTGGTACGTGGGGCCATGTCACTAATTACAGAATCAAAAGGACCAAGTTCAGCAAGTTTTAGCTCAAATTCTTGGCTACGCTCAAATATATCTTCCTGCATGAAAATGACATTTGGCGGAAAAGTTGTATCGGTTGCTTGTATATCGCATGCTAAAACAAGTCCATTTTCTCCCACTTTTTCAGCAGCTCCCATAGACCAAGATCCTGGTGCAGCGCCTAAGTCTAACACACGCATGCCTTTACGAAAAAGTTTGAATTTATTGTCCAGTTCCTTCAACTTATAAACAGACCGTGCCGGATAATTTTGTTGTTTAGCTTTTTTGAAGTAAAAATCGCGATATTCTTTCATAGCAAGCTTTATACAACAAAAGTGCTTTTTCGCCAAGTGCAAGATGATTGCATAAAAGTTTAGTTAAATATATTATTGTAAAATTATTTTTGTATAAGATTTTAGAATTATATAAACTAGTTTATGATTGTAGGCTGTTTTGTCCTTTATTTATAAAATATATAAGAGTAAATTATAAATTATATGAAACAAAAAAATTCACGCCCGATTCGTATTAGCCTTCCAAGTGCTCAGGGCAAGATGATAAGTCTTGCCAGCGGTGCAGATGCTTTTGTTAATATGTATCAACCTACACCTGATGCTAATGCGACACACATTATACTTGGGCTTGGGCCATTATACCATGAAAATGGTTTGGCAGCTTCATTACCAAGTGCAAACATATTAAGTCAAGAATGCACAGTTTATTACCTTGAGTGCCAAGAATTTAGCAATGCTTTGCAAAAGCAAAATATTGTACAAGACATACCTAAACACTGGAAAAGGATATCTGCTCATGAACTTAAAAGTTTACAGTTTGCGTGCAATATTTGGTGGTATAAACAAAATATTCTTTTATACCCTGAATATTGGTCACCAATTCTAGGCGACATACAAGCTAGATTTTTACGTGGCACTAATCATATTACTGCACAAAATAGAATTTTTTTGCCTGGCAATTCACAGCAGTTGCTTCATGGCGAAATATGTACTGCTTTTGAAGACCTTGGTTATAAAGTGAGTCAAGTACAACATAATTTACGTGATTTACTGATTGATGAACAACCAAGTTTGTTTTTTTCCATAAATTTACGTGGCCTTGATGATGGTGGAGCAGATTTTGCTCTATTACAAGCTTTGAAAATACCTGTTGCTATTTGGTTTGTGGATAATCCTTGGCATATTCTTTCAAGCTTACGCCTGCCGTGGTGGAAAGATGCTAAAATTTTTGTGACAGATGCATCTTTCATAGCAGACTTAAAAAGACTAGGTGCTAAGTTTGTATATCATCTTCCATTAGCTGCCGCACAGCATATGTGGCAACCAAAATTTCACTCTTCCAATATTTCTATGCGTCAAACTTTTCAAGCCTTGGAAAATGCAAAATGCATATTCGTAGGCAGGGCTGCTTTTCCTGAGCAAGCAAAGTTTTTTTCAGCAGCTAAGCTACCACAAGATATATTAAATGAAGCTTTAAAATTATTACATGAAGGCATACGAGTTGATTTTCATTGGTGGCAAGCGCGTTTGCAATTATCTATATGGCCTGGATTTGACGTACGTAAAATAGGGCTTGGAGCAGAACAATGTGCATGCATGCATAGGGTGCTTTGGTTGCAAGAACTGTTAACCCTTGATGCATTAATTTTTGGCGATAGCGCAACTTGGTCACAGCTTTTGCCTACAGCTACAAACCATGTTTTATGCTCAGGATTAGACTATTACAATGAATTAGCCATGGTTTATAACAAAGCCAATAGTGTGTTGAACGTAACCTCTCTTTTATTGCCAGCAGGGCTCACGCAAAGGCATTTTGACGTTTGGGCAGCTGGAGGTTTTTTATTTTCAGATAATACCCCTGGGCTTGAAATTTTCCCCTTGCAACTTGTAAAGAATATACGCCTTGAAAGTCCAAGTGTTTTAACAAAAGCAGTTAAGAGCTTAGACCAAACAATGCGCCATGAACTATGCCTTGCTTGGCAAGAATGTATTAGACTTGAGCATAGCTATAATAAACGCATGAGCTATGTAGTTGATATTTGCGTAAATTAATATAGTAATTTCAGATGAAATTACTAGCGTTGGGTGCGATAGCAGACAAGCACTGCGTAGGAATAAGTATAATTTAATTGCACTGTTAAGTTCTGGAGCGAGTGTACCTTTCCTTAAGTTGACATTAGTGATGTCAACTTAAAATAAGGGTCCTGCACAATTATTTTTTAGTTCTATTTTTATGCTTTTGCAGTAAATTTGCATTTATTTAAAAATCTACTTGTGCAGGACAAAAGCCTCAAAAATCAATCATTTAACGGCGAAGCAAAGCTCCACCTATTCTTGATTTTTGGTCGCATTGACTATCGTCAACGCTCCAAAAGACTCCACACAATGAATTATGCAGGAGTCTTAAAATACTATAAAATAAACTTTAAATTTATAACGCTTTAAAAGATAAA
>CAYJPT010000042.1:0-17711 GCA_964372165.1 uncultured Desulfovibrionaceae bacterium | reverse complement strand
CGTGCAAAGTAGGCACAATTGCCTACTTTGTAAGGAAACGCACAATATGTTTTTTTACTTGTTTATTTGATCAGCATTTCCTAAATTTTCAACAGTTTGTTTAAGAAAACATTAGCACAAAAAAGTAAAATAGCTCAAACATAACGTTCTTCACATAAGCTGAAAAGTGCATGCAAGCTATGATTTAAGCTAACTGCAATTATGTTCGTTTATAACTCGATTTTTGCCCAAATAATGAAAATTTCTTAAACAAAGCATATGATTGATACTGTATCAGCTCATATCAACAAGCCACTACTATTTTTTCACGTAAATTACAATGTAAAAAAAATTAAAAAAATAATGCATTTTTTTACACACAAACTAGCACAATATAATATTTTATTTTTTTCTTAAAAAAATAATACTCAATCAAAAACAAATGAGTTTTGTATTCAGTACACAAAATGAGTTAGTGACAATATTATATCTTTCTGATAATATTAGTTAGTTCATTGCACCTTTAACCTTTTTAGAAGGAAATACCATGTCTAAACTTCATTATAAGCGTGTATTGCTCAAGCTTAGCGGCGAGGCATTGGCTGGTGAGCAATCAAGTGGAATTGATCCTGCCACTGTTTCAAAAATTTGCGAAGAAATCGGCAGAGTAGTTTCGTTGGGTTTAGAGGTAGCACTTGTAATTGGTGGTGGTAATATTTTTCGTGGTCTTTCTGCTTCTGCCAAGGGTATGGAGCGATCATCTGCAGATTACATGGGTATGCTTGCAACAGTACTTAATGCCCTTGCGGTGCAAGATGAGCTAGAAAAGCAGGGTTTCCCCACACGTGTACTTTCAGCAATAACTATGCAAGAGGTTTGCGAGCCTTTTATTAGACGCAGAGCTTTGCGCCATATGGAACGTGGTCGCGTTGTTATTTGCGCAGCAGGAACTGGCAATCCATACTTCACAACTGACACTGCAGCTGCACTACGTGGCATGGAACTTAAGTGTGATGCAATTATCAAAGCCACAAAGGTTGATGGAGTGTATGATAAAGATCCTATGAAATTTAGTGATGCCATAAAATATACACGCGTTAGCTTTGATGAAGCTTTAGCAAAACACTTAGGTGTTATGGATGCAACAGCTATTGCTCTTGCTCAAGAAAATGATGTACCAATATTAGTATGCAAAATGTTTGATGGTGATATTGAGCGAATTGTATGCGGAGAAAATATTGGAACTATAGTTTGCAATATATAATACTTTTAGCATTTCAATTATATAGGAGACGTTATGGATAAAGACGATATTTTATTAGATACTGAGGATCGTATGTTGAAAGCTGTTAGCAATATGGATAAAGACTTTGCCAAATTGCGTACCGGTCGTGCAAGCACCTCCTTGGTTGATGATATAAAAGTGGATTATTATGGTACACCAACTCCAGTTAATCAATTAGCTTCTGTGGCTATTCCAGATAGTCGCTCCATAACCATTCAACCGTGGGATAAAGGAGCTTTTGCCTTGGTAGAAAAAGCAATTCTCAAATCTGACCTTGGCTTAACACCTATTAATGACGGAAAAATCATTAGAATATCCATACCGGCGCTAACAGAAGAAAGACGCAAAGAACTTGTTAAAGTATCACGCAAATATAATGAAGATGCTAAAGTTGCAGTGCGTAATGTGCGCCGTGATGCAAATGAAAATTTAAAAAAATTGGAAAAAGATAAAACAATATCTGAAGATGATTTGAAAAAATGCATGGACGAAGTGCAAAAATTAACTGATAAATACGTTGCCGAGGCTGATAAAAAATGTCAAAGCAAAGAAAAAGAGATTATGGATATATAATTATAGAAAATGTATTTTATTGAGTCAAAATAACAACTATTTTAATGCTTTAATTGTTTTTACCTTGTTTTAGTGTATGAACACTACCGGCATTGTGTTTAGTTGAATAAAAATATTTTTTTAAGAGTAATTAATTTGAGATAGTTTGTGGAATATGATTGAAAATTTACCAAGGCATATTGCCATTATCATGGACGGCAATGGTCGTTGGGCACAGCAGCGTGGACTTTTACGAACTGATGGTCATAGAGCTGGGGCTGATGCCGTGCGAAAAGTGGTTACAGAGTGTCGTAGTCTTGGCATAGAATATTTAACCTTATATACTTTTTCCCAAGAAAATTGGCAACGCCCCAAAGAAGAAGTCAGCACGCTTTTTTCTTTATTAGTTGAGTTTTTAGGGAAAGAAATTCCCTTAATGGTTGAAAAAGACATTAGCCTTAATGTGCTTGGTGACATGGAAGCTTTGCCTTTAGCAGTACGCACAGCACTTATGCATGGCATAAAACGTACTGCCCAAAGTATAAAAAAACCAACTCAAATGCACTTGAATCTGGCCTTAAACTACGGAGGGCGTAATGAGATTTTACGTGCATTGCGCTCAATTGTTGAAAGCAATTGTAAGGCAGAAGATATTAACGAAAATTTATTCCGTAGTCATTTGTATACTAAAAACATGCCTGACCCAGATTTAGTAATACGCACTAGCGGAGAAGTTCGCATCAGTAACTACCTACTTTTTCAATGTGCGTACAGCGAGTTTTATTTTTGCGATACCTTATGGCCCGACTTTGGGGCTGAACAACTCAATGCAGCATTACAAAATTATGCTGCTCGTAACCGTCGCTTTGGCAAGACACAGGAGCAGATTTAGTAATGTCAAATTTTCCTGATTGCGCTACCCGTACTATAACAGGTCTTGTATTTGCTGCCATTGTTAGCTCTGCATTATGGTTTCGTGGTCCTTTTTTACTTTTTTTTGTACTTGTAGTTTGTGCTGTATCTTTATGGGAATTTTACTCACTTTTTTGGGGTTCTAACGGGCGCAAGCGTACCCGTGTTTGTGCTATTTTGCTTGGATGGGGTATGCTTTGCCTTACATGGCTTGGGCGCACCCATGATGCCTTGGTTTTTTTAGGAGCAGGTTTTATTTTAACAGCATTAAGTTTTTTATTCCGAATAGATGTAATTGATGAAGAAGAAGACTTTGCGCCAGGTAGTATATTTATGGTGGGCTTAGCTTATGTGCCTCTGCTTCTTTTACCCGCAATGTATCTTACGTCGACAAAATTATTTTTTGTATTGTGTATTGTAGTTTCTTCAGATGTAAGTGCCTATTTTATTGGTTCACGTTATGGACATCATAAGCTATGGCCAAGGGTAAGCCCTAAAAAAAGCTCCGAGGGTTCTCTTGGTTCTTTAGCCGGCTGCGTTATTACTTGCGTTATATTAGGAACTTACTTAGGCGTTGCACCATGGTGGGCATTTGCACTACTTGGGGTATTATTAAATGCCTTTGCACAGCTTGGCGATCTCTTTGAATCTGCATTAAAACGTGCAGTTAACGTAAAAGACTCAAGTAATTTATTACCTGGCCATGGCGGCTGTCTTGATAGAATTGACAGCGTGCTATTTACCCTGCCGGTTTTTGCTGTTGTAGATCAGTGGTATAAATTCTTTTAACACTTTGGTAACTGTATGATTTCAACTTGGCCATCCCAACAAGGCAATATTAATTACATTTCTGCACCTCCATCTGAAGATTGGTGCATGTCTAAGCGTCAAATTGTTTTACTGGGTAGCACCGGCTCTATTGGTCAAAATGCTTTACGCATTATACAGCTATACCCAAAGGAATTTGAAGTTATAGCACTTGCAGGGGCTCGTAATGTTACTTTACTTGCCCAACAAGCTCTGCAGTTTAAACCACGCTACCTTGCTGTTCATGACGTTGCATCACTTGAGCTTTTACGCAAACTATTACCTAAGAGTTATAAACCTGAAATTTTTTATGGAGCTGACGGATACGCCGAGCTTGCCACACTTGAGTCTGCAAACACTGTTCTTTCAGCGCAAGTAGGTGCAGCAGGACTTCGTGCTACTCTTGAAGCAGCTTTAGCAGGTAAGGTAATTTGCTTAGCCAATAAAGAATCATTAGTTTTAGCTGGCGATTTAATACGAGCAATTTGTAAGCAAAGTAAGGCAAGTATATTACCGGTAGATTCAGAACATAATGCTATCTTTCAAGCTTTATGTGGACGTGACGAAAAGCATTTAAAACGTATTATCATAACAGCATCTGGCGGACCTTTTCTTGGTTATTCGCGTGATGAATTACAAAGAGTTACTTCTAAACAAGCCTTAAAACATCCAAATTGGAGTATGGGCCCAAAAATTAGCATTGATTCTGCAACACTAATGAATAAAGGACTAGAGCTTATTGAAGCTATGCACCTTTATGGTATTGATAAAGATAAATTAAAAGTGGTTGTGCATCCTCAATCTATTATCCATGCATTAGTTGAATTTACCGATAATTCTATTATGGCACACCTTGGTAAAGCAGATATGCGCATGCCTATTGGACATTGTATGCTATGGCCAAATTTACTTGATATTGGTGTTGAAGAACTTGATATTGTAAAGCTTGGTAACTTGACGTTTTTAGAACCGGATATATTTTCTTTTCCATGTTTATCGTTGGCTATACGTGCCATGCGTGAGCGTGGTGGACAATGTATAGTCTTAAATGCAGCCAATGAAGCAGCTGTTAGTTTATTTTTGTCTGGACGTATATCCATTAATGATATACCGACATTGGTAGAGTCAACTATGAATAGCTTTGCAACTCCTCAAAGTAGCCCTTTTAGTTTGTTGCATTTTTCATCATTAGGAGCCATTCGTGCACAAGTCAAAACTAGCTTGAGTGCCATTATGGATCTAGACACTAAAGCCCGCGCTAAGGTATTTACCTTAATCGGTGTACAGGAAAAATTGTGATTATAAGTATAATAACTGTTTTATTAGTCCTTGGTGGACTTATATTTTTTCATGAGCTTGGCCATTACCTAATGGCACGTGCTTTTGGTATGGGAGTTTCAACCTTTTCTTTGGGTTTTGGACCAAAGCTTTGGTCGCGTACTATTGGAAAAACTGAATATTGCTTGTCTGCAGTACCTCTTGGTGGCTATTGCGCCCTAGTGGGTGAAGAAAGTGGAGAAGATTTACCTCAGGGCTTTACCCGTGATGAGTACTTTTCTGACCGCCCGGCATGGCAGCGTTTATTAGTTGTATTAGCAGGCCCTATTGCCAATATTTTATTAGCTTGGATACTTTGCATCGGCCTTGCATATGGCTATGGGCAGGCACAACTTATACCAAGCATTGGAACCGTGCAAGAAAATAGCCCTGCTGCTGCGGCAGGACTTAAGTCCGGTGACATTATCTTAAGTGTAGATGGGCAGGACATTGATGATTGGGTAGTTATGGCAAAAGCCATTAATGATAGCGCTGGCAAACCTATGCAACTAAGTGTTGATCGTGCAGGCACAATACAAAACTTCACTTTGACTGCAAAATCAGCTACACGCAAAACCATTTTTGGCGAGGATCAAGAGACTTGGGTCATTGGTGTAAAGGCCTCTGGTGAAACTGCTCATATAGATATAGGATTTTTTGATTCCATTGGTGCTGGTGCAGAGCGCACATGGACTATGCTTGAACTTACATGGACTGGCTTTGTAAAATTATTTCAAAGAGTTGTACCGCTAGATCAAGTTGGTGGCCCTATTATGATTGTGCAAATTGTAGGTCAACAAGCATCAGAGGGACTTGCAAATGTATTATCCATTGCAGCGCTTATAAGTATCAACCTTGGTATTTTGAATCTTTTACCAATCCCTATGCTTGACGGTGGACATATTGTATTTTTCTTGCTTGAAATGGTTTTTCGTCGCCCATTGCCTGCAAGGGTACGTGAAATTAGCGGTCAAGTAGGATTTTTCTTATTGATTGGTCTTATGGTCCTAGCTACATTCAATGATATTATGCGTTTATTTAAGGATTTTGTCGGATAATGCTCACTTGTGTGCTAAATTATGCTGAGGGTCAGCTAGATATTGTGCTTGGTAACAATACAGGCATTATTTCTTCTCAAAGCTGGCCCATTTCAGCCAAAGGTCCAATTAAGGGAGCAGAAATACTTGCACCTGCCCTAAGTGCATTATTTACAATTTCTAAAATTGAAATTTGTGATGTTGAGCGTTGGGCTTGTGTATATGGTCCGGGGAGCTTTACCGGTATTAGATTAGTTCTTGGTACAGTGGCAGCTGTAAGGCGTATTAGCAGAGCAAAAAATGCAAGTATTGATTTTTTACAAGCCCTTGCTCTGGACGTGGCACTTGAGCAGCAAAATAACATACAAAGTACACCCAATAAAATTGGATACATATGGACTATTAGCCATGCAAGACGAAATATGGTTCATGCTCAGGCGTTTAAAGTATCCGATAATTTATTGCCAGAAGCAGTGCATGATGTGCAATTGTACTTAATCAAGGACATCATCAAAATATTGCAGGCATCACCTGCGCACTCTGTCATACTAGGTAGTGGACTTAAGCGAAATTGGGAAGCATTAGCTCCTGCATTTGCCAATGGATTACAGGATATTGTGAAACCAATTGAGCATAGTGCACCAACACCTAAAGCCTTATGGGAATTGGCACTGCATGCAAATTACCATGAGCAAGATATTGAACCCCTATATGTACGTCCTTGTGATGCTGTGGAAAATCTTGATTTAATAGCTCAAAAAATGGGTTTAGAGCCACAAATGGCTCATGCTCGTTTAGAAGCATTATTAAAACAAAACAACTTCTGATATAAAAGCATTAACTTTTTGTAGGGTAACGCCCACAACTGAATTTTCCTTCAGGGCATATTTTAGTCCGCTCGCAAGGTGCGCCAGCGTTTTCAAAGACTTCTGGTAGAATTTCTTGACATATTTTAAGCATATTATTAGCAACTATACGTATTTCCCACTGTGCGCGAACACAGCAACGATGAGCAAAAAAGTTTAATAAACTGCGACAATTCATACTCACAACTATACGTGTTTCTGCAGCTTGTGGCAGAACAAAACGTGCATCTTCATTGGCCTTGGCGTCACGACCATCTTCTTTTAATAGGGCATGAATATCGCCATATGCTCTACCAACTTCTTGCATAAACTCCTCAAAACGCGCTAATGCCGCAGGATTTTTTGCAACGGCAGGTGGTATGATGTAATTGCATTGTGAACCATCAACATAACGCTGACTTTGTTGAGAGTATGAGGCGATGCGATGACGTACTAATTGATGCGAAAGTGCTCTGGAAATTCCTTCAACCGCAAAACTGAAACTTACATGTTCAATAGGGCTTGCATGCCCTGACTCAACAATTTTTTTTACAAGATCAGCCTGTTTTTGTAAGCTTATTTCTTCATGCTGAAGATCGTCCCACATATCGCCCACAAAGCCTGGGTAATAACACTGACGGCATGCTGCGTAGATTACAGATAAAGGACTTGGGGTATGACTTAGTAGTATCACTTTAGATTTAACTGCTGGCATGATAATTTCTCATCTTAGAAGTAAGTTTAGGTGAGTATAAGCCTTGGTTGTGGCCATGCGCCCTCTGGATGTTCTTTTTAAAAAACCACATTGAATAAGATATGGTTCATAAATATCCTCGATAGTGCGCACTTCTTCTGAACATGCTACGGCTAGAGTTTTAATACCAACTGGCCCACCGTCATAAGTTTTTATGAGAACATTTAGCAATTTTCTATCCATTTGATCAAGGCCGTGTTCATCTACATCCATACGAGCCATAGCATTTGCAGCTTGGCTTTCAGTAATTATTGCCTCACCATGCATAAGAGCAAAATCACGTACACGACGTAAAAGCCTGTTCGCAATGCGCGGTGTACCACGGGCACGGCGGCCTATCTCAGCTGCACCGTCAGGATTTATACCAACACCTAAAATTTGTGCAGTACGTGTAACTATGGATGCAAGTTCCTTAGGGCTATAAAATTCAAGCCTTGCTACTATGCCAAAGCGATCACGCAGTGGTGAAGACAACATGCCCATACGAGTAGTTGCACCTACAAGAGTAAATGGTTCTAAATCGATTTTTACTGTACGTGCTGCTGGCCCTTGTCCTATTACAAGGTCAAGCTTAAAATCCTCAAGTGCCGGATAAAGCACTTCTTCCACAGCAATGGGCATACGATGTATTTCGTCAACAAATAGAATATCATGCCGTGATAAATTTGTTAAAATAGCTGCTAAGTCTCCACTTCGCTCAAGCACCGGCCCTGATGTACAAATAATATTCACCCCAAGTTCTGAGGCCATAATTTGGGCAAGTGTTGTTTTGCCAAGTCCTGGATTGCCACAAAACAATGTATGATCAAGAGCTTTACCGCGCTCCTTTGCAGCACCTAGATACACACGTAGGTTAGCGCGCAACTCTTCCTGTCCGATAAAATCATCAAGGCTGCGAGGGCGGACGGATTCTTCCGCTCCGCTAAATTCTGACATCATTTCAGGAAGATTTGGACCTTCATGCGACATTTTTACACCTATATATCGACCATTTGCACATATTAAATTATTTTTTAAGCAAAAAATTGCTTTGTTAAGGAAACGTTGATTAAATCAACAAGCCAAAAAACATATTGTGTGTTTCCTTACAAAGTAGGTAATTGCGCCTACTTTGCACGCCGAATGAGAGCAAAAAACCACTCTTTTTTGCGTCCCACAAGGCGAATGAAGGCAGTGTGCCTTTCTGATTTATTCTGCTTGCAGAATAAATCAGCATTTCCTTAACGTTGCATTGCCAAGCCTTTTAACGCCAAACGTAAAGCTGATGAAACATCAATCTCAGGCTCATTTTGCAAAATACTTTTTACAATGGGTAGGGTTTCTTCTTCGGCATAGCCAAGGTTATGCAAGCCATCAAGCACATCTCTAAATACATTATTTACAACAGAAACACCAGCCAGTGCGGCAGGTAAATCTTCCACTTTAAGCTTATATTTTAATTCCAAAAAGATATGTTGAGCAGTTTTTTTACCTATACCGGATACACGAGTTAAACCTGCCATATTATCGTCAAGTACAAGCCTGCGCAAATCATCGGGGCGATATAATGAGAGAATTGCAAGAGCTGTACGTGCACCAACTTTTGAAATACTAATTAATATTTCAAAGGTTTGCCGCTCATCCCATGTTTCAAAACCATAAAGTTCTTGTGCATCTTCACGCACTTGAAAGCTGGTATGAAATGCTACAGCTCCGCCACGTTCAGGCAAATGACTAAGCGTATGGTTTGGCAAAGCAACAGCATAGCCGATGCCGCTTTCAGTCATAACCACACAAGCATTACCCCACTGTTGAGCAAGCCTGCCTTCAACATAGGCTATCATGCATTAACCTCCAATGGAAACCATGTTCTTTTTTGCAACGGCTGTGGCATGCCTTGCTTTAAGTAAAGCCTCACCCAAGGGTTTTGTCTTCATAGATTTTTGTATAATCTTGTGTATTAACTCTTCTTTACGTTCATTTGTAAAGCGTTGATTTCTTAATATACCAGTTAAAGAGTATTCTTTATCAGCAAACAGGCAGGTGCGTACAAATCCATCAGAGGTAACACGCAGTCGATTACATGTATTACAAAAATGGTTTGACATAGCAGTTATAAAACCCAATCGGCCAAGCCCATTTTTTAAGCTATACATGCGTGCAGGACCATTATATACTTGATAATCAGAATTTTTTGTTTCAACTGGAGGGGCAATAATGTCTTGCTCAAGTTCTACATAGTGACTTGCCTGCTTAAGTATTTCATCAGCTGAGATAAAATACATATCACTCCACCTAGTATCGCTGCCCATAGGCATAAATTCAATAAAACGAACATCAACAGGATGATGCATAGCAAAATCAACAAATTTTTCAAGTTCTTTATCAGTCACTCCGCGCATAGCTACGGCATTAATTTTAACATGCATACCCACAGCTAACAAGGCATCAATAGCCTCACGCACCTTATGAAAAACATCGGCACGAGTTATACGCTCAAAGGTGTGTTTATCAAAAGAATCTAAGGAAATATTAATACCACGCACCCCAAGATCATGCAAAGCAAGCACATGCGGCTGCAATAAAGTGCCATTGCTGGTAATTCGTAAATCAACTTGCGGAAACTTATGGTGCAGCATATGCATAAATCCCATAAATCCCTTGCGTGCAAAAGGCTCGCCACCTGTAAGACGTATTTTTTTAATACCAGTGCTCACAGCTGCGCCTACAACAGTAAGCATCTCCTCATACCGCAAAACATTTTCATGCGGAATAAAACTATGCTTAACTTCACTTTGGCAATACACACAACGCAAGTTACATCGATCTGTCACTGACAGACGCAAATAACGAGCTACACGACCAAAGTCATCTGTCAACAATGCACGTTTATTCTGCTCACTCATAGTTCTGTTCGCTCATACCCTGGCAAAACAACAGCTGCAGCTCCGGCTTGTCCTTGTCCTTTAGGACAATTAGCCTGCAAGGAGCAGATTTCACAAGCACCTTTAAATGGATAATGCGTAACTACGGCAAATCGCCTTGAAAGAGTAGGTCCTTCATCCTTATATGGTATGCCGGCTTCTTGTAAGGCTGCACGTAGAGTATCTGTTGGGCGTGGACATGGAGCACAGCCTGCACCTTCAACTTCCGGTAAAATATCGTGCACAGCACTCATACAAAGACATTGTGCTAAAGCATTATCCAAATATGCCTGCGATGGTGACTCAGCCCATGAAGTATCTATACTTTCTTCAACCTCTTCAGGCAACCAAACTGCAAGAAATGTAACCTTACCAGTATCTACCTTGCGAACACACAATTTTTTACTCCATTCTGGCCAAAGACTAGCAAACCTTTCTAAGGTATTGCCACCTATGCGGTTTTCTTGACTGGTGCGCATGACAAACTCTAAATCAAAATACGGATTTACTTCTATTGTTTCGATATTATATTTATTCATATTCCTACTCATGTTATAGTTTTGTTACAAGCTACTTAGTCAAAAAACTAAAAATTTACAATCAGATTATATATCAATACACTAATTTATTTTTAAGTATTTGACTATTTAACACAATTTCATAAAGACATGTTTACTCTTAATGCGCCATTTTGCCCTTAGAGAGCCTTCTCGTCAAGCGTGGAAAAATTTTACAAAGAATAAGGCTTTACTTCTATGCTATAGTTTAGTTATGAGTGGGTAACACAAGGTGCTAAGTATTGGCTTAAGCTAATAAACATGTTTTATTATATTTATCAACATGGCGCAGTTGTTTATTAGCTATATTCAAAGGGGACGCAAGATGCAAACCAAATTATACAGCTCACCTTTAACTAGGTGCTTTTACAAAACAAAACTCATAAATTTTACGCAATGCAAGTAGTAATTTATTGTATATTTAAATAGTGCAGGATGCTTATGCCAACGTATGATGATTTATTTCTCATAGAAAACCGTGCTGAACCACGCCGTCGCATGCTTTATATTACTCCCCCATACACTCCAATGCTTATGGATATTAATCTTATAGGTGCTGAAATGGCTGTGGCAACACAAAAACGCATGCTGCAAGTTGAACAAAATATTGCCAGCGCATTAAATATACAAATCCGTCATCTAGGCCGTAAAGACAGTCCTGAAATCACAAATGGTGTTATTTTTAATTATAATACATAATTATAAACTTTAGAGCATTAATGCTAATAGGAGCAATAATGAGTCAAGATAATCAATTTCCAAGTCGCATACGTTATGAATACGAGCAAGAGCCCAATTTACGCCTTAATCTTGCACATGGGGTATGGGGTGGCATTAACCCTCAAGGCGAAATCGAAATTAACTTCTATACTGAAAGTGATAAAATACCTCCATTTTCTGAAAGAATCATTGCACCGGATGGAAGCTTTGGACATGAGATGGTGCCCTTTGACGATGAAGTACGAACTATTACCCGCAATGTGCATTCTCGTATTATACTAAATTATCACACAGCACGTGCTGTACTTGAATGGCTTGAAGATAAAATCGACACTTTAGACATGGATAGTGATACTGCCAATATGCTCCTTGATAGAGATGAAAGTATCGAGCAATAAATGATTAAAACTTATCATATTATAACTTTTGGCTGTCAGATGAATTTTAATGATTCAGACTGGGTCGAAAAAGCCCTTATACAACGTGGCTTTAATGCCGCTCCATTAAATGAAGCACGTGTTGTTATTGTTAATACTTGCTCTGTACGTGAAAAACCAGAACAAAAAGTATATGCAACATTAAACCGAATACAATTTGAAAGTCGTAATAATCCCGACACTTTTGTAGTTGTAGCTGGTTGTGTAGCTCAACAATTAGGTACATCTTTTTTTGATCGTTTTGCACAAGTACGTATAGTTAGCGGTACAGATGGCCTACAAACTCTGCCAAGTGCCATTGAACGCATTATACTTGAGCCTCACTGTACTTTAGCACTGACAGATTTTTCCACCGACTACCCAGAGCGTGAGCTAAACTTAACATCAGCAACAGCTCCTAGTATGGCATACGTAAACATCATGCAAGGCTGTGATAATTTTTGTGCCTATTGTATAGTACCTTTTACGCGAGGTAGACAAAAATCACGCGCCACGAAAAGTATTGTTGATGAATGTCAAACATTACTTGAACATGGCACTAAAGAAATTTGCTTACTTGGGCAAAATGTTAATGCCTTTGGGCAAGATCGCACCGGCGATGGCACAAGCTTTTCTAAACTTTTATATGAAATCGCTAAGTTGCCTAAACTTGAACGCCTACGCTTTATGACACCACATCCCAAAGATTTTTTGCAAGATACCATCGATGCTTTTGCTGACCTTGAAGTACTTTGTCCACATATACATCTACCTATGCAGGCAGGATCAGATAGCATACTTAAAGCCATGAAGCGCAAATACTCAAGGCAAAATTTTTTAGATCTCGTGCATGCTCTGCAAAAAGCACGACCAAACATTAGCTTTTCTACAGATATTATTGTGGGTTTTCCTCATGAAACTGAAGAAGACTTCCTACAAACATGCTCATTAGTTGAAGAAGTAGGTTTTAGATCTAGCTTTTCATTTTGCTATTCAGATAGACCAGGTACAAGTGCCGCACGCATGCAACACAAAATACCACAAGATATTCAACTACAACGCTTAGCTCAATTACAATTAACACAAGAAAAACTTGAAAAAGATTGGCTAGAAAAACGTGTGGGACAAAACACCACCATACTATTAGAAGCTAAAAGCAAAAAAATAATGCAGGCACAAGAAAATGAGAACTGGTGGCAAGGGCGTGACCCACATGGAGTAACCATCAACATACCACTGCCTCATAACCAAGGCTATCCTGGGCTTATTGTGCCCATAAACATTACTACCGCCAAAAGGCATACCCTTACAGGCGAAGCAATAGGTAACATATGATTATAATGAAAGTTATGGGACTTAGTCTTGACAGCTCTGCCAAGACACCCATTGTGCTGTTACAATCGGAAGAACAAGAAGTGCTACCAATATGGGTTGGAGCCATGGAAGCCATGAGTATCTCACTGGCCTTAAGCGAACAAAACATGCCCCGTCCACTTACTCACGATTTATTTATCACACTACTTGACACACTTGAAGCAAGCATTGAGTCACTAGAAATACATAATTTTGAACAAGGTATGTTTTACGCAGATATTTTAATACGCCAAGGCGATATAACACATAAAATAGATTGTCGTCCCTCTGACGGTATAGCCCTTGCTCTTCGTGTCAACACTCCTATTAAAGTGCACCCCAATGTATTACAAAAATCTGAAAAAACGGCACAACTGCAAGATGGAACTTCATTTAAATTACTAAACGAAAATACCAGCAAGGATAAGACTCACGAGCCAGCAAAACTACTTACTAAGATTGTTCACAATATAAAACATGGTGCACCAAAACCAAATGTTCATACAAATGCAACACAACCTAGCAATGAAAAAGAGTTAAAAGAGCTGTTGCAAACACTGGAGCCACAATCATCAAGGCGTATGTAAAAAACCATGTAATTTTGTGAGTTGTTGCGAAAAATTTTATGATTATATATTAATCCACGAGTTTATAGGTTTGTCAAAAAATGAACGATAAAACAACTATCATTCCAAATGTTATGGAAAGACTAGTTAAACTGCAAAATGGACAGTGTCTTGATATGCGTACCTTTAAGCGCAATCGTTCTGTGGCTATTATACGCACAGGTGATGATAGCTTTAATGTCGTAGAGCGAGGTTTTTATGTAGAATCGTGGGAAGGGCTGACGGCTGAAAAAATTAAACGATTACTCAAAACTTTACTAAAGCGTGAATTTCCACGCAGTCACAAAATTCGGCTGTATATGCTGGACTCTTTTGAAAATGCTGATGTAAATCGCATGGGTCATGGGTCTGGTCGCTTTGGCGATTAATTTTTTGAATATAAAAACGCATTAATAACGATCGACTAAATAGTCGATGCTTAAAGTGATGATAAACCCCTTTCGGGTGTTTGTGTCGCCTAAGGCAGACAAGCTGCCTTGGCAGTAAGACACGAAAAACAATCGTTTAACGGCGCAATTTCCTTGCCCGTTAACCGATTTTTTTTTATATTTTTACTCTTCACATTGCATTTTGCCATTAAAGTAATTTTAAAATTTTAACACCAAAGTTATATTTAAAAACAATTGTGCAGAGTTTTCTAAAAAAGATAAATTAATTTCTAAAAAGCATTGACAAGTCCCAAGTCATTGAATTTTGTACCCTCAAAAAAAGATGATTTTTCTTAAAAACAGGAGCAAAAAGGAGTAGTATACATATCTATCTGTGGAAAACTTGATCACATTTTCCAGAAAATGGTTTTTAGCTTTTTTGAAAATCCTTTGCAGTTAGGGTATAAGACGACGATGTTTAATTATTGAATTATTTTTATTTTAAAAAAAACAACTAGTTACTCGCTATGTCTATTTTTACTATTTGAGGAAAGTCACAGGGTATAAGTAGCTATTACTGACTTTGAAAATTTCCGTCTTTTTCTTTAAAAGTATTTCCATGAAAACGCAATGGTCAAATATTTGTAAAAACCTTGAGAAAATGCTAAATTCTAGTGTATATAAGGTTTGGATTGCACCTTTAGAGGGTGTTGTGGAGCAAAATGTAATTAGCATTGTAGCTCCAAGCCACTATGCTGTAACTCGCATTAAGGAGCGGCTAGCGGATTCAATTGCAATGGCTGCTGCTGATGTTTTGAATATACCAGTTCAAAATGTAAAATTAGCTTTTGACGTATCTAAGTTAGAACATATTGATTGTAAGGTAACTGATTCACCTTGTTTAGTAACACCAAGCTCTAGCACAGCTTCTTCACCATCTACACAAGAGCAATTAAATTTACCCATTAATACACAAAATTATATGCCAATGGTACGTTGGCGTTATGATTTTAATGATTTTATTGTTGGTCCAAGCAATGCCTTAGCTGTTGCGGCAGCACAAGATATTTGCCGTACAGGTGGACAAGTGGAAACTTTGTTTGTCAGTGCCGCTCCTGGTCTTGGAAAAACTCACCTTATACACGCTGTTGGGCAAACTTTATTACGTGATGGTCGCAGCATGCATGTCGGCTATTTAACAGCTGAAGAATTTACTACCCACTTTGTTGCTGCTAGTCGCAATAAAAATATGGATGCATTTAAAAGCTATTTGCGTGACTTGGATGTTTTACTATTAGATGATGTGCACTTTTTTCAAGGAAAAACCAAAACACAAGATGAAGCCCTAGCCACAATTAAATATTTGCAAGCACGAGGAAGCCGAGTAGTTTTAACATCTTCTTTTTCTCCGCTTGAACTTAGCAACTTAGATAGTCAATTGGTTTCTTATTTTTGCTCAGGGCTACTTGCTCATATGGACAATCCAACCTTGGATATGCGTCGCTCAATCTTAATACAAAAGGCGCGTAGTCACCAAGTATTGTTACCAGAACCAGTAACTGATGTTTTGGTTAACCATTTACAAAATGATGTACGCCAACTAGAAAGCTGCCTTAACAACCTTATTTATAAAGCACGTCTATTAAAAAGTGAAATTAGTGTTGAACTAGCAATGGACGTATTAACTCACTACGCTAAGGTTTCCACATGCCTAAACTTTGAAAAAATTATTGATTTGGTATGTGGCAGTTATGATTTAATGCCAAGTCAGCTTTCATCACGCAGCAGGCGCAAAAATTGCGTTCATGCGCGCGATACTATTTATTATCTTGCCCGCAAACATACAGAAGTTTCATTACAAGATATTGGCAGTCGTTTTAATCGCAATCATACAACTGTTATTAAGGGTATCTCCACCATTGAGCGCGAATTGCAACGTCAAACAACTCATGCACGACAAATTGCAAACACTATACAATTAGTTGAGCGAAACGCAGGATTACAAAACAACTAAAAAATTTACTAATCACATAACTTATCATTACCTTATTACGTGCTTTTTACAGTGGCATGTCACTCAAACACCCTTTAGGGTAGGCCCAAAACAAATTATAGCTCATTTTGCGCTTAGCGAGATTTTTCTTACAAAAAGTTTCGTTAGGTTACACTTTAAGACTCCTGCACAATTCATTATAAGGAATCTTAGTATATATTTGTCGTAGATATAATAAAATAGCCGCACGTAAAACTATTTTCACGTGCGGCTATTTAACTTTATGTATTTTAAAAATTACTGTGTGATAGATTGACTCATAATTATGGCTGCCTCAGGATGGGCACTTGATAAAACTTCTTTCATAACAGTAGCATCTGCAAATTGCTGATATGGTCCAATTTTTTCTTTACGTCCTTGAGTAGTGTTGTGAATTTGAACAAAGAAGGCTTCATTAGCATTTAATGTTTTGCCTTGGGTATCACTTACTACGCGCAATTTTACCGGAGCTATACCTCTTTTACCAATATTTAATTCATTGGCGGCAGTCAAAGATAAATCTATTACACGCCCACGAATAAATGGGCCACGGTCAGTTATGCACACTAAAGTACTAAGCTGATTACTTTGGTCAGTAACTTCAACTACAGTACCAAAAGGCAAAGTCTTATGCGCAGCAGTATGAGTATATTTGTTATAAATTGCCCCACTTGCTGTTTTGCGCCCATGAAATTTACCTCCATACCAGGAAGCTTTACCGGTTAAAGCATGTTGGCTTACTTTTTTTGACTTTGATTTAGCCTCGCCCTCTGGCACAAAAGTAAACAAACCAATACACAAAATTAAAAACATTAAACATTTTTTTTGCATTTTTACCTCATAAGTGCATGCAATGCACAATATCTTCTTAAATAATTTTTGATTGATATACACTCAATAACTATTTGTCAAGTCAATGAATTAAGGTCAATAATGCTCAAAATCACACATAAATAAGTACATAATTAGCCAAAATAATAAGTCGACTCTAAAAAATAAGACAACTTACTGTAACATGCATGGCATTGTTACTTGAAAATTAAGCGGATTAAACACACTAGACTAACTTTGCATAAAACAAAGTATAAAATACGACTTTGCAGCAATTTAGCAGCGTAAAAAAATGATTTTTTTATGGTATAATTAATGAAAAATAATTAGCTTTATTATGTTTCATGATCACCACAAGCTTTCAAAGCTACAACAAATTGTAAGGAAACGCTGATTAAATCAGCAAGTCAAAAAACA
>CAYJPT010000041.1:0-17857 GCA_964372165.1 uncultured Desulfovibrionaceae bacterium | reverse complement strand
GGCAGTGTGCCTTTCTGATTTATTCTGTTTGCAGAATAAATCAGCATTTCCTTAATTACAAGCATTATAATGCAATGGTTCTACTAGCTTTATTTTCTTATTGAGCGCCGCAACACTTTTTATACTTGCGACCACTTCCGCAAGGGCATGGGTCATTGCGACCGGCAATCTTTTCAGTACGTGCCGGAGATTTTTTGTTTTTATCTTCAATATCTGCTGAATAAGACATATTAGTATCTTCTTTATGCTTAAAGACCTCATCACTGACTTCTTCTTCTCTTTGAATACGAATGCGAGTTAAATCTTTGAAGACACTTTCGCGAATACGATATAACATACCCTGAAATAGCTCAAAACCTTCACGTTTATATTCAAGTTTTGGGTCTTTTTGTCCATAACCTCTGAGCCCAATACCATCACGTAATGAATCCATATTACGTAAATGCTCTTTCCAGCAGCGATCTAAAGCTTCCAAAAGGAAATAGCGGGTTACATCTTTATACATCTCAGGTGCATCATTGTGTAATTGCTTAAAAATTTCTTGGATATATTGTTCGGTTTCTTCACGACTTGGAAGCAACGAACTATCTCCAATGACACGTTCAAGGTTAAATACTTCACGTAAGCGATTAAGCGTACTTTCTTTTTCTTCAGCACTTGGTTCATCATTGTTTTTATGATTTTCAATGTCTCCATAGATGTCATCTAAGATGTCGTTGCGAAACTCTTCTAAAACTGGTTCGAGGTCAGCTTCTTGTATTAACTCTTTGCGTAGTGAGTAAATTACCTCACGCTGTTGGCTCATAACATTATCATAATCAAGCAAAGTTTTGCGTATTTCAAAGTGATGCGCTTCAACACGCTTTTGTGCCCCCTCAACAGCGCGGGTAACCATAGCGTTTTCTATGGATTCTCCCTCTTCAAGCCCTAGTTTTTGCATGATTCCAGAAATACGTTCAGAACCAAAAAGGCGCATTAAATCATCTTCAAGTGAGAGATAAAAACGTGATGAACCAGGGTCACCTTGACGGCCGGATCGTCCACGTAACTGATTGTCAATACGTCTACTTTCATGTCGCTCAGTGCCTAAAATATGTAATCCGCCAAGCTCAACAACGCCTTCTCCAAGGACAATATCTGTACCACGCCCAGCCATATTTGTGGCAATAGTTACCTTACCACGTTGACCGGCTTGAGCTACAATTTCTGCTTCTTGTTCATGATGTTTAGCGTTTAACACATTATGGGGAATATTATGTTTTTTTAATAAAAGCGAAATAAGCTCTGAATTTTCAATGGAAATTGTTCCTACCAACACTGGCTGACCAGATTTATGCAGCTCAATAATGGACTCAACAATGGCAGCAAATTTTTCCTTATGTGTACGGTATATTAAGTCGGAATAATCTTTGCGTATCATAGCCATATTTGGGGGTATGCTTATAACTTCAAGATTATAAATTTCATGAAATTCTACAGCTTCGGTGTCTGCTGTACCTGTCATACCACTTAATTTTTTGTAGAGTCGAAAGTAATTTTGAAATGTTACTGAGGCAAGAGTTTGATTTTCTGCTGCAATTTGTACTCTTTCCTTCGCTTCAAGGGCCTGGTGCAATCCATCAGAAAATCTGCGCCCAGGCATGAGACGACCTGTAAATTCATCAACAATAACAACTTGATTGTCTTGAACAATATATTCAATATCACGCCTAAATACAGTGTGCGCTTTTAGCGCTTGTAGAATATGGTGTTGAGCAGTTATATTATTAGGATCAAAAAGGTTATCAATTTTTAGCAGCTCCTCGCAATATGCAACGCCAACTTCAGTGAGCATGGCTGAGCGAGCCTTTTCATCAATGGTATAGTGCTTGTCTGCTTCAAGTTTTAGCACAAGCTCATTCATAACATGGTATTGCCCAACAGACTCCTCTGAAGCACCAGAAATAATTAAAGGTGTTCGAGCTTCGTCTATTAAGATGGAGTCAACCTCGTCAACAATGGCAAAATTATGCCCACGTTGAACAAGATGCTCCATATAAAACTTCATGTTGTCACGCAAGTAGTCAAAGCCAAATTCATTATTTGTGCCATAGGTTATATCAGCTGCATATGCAGCCTTGCGTTCCTCATCAGACAAACCATGCACAATGACACCGGTACTTAACCCTAGTGCGGTGTATAATTGTCCCATCCATTGTGCATCGCGCTTTGCAAGGTAGTCATTGACTGTTATAACATGTACACCCTTGCCGGAAATTGCATTTAATACGACAGCAAGCGTTGCAACAAGAGTTTTACCTTCCCCTGTTTTCATTTCAGCAATTTTACCTTTATGCAGTACCATGCCACCTAATAACTGCACATCATAGTGGCGCATGCCAAGCACTCTTTTAGACGCTTCTCTAACTAATGCAAAAACAGGCACAAGGACATCATCAAGACTTTTACCTTCTTCTTGTACTTGCTTTTTGTACATTTCAAGTTGCTTAGGAAGTTCATCATTGCTTAATGCTTCCATTTCCGGTTCAAGCAAATTAATAGCATTTAATTGTGCCGACTTGCGTTTAAGATAACGCTCATTTTTGCTTCCAAATATTTTTCTAAAAATATATGCGAACATTAAAACTCCGTAGGTATCTATTTATTTTTGTATTGTGAATAATTTTATAAAGTACTCAAAGTCTAATTTGTTAATATAATACATATCCCATTAATTGGCAAATGCTTGATTAGCAATTAATTTTATAAGGAAACGCTGATTAAATCAACAAGTCAAAAAACATATTGTGCGTTTCCTTTAAAGTAGGCAATTGTGCCTACTTTAGGCACGCCGAATGAGAGCAAAAAACAACGCTTTTTTGCGTCCCACAGGGCGAATGAAGGCATTTCCATAAGTACAGCAGTGCAGTTGAAATTTTTTTGTATTTTGAACCGTTACATATAGCAAGAACTCATGTAAAAAATGTGGCTTTATTTACAGATGTTATTAAAATATTTTTACAGGACTCTTAATGTGTTAATCAAGACTCCTGATAATTAATTGTGCGGAGGCTTTTGGATCGTTGAAGTTAGTCAATGCGACCAAAGTCAAGATTGGGCATAGTTTTGCTTTGCTGCTAGAACCGACCCAACGAGTCACGTTCGGTGAGCTTGTAAATCTTACGTAAATTAAGAGCAACGCGATTGATTTTTGTGTCTTTAAATCTGTACTAGAGCTTTCTATTTTGCAAATATATTTTGCAAACTTGTTAAAAAATTAATTAAAAAATAATTGTGCAGGACTCTTTAATCGGGTAGTACTTGGTATTATAGTATGTTAAAGAATTGTCGTGCATTATTTCCACATTGTGCCCAAAGTTCTGCTGCATTAATATTTTTTTCTTTGGCAAGGCAATGAGCTGTAAACACAGTTAAAGCTGGTTCATTGCGCTTACCTCGCCAATCTTGTGGCGCAAGGTAAGGGCAATCTGTTTCTAGCATAAGTTTATCCAATGGTGCTGCGGCAGCGGCTTTGCGTAGTTCTTCATTTTTAGGGTACGTTGCAGTACCGGGTATGGATACGTACCAGCCATTATGAATAATGCGCTTCATTTCTTGAACATTACCTCCAAAACAGTGCCACAGTAAGGGATAGCCTTTAAAACCCTCTTTTTCTAAGATGGCACAAGTTGCATCTGTGGCATCACGGCTATGAATCAGTACAGGCTTATTTAATGCACGAGCTAAATTTAGCTGTGCTATAAAGGTGCTCAATTGTACATCTTTTGGGCAGCTGTCCCAATAAAAATCAAGACCAATTTCTCCAACGGCACGTAATCTGGCATCGGACTTGAAGCAGGCAAGCATGGCATCAAGAGTTTGCTCAGTGCACTTTTGGCCTTCACTTGGGTGTATACCAAGGCTAAAAAATATATTTGGGTGTGCTGCAAAATAATCTTTGCGTTCAGTATATGCCTCGGGCGATAAAAATATATTTATAATATGTGATACCCCACATTGTGTTGCTCGGGCAATGGTTTCATCTCTATCTGCATCAAATTTAGATAGGTCAAGATGTGCGTGCGTATCAACCCCACAAAGTGGTAAAGAAAAATCTTGTGGAGGTGTTAGAGGTGATTTTTTTTTAGACAAGATAGTCCTCAGTTTTATAAATTAAAAGTTGGTAATATTTGTTTTAAATTTATAGCTTGGGCTTTTTGAGAGTAAGCTTTGGCTGTTGCGGCAATATTTGCACGAAGCGTTGCAAGCTTAGGCCCACCACTATGCAATAACATGCACATTTGCTCAAGGGCTAAAGTTGCGCCTAAAACATCGGCATCGGCAACGTACAAGCCATTACCTTCAAATGGTGTTTTTCTCAATTCAAACCACGGATCATATAGATAGTTCATGTTTTCGGGATTAATAAAACGTGCTTGGCGCATATAATCCCATCCTCCAAGTCCGGCAAAGCCAACTACGGGGCAACCGCAAGCCATGGCCTCAAGCGGCGGTAAAGGACACCCCTCAGGAAAACCCGTCGCCAAAAAAATATGGCATTTACGCAATTCGTCGCCAACTCTATCATGTGCTAAATGCTGTATGCGCACCCACTGTACTGTAATATGAGGATTTAATCTTGCTAGACGATCATTTAATGCATGTTGGATAAGATCTGAAAAAACTTTATTCTTTCGAGGCATCCACGCAATACGTATGGGGTTTTTGATTGCTACTTCTTGATGTTCTAACTCAGGTGGGAAAAAAAGATTTTCATCTATACCTGGCCGTAAAATATGACCTTGTTTTCCTGTGATACTTTGCAAGCATAACCTTACCGGATCAGAGACATATAAGAAGTCGACATCAAGTTGATCCCATCGTGTTTCACCCGGTATTGCGCACAATCCAAAAGACCAAGCTTGCATGTATACAACGCAATGCGCTTTAGCTTTTAAGCCTAGCAAAAGCGCATTAATCCAGCCCTCAGGCACAATCCAAAGATACTCTGGTCCAAGCGTAATATTATCCCAAAGTATAATTGGTATATTAGAGTGTGGCAATGCATAAGTATAGCTTGCATAGGAAGCTTCTCTTTCTTTTACAACAAAACAAACATCGCATCCTGCTTCAGCAAAATGGTTGCCAAGGTGCAAAAGAACCATGAAGCCACCGCTAACATTGTGTAATGGTGGAAGAAATATTGCAATTTTCTTTATCATGGTTTTTATGTTAACAAGATATATCAGAGCAGGCAAGGGGACTTTGTATGCAATGTTGACAAAAGTCGTAATGTCTTGTATTATTATATATTGATTTTAAGTAATTATATCTAAGCATTGCGAGGACACTATGCCTACAAACTTTGGAAAAGCCTTAACATTTGATGATATTTTACTATTGCCCGGCTATTCTCAAGTAACGCCAGACCTTGTAAAGATTGACACTTTCTTAACTCCGTCTTTACCGCTACGTATTCCATTATTGTCTGCTGCTATGGACACAGTAACAGAATCAGCCATGGCTATCTCTTTAGCACGTATGGGTGGTATTGGTATTGTTCATAAGAATATGCCTATTGAGCGACAACGCCTTGAAATAGAAAGAGTTAAAAAGTCAGAAAGTGGCATGATTTTAGACCCCATCACTGTTACGTCATCTGATAGTGTAGAAATGGCCCTTAATTTAATGGCCGACTATAGGGTATCTGGTCTGCCGGTGGTTGATGAAGGGCGACTTGTGGGAATTTTGACCAACCGAGATGTGCGCTTTGTGCAAAATGCCAAAGATACACTAGTGCATGAAGTAATGACTTCAAAAAATTTGAGAACTGTTCCCGTGGGTACGACGCTTGAAGGTGCACGTGATCTTTTGCATGAACACAGAGTTGAAAAACTACTTGTGGTTGACAGTGACAACAGATTGCGTGGTCTGATTACCATGAAAGATATTGATAAAGTGCAAAAATATCCAGACTCTTGTAAGGATGATAAAGGACGCTTGCGTGTTGGTGGAGCCATTGGTGTTGGCGGGATTGAAAGAGCCAGCGAACTTTTGGCGGCAGGAACAGATGTGCTTGTACTTGACTCTGCCCATGGGCATTCAGCTAATGTTATTCGCTCCATTGAGGAAGTAAAGGCTGCCTTCCCTAATTGTCAGTTAGTTGCTGGAAATGTAGGAACTTATGAAGGAGCCAAAGCTTTGTTTAAAGCAGGAGCTGACGCAGTTAAAGTTGGCATTGGTCCAGGTTCTATTTGTACCACACGTATTGTTGCTGGTGTAGGTGTGCCGCAAGTAACGGCGGTTACCGAGGCTGCACGTGCTGCAAAAGAAGTTGATGGTTGCTGCGTAGCTGACGGCGGTATAAAATTTTCAGGTGATATAGTAAAAGCTTTGGCAGTAGGTGCGCACTCAGTAATGATTGGCAGTCTTTTTGCCGGCACTGAAGAAAGCCCTGGTGAAACTATTTTATATCAAGGGCGAACTTACAAAATTTATCGTGGAATGGGATCAATTGATGCCATGAAAGAAGGTTCATCTGATCGCTATTTCCAAGAAAAAAGCAAAAAGCTTGTACCGGAAGGAATAGTAGGACGTGTGCCATATCGTGGTGGTGTGATGGATTCTATCTATCAACTTATGGGTGGTTTGCGATCAGGTATGGGTTATGTTGGTGCTGAAAGTTTACATGATTTACGTGAAAAGAGTACATTTTGTGAAATTTCTGCTGCTGGGCTACGTGAAAGCCATGTGCATGATGTTATCATCACAAAAGAAGCTCCAAATTATCACATAGATAAATAAAAATTATGATGTTTAATGTTGGTGTTTATAGTAGTTAAAATTAAATATTATATACATAACAATAACAGGTTTAAATATTACCCGTTTCATTTTTAGAACGGCTTTTGTAAGGGTTTTTCATGGCAAGTAAGGTAATTGTTATAGACTATGGATCGCAAGTTACGCAATTAATTGCAAGACGAGTGCGTGAGGCAGGAGTTTATTCAGAAATTCATCCTTGTATTGTTAGTGCCAAAGATGTAGCAGCCATGAAACCCTCGGCAATTATTTTGTCTGGTGGTCCGGCTTCGGTTGGTGAAGATGACGCCCCTCTTTTTGATGCTGGCTTTTTAGAGCTTGGCGTACCAGTGCTTGGAATTTGCTATGGCATGCAGCTTTTAGCTAATCATCTTGGTGGGGAGCTTGCACAGTCTACCACACGAGAGTACGGTCCGGCGGAACTTCACATGAAGCAAAATAAGCTTTGGCAAGGTCTTGATTGTGCAAAGTCCTCGCGTATTTGGATGAGTCATGGTGATAAGGTAAAAACTGTTCCAAATGGTTTTGAAGTTATTGCAAGCACCGATACTTTGGAAGTTGCAGCCATGGCCCATGAGCAACGCCAAATTTATGCTGTGCAATTTCACCCAGAGGTGCATCATAGTGAAGATGGTGAACGCATAATACAGAACTTCTTATTTGGTATTGCAAACATCACTCCTGATTGGACCATGTCGTCTTTTGTTGATCGTTGCATAAAAGAAATGGCTGAACAAGTAGGCGATAGGCATGTTGTGTGTGCATTGTCCGGTGGTATTGATTCAACTGTAGTAGCTGTACTTTTACATAAAGCTATAGGGCAACGCTTGCACTGTATTTTTGTGGATAATGGTGTGTTGCGCATGGATGAAGGCGAAGAAGTTGTTAAGTATTTACGTGAACATTTTGATCTAAACTTAAAATTTGTACAGGCTCAGGATCGATTTTTGTCATTGCTTGAAGGAGTGGATGATCCAGAAAAGAAACGTAAAATTATAGGTCATACCTTTATTGAAGTTTTTGATGAAGAAGCTAAAGCTTTGGGGCAAGTTGATTTTCTTGCGCAAGGCACACTTTACCCTGATGTTATAGAATCCATATCGCATAAAGGGCCAAGTGCGGTTATTAAAAGCCATCACAATGTAGGTGGTTTGCCTGAAACTATGAACTTAAAGCTTATTGAGCCTTTGCGTGAATTATTTAAGGATGAGGTGCGTAAAGTTGCTGCTGAGCTTGGTATGCCAGATTTTATTGTGTGGCGTCACCCGTTCCCAGGGCCAGGTCTTGCCATACGTATCTTAGGTGAAGTTACTAAGGAACGCCTTGATATTTTGCGCCGTGCTGATCAAGTTGTACAACAGGAGTTAAAAAATTCCGGTTGGTATCGTAAAGTGTGGCAAGGATTTGCTGTACTTTTGCCCTTAAAAACTGTGGGAGTTATGGGCGATGGGCGTACCTATGAGCATGTTATTGCATTGCGCATTGTTGATAGTGTAGATGCTATGACAGCGGACTGGGCAAGATTGCCAGCAGAATTACTTGAGCGCATGTCTAGTCGCATCATTAATGAAGTTAAAGGTGTAAATCGCGTTGTTTATGATATATCTTCAAAGCCGCCTAGCACTATTGAATGGGAATAGTGTTGGTTTTTAATGAATTATTATTGGTTTTTGCAAAAGAGGTAATAGATGTTTGGAATTGGTAGCACAGAGCTTATGGTTATATTGGTGGTGGCTTTAGTGGTTCTTGGGCCCAAAAGTCTACCGGGTATTGCAAAAACCTTGGGTAAGGTTATGGGAGAATTTCGACGTGTAAGTACGGAGTTTCAACGTACTATGAATGCTGAAGTTGCCCAAGACGAACACGAAAAACTAAAGAAAGAAGCTGAAGAAGAATTATTTGGCAAGGATAAAGAAAAAGATGATGTAGCAACTACATCAAAAGTTGCATCTAACAGTAGCCAAGTAAAAGAAAATAGCGTTGCAGATGTAAAAGATGATGATGCAAAGAGTGATGTTGCACAAGAAAAGTCATCTTCAGTTAGTGAATCACAAACTTGTCAAGAAAATACAGCTACTACAATAGATATGGATACGCCATTGGCAAAAGCTGTTGCAGAAGCTGAGGCTTTAGCAAATGCTGGTTCAGATAAGGTTAAAGACGATAGCAATAAAGGCTAGGGAATGGACAAACCATCAGATAAATTTTGCTTAACAGGCAAGCCTACACAGACTGATGTTGTTGAAGAACAAAACACATTATTTGATTCAACAACTACTACATCGTCTGTGCCAGAACCATATAATTCATTGTCGCATAATGACACAAGTCAAGATAATGTTGCATCTGATGATGACATAACAAACCAAAGTCATGATGATTTTTTTACTTCACCCTTTAGTAATGAATTGGCTTGGGATGGCTCGGCACAAAGTCATGCGGATGATACCGAAAGTTTGCCTCAAGGGTATGAGTTAAGTGAAGCTGAACTTGAAGAAATAGCAAGTTCTGAACAAAGTAATAAACGTATACCGCCACCGCGCAAAACGCCGGAAGAAAGAGCCCTGCTGGCTCAAGATGAACAAGAAGAACAGCCAGAGCGTGGCATGACGCTGATGGAGCACCTTGGAGAATTGCGTACTCGTTTGGTGCGTTCATTTATTGCCGTAGCTCTTGCATTCATGGTGTGCTATACTTTTTCTGAACGCCTTTTTGCAGAGTTGTGTAAGCCACTTATTGCAGCTTTGCCTGAAGGTTCAAAGCTTATTTTTACTGCTTTGCCGGAAGCTTTTTTTGTATATTTAAAAGTTGGTGTTGTTGCAGCTATATTTGTAGTAAGTCCATATTTATTTTATCAAATATGGTCATTTATTGCCCCAGGCTTATATGATGAAGAAAAAAAATATATTGTGCCCATGGCACTTATTTCTGCAATATTTTTTATTTCCGGTGCAAGTTTTTGCTTTTTTGTAGTTTTTCCCTATGCTTTTACTTTTTTCGTAGGTTTTGCCAGTGAGGATATTGCGGCAATGCCTTCGCTTGGTGAATATTTAGGTTTTTCACTCAAATTGCTCATTGCTTTTGGGCTTATTTTTGAAATGCCATTATTCACTTTTTTTCTTGCTCGCATGGGTGTAGTAACTGCCGATAGAATGCGAAGCTTCAGACGTTATGCAGTTCTTTGCATTTTTATTTTGGCCGCAATTTTAACGCCGCCTGATGTTATATCACAACTTTTGATGGCATTGCCTATGATGATTTTGTATGAAATAAGTATTGGCGTTGCTGTGGCTTTTGGACGTAAGAAAAAAACAGAAGCCGAGGAAGTTGAAGAAGACTTGTCAGCTCCGCTAAATAATTAAAATTATCTATGCGATAAGTAATGTGCAACTATCCTAAATAATGGAGTGTTTATGAGTGTTATTGTGCGCCAAGCCAAGGTTGAACGCAGCACAAAAGAAACAGATATTAGTGTTGATTTATGTATTGACGGTAAGCAAAACATCGAAATTGAAACCGGTGTGGGTTTGCTTGATCATATGCTTAATTTAACAGCGTTTTGGGCTGGATTTGATCTTAAGCTATATTGTAAGGGTGATATTCACATTGATGCTCATCATAGTGCTGAGGATGTAGGCTTATGCCTTGGTCAGGCTTTGGCACAAGCTCTTGGTGAGCGAAAAGGTATTGCCAGAGTAGGGTATGGGCGAGTGCCTATGGATGAAGCTTTGACAGATGTATGTATTGATATATCAGGTCGTCCTTGGCTAGAATGGAGAGGGGATGAACTTTTACCACCTATACTAGGTGGTGAAGAGCGAGATCTTTGGCGTGAACATTACAAAGCATTTGTAATGGCAGCACGTTTAAATTTGCATGTAAATTTTTTGTACGGAAAAAATGGACATCACTTATTAGAGTCTGCGGCCAAAGGCCTTGGGCTTGCTTTGGCCGACGCAGTGCGTGTGGACGGTCATAATATTCGCAGCACCAAAGGAGGGCTGGACTAATGCGCATCAAAAACTTTTCTTTTGTAATGGGATTATTTTGCATAGTATTTTTACTTGGTGCTTGCCAAAAAAGCATGGAAGATGTGGAGCGTAGTGCTTCAGTAATTCCACTTGATTTATCAATTGGTGTAGTACCATTTAATCAACCAATGACTACAAGTGCACTTATTGCGGGTCAAATCCCGCAAAATCAGGGGCGCATTGCAGTAGATAACTTGAAGCAGCTTGATACTATGTTGCGTAGTAAACTATATGAAACAGATGGTTCATATAAATTTCTTTCAGCTCCACTTGCTATAAAGAGCACAGATTATCATGAATCTGAAATTCCACAAGGTCTTGCAATGTGGTTAGATTATGGTCGAGATTATAAGGTGGATTTTTTATTGGTTCCGCAGATTATTAACTGGCATCAGCGTGAAGGCTCACGCGCAGGTGTGACAGAAGCTGCGCATGTGCGTGCTGAATTTTTCTTGTTGGATATACGTAATGGTCGTATTTTCCGTCATTCTGCATTTGAAGAAAAGCAAATGGGCCTTATAGATGATATTTCTCGTGTTGGATCATTTTTCAAACGTGGTGGTGGTTGGGTTACAGCTGAAGAGTTGACTCAAGAAGGTATTGATAAAGCACTTAATGAATTAGGTTTAAAATGATTATTTTTCCAGCTGTAGATATCCAAAATGGTAAAGCTGTACGTTTGAAACAAGGCCGAGCAGACCAAAGTACTATTTTTGAGCATGACCCTTTAAAGGCTGCTTTGTCATGGCAAGAGGCTGGTGCAAAATGGTTACATGTTGTGGACCTTGACGGAGCATTTGATGGTTTGCCAGTTAGTGCTAACCTTGTAAAATCCATGTGCGAGCAGCTTAATATACCGGTACAATTAGGTGGTGGTATACGCCATATTGACACTGCAAAAGCTTATCTTGATGCAGGTGTGCAAAGACTTATTATAGGTACTATGGCCTTAGAAGATCCAGAAATGTTTAGTAGTTTATGCAAGGCATACCCTGAACGCATAGGTGTTTCTTTGGATGCAGATAATGGTGAGCTAAAAACTAAAGGTTGGGTAGAAAGTGTTGCACTAAGCATTGAAGATGTGATTCCGCGCCTTTACAATGATGGAGCAGCCTTTATAATTTATACTGATATTGCACGAGATGGTATGCAAAGTGGCGTTAATGTAAGTGCTATGAAGCGTATTTGCGCTTTATCAAGCTTACCTGTTATTGCAGCAGGTGGTGTGAGTACAATTGATGATGTTAAAGCTCTATTTCCATTAAGTAAACAAAGTACTTTGCAAGGTGCTATTAGTGGTCGTGCTTTGTATGAGGGCACACTTGACCTAACTGAAGCTATGCAATGGATTAATGAGCAGTTAGCTTTGTAAAACATTTCAACGTAGTGATTTTATATAAAAGTTTTATGAACGCAAAAAACTGTGCATAAAATAATTAAAAAAATAATACCTCTGCATTTAATTGAATGTTCAATGCAGAGGTATTATTTTATTTATATAGGCTTTGAGAAGTATAGGCTAAATGTAATTAAGCCTTAATGATGCTGAAAAATCCTTACAGAAAACTTTACTGTATTGATTTATTCAATGTCTGCAAGGTCAATACTGCGGACTTGCCCTCGTACTTCATTAATGCGCTTTTTAAATTTTTGACGCCATTCTGGTCCTGCTATATGTTTAGAAATCCACTCACAAATATGCAAGACATCTCTTTTTTGGTCAAGCTGTAGCAACACTCGACCTATACCAATTTTACAAGATGGGCAGCTTACTAAAATTGGTCCGGCATTATGTTGTAAAGCTTGGTCAATACTTTGGCATTTTCTTTCACGTAGGCGATTATAAATATGAGGTGAAGTCATTGCTCCAAGACCCGATTCACCACAACACCCAGCAGAAATTGTAAAACTTGCCCCTGTAAATTCTGATAAAGTGGCAAGTAATTTATTGCGACCTTTAATGTTGCTTAGGCCAAACCACTCAGCATGACAGGCAGTATGGTATACTCGTGGTGCACCATCAAGGTTTGGTTTTGCTTCAATACTTTCTAGGGCAAGCTGTATTACTGTACTTTGAGAAAGCCCATGCTCTGAAATAAATTCCATTCGATGTAAACTATCCATACAAGTACCGCAGGCGGTGACAATATACTTTGCTTCAATATTAGCAGAGCGAGCATCTTCTATTAAAGTTACTAAGCTCTTTTTAATATTGTCACGATTGCGTCTATATAGTTTTTCCATACCGGAAGTAAGTAAAGGATAGCCACAACATAGATGTTGAGGTGGTACAATTACGCTATGACCTGCTTTAAGAAGAAGAAATATTGAAGCCATACCGATGCGATCGTAAAACAAACCTGCACCACAACCGGGGAAATAAATAACAGCTGGCTTAGTTTCAGTAAGTCCGTGAGGAATAAAGATGTTACCGCGATATAATTTAGTTGACTCATAAAGGTTGGTGTAACCCATTTTGGGCCCTTTAGTAGAAAACAGAGGGCTTTGTATACGAGTACGCCAAGGCTTTGGGAAAAAATTAAGGACTTTATTTTGTGTTTTTTGACCAAGACTTGCAATTTTTGCAGCCTTGGGGATACGTTGCTGTGGTTGTTGCACAAGCCATGTGAGCACTTTTGATTTAATTGGATGACCTCCAACTTGTTCATCTTCAAGTGTTTTGCGCAGTGCAAGAGCAACCTCTCCGGAAGGTATATGCACAGGACAAACTGCGGCACAACGTCCACAAGCTGTGCAGTGTTCAACCATTTCACGCACATGACCTAAGAGTTTTTCATCAAGGCGACCAGTATTGACTTGAGTGTAGTAAATGGCTTCAAGCAGCATGCCTAAGACCATATTTTTATTACGTGGATGCCATTGCATAGAGCGTTCAGCATATGTCATTGGGCAAACATGTTTACACTTTCCACAACGAGTACAATTTTGAATTGAGCCAAGAAGGTGAATTAGTTGCTCTTTGCCGGGTAGACCACTTTGACTTATGTCATGTATTAAGCGGTTAAATGAAAATGTAAAAGGACGTACCGGCAACTCTTTTTGCACTAATTTTGCAGGATTTAGAATGTCGCGCGGGTCAACACGTTCTTTAAAATTACGTAGCGCTTCAATTTTTTCATCACTTAAAAAGGCAATTTTTGTAATACCTATACCATGTTCGCCAGAAACAGAACCACCCATATCTTGTGCAGTTTGCATAACTCTTGCCGCAACACGCTCTGCTTCTTCAAGCATGTGGTAATCACTTGAGTTTACAGGTATATTAACATGCCAATTGCCATCTCCTGCATGCATGTGACTAGCAACAATTACACGGCTTGACTGCATATAGTCTTGAATTTTTTGTATTTTGCGCACGAGGTGTGGATATTTTGACTCCAATGATTTCAAAAATAATACGCTACGCATTACCATTTCTTCATCACTAAGCTCAGTGGCTAAGATATCACCACGTGCCGCCTTAGATACAAATGAAAACTCTTTATTAAACTCTTTATCTTCAAAAGCAAAACCCGGTAAACGTCCAACAGCTTGCAAAGCATATCGGAAAGCATTAGCTGCGCATTCAAGATTTAATTGCTCAAGAAATAATGCAAAATCAGGAATGTGATCTATAGGGATAACTACGTCTTCATTAATCTTAAAGCCAGAAGTGCGCTTTGAAATTGCAGATAATCTATGTCTATCTTCCCAAAAAACTGCTGCTTGTTCAGCATCATCAGCAACCAAAATGTCTACATGCTCTTGCTTTTTTACTATTTCTACGATTTCAGAAACACATTTATCGAGCAAATAGTTTTCATCACCATCAATTTGTAAAATTATTACAGAGATAGGATCTGTATCAAATTTATCTGATTTTCTTTTATAGTCAATGGCTTGAACATATTTCGCATTGAATTCTTCTAAGGCGGAAAGGCGTGCATAGTCACCATCGCCACGAACACGATCTCTAAATGCCACAAGCTCTCGAATTACTACAGCAGCAGAATGCATGGAACGACCAAAAAATTCTAATACCATCACCCTTGAGTATTTTGGTCTACTGTGTAAAACAAAACACGCTTGAGTAATAATGCCGTCAACACCTTCTTTTTGTATACCTGGTAATCCGCCAAGGGCTTTGTTGGAAACATCTTTTCCAAGTCTGGGTAGGCGAACCTCATCACCCTTTAAGGTAACAACATTACGCACACCACCGGACATATCCTTTATTTCAAAGGTAACTACGTCATGTTCTAGTATTTTATGCCGAGGATGGTCTTTACGCTCAATGGTGATAATCTCACCTGTGGGCGTAACCATGCGCCACCAAAGCAGGTTATCAAGAGTTGTGCCATATTCAAAGGCACATGGCCCTCCAGCATTTTCTGCAATATTACCACCTATGCTTGAGGCAAGCTTTGATGCCGGGTCAACAGAAAAAAATAAATTCTGTTTGCGGGCATGTTCAATTACTTCATGGGTTAAAATGCCTGCTTCACAAGTGACGGTTTTTGCATCTACATCTATAGGTTCAATATGTGTTAAGCGTGTGAGGTTTAAGACAATGGTACGCTTTCTAGCAGGAACTGCACCTCCTGTCATGCCAGAACCACCACCACGAGGAATAATGGCAAATTTTTTGTCATTGGCTAAGCGCACAACAGCAGCCACTTGTTCTGTATTATCTGGCTCTATCACGCAAAGGGGTAGTTCCATGCGTAAGTCTGTAGCATCTGTGGCATTTTCAACTAGAGCACCAGGACGCAATATAATGCATTCTTCAGGCATAATTTTGCGAAACTCTTCAATTAGCTCATTACGGAAAGCCACTTCTGCATTATGCGCAGACCAAAACATGGTAATTCCTTCACCAATACTTGTGGCATAATGATGAGCAAGGGCTAAAGAATCGGCATTATAGCGATTTTGCACGCTTTGTCGTACTGTTTCTGCATTAATAAAAGGATTGTAGGCAACTAGAAAAAGCTCTTCGGCTATGGCAATGGCTAGATTACGTACCGAATCAGGCCATTCTTCAAAGTCATTTCGATTGATGCGTAAAATACGGTTTACAACATAATCTGGTGATATGGATATATGTGGGCCCTTATGCGCCATGCTATTACCTTGTGTTCCAAGTTGTATATGGGCGGGCAACTAGGCAAGCATTTAAATATTTTTTATCCTGAGTTACCTCTTCGCCCAACCAATTTGGTTTTATAATTGTTTGATTTTCAGATTTTAGTTCTAGCTCTGCTAAAACTAAACCACTGTTTTCACCTAAAAAAACATCTACTTCCCATGTGTCATCGCCATGTGGGATATAGTATCGTATTTTTTCAATAATTGGTTTTTGAGCAAGGGTATCTAATATAATGCGCGCTTCTAAAGTAGGAATTTCATATTCATACTCAACACGTGTAAAGCTATTGTTAAGATTAGCCTTAATAGCAATATATGCGCGCTCGCCACAAAGACGAACGCGCACAGTACGTTCCTGCTCAGTGCTTAAATATCCTTGAATAAAATGTGTTCCGGTAAGGCCTAAATCTTTCCATGGTTCACCATGTACAAGAAACCTACGCTCTATCTCCGTACCCATATATATCCTTTATTTGGGTCGCATAATATTAAATTCAATGGACTTAAAGCTTTATCGTTTTTAGTCCCACTGGCGTTTGTCTTCAATAGGTCTAATTTGTGGTGGCAAACTACCAGGTGAAAGTATTTTTAATGCTGGACGTAATTTAATTTTTTCACGGAACTGGTGCAACAATTCATCTTCACGCTGAAAATCACTTGTTTCAATATAAAGTATCATTTCATCAATTCCACCAGGATTGGTAACTTCAATTTGCCAACGTTTAATTTCATCAAAGTGACTCATAACTTGTTCAACCTGATGCGGATAAACGAACATGCCCTTAATACGAGCAGTGGTGTCAACGCGCCCTACAATAGTACCAAGGCGTGGGCTTGTACGTCCACATGCACAAGGAGCACGGTCAATAAAAGATAAATCACCGGTAGCTAGGCGTATGAGTGGATAAGTTTTGTTGAAAGCTGTAACAACAATCTCGCCAACTTCGCCATCTTTTAATGGTATACCAGTATCAGGATGACAAATTTCAACAAAACAACGGTTAGCAACATGCAATCCATTTTTATGAAAGCATTCATAACCAATGCAACCCACGTCTGCTGTGCCATAACCTTGACGCAACAGTAGGTCATATTTCTTTTCTAATTGGTTACGCATTTTTTCTGACAAACGCTCACCCGTCATAAAAGCAACTTCTAAAAATAGGTCTTTACGTAGATTAAGCCCTTTTTCTTCAGCCTTTTGAGCTAAGTGCATGAGGTAGCTTGGAGTTCCTACATATCCTGATACACGTAGTTTTTGCATTATATCAAGCTGTGTTGACGCATCAGATGGTCCGGCTGGAATAATAGCACAGCCAAGGTTACGCAATGGCTCTTCAAACATAAGCCCAGCAGGCGATAAATGATAGTTAAAAGTAACTTGTACTGTATCGCCAGGACGGTAGCCGGCAGCATAAAATGCTTCAGTATAACCCCAATAGTCATCACCTCTATCTTCTGGGTCAAAAATTGGACCTGGTGATAGGAAAATGCGTTTTAAGTCACCAATATCTTTGGTGAGCAGTCCACCAAGGCGTGGACCCATAGATTGCAAAAAGATTAATTCTTTCTTTTTAAGTATGGGGATATGTTTAATGTCTGAAATTGATTTAAATTTTTCCACATTAAACTGCGCTCTATCAAAACGCTTTTTTACATCTTCGGAATAACGATAGGCATAAGAAAGCAAATCTTTAAGCTGAATTAGACAATATTGCCTGCGTTCACTTTCATCAAGGACTTCCTTGCGGCTATAAATACCTTCAGTGCGGTCTTTTCGGGTCATACGTATACTCCGTAACTTAAATACTTATTTGAATATAAAACAATTTCGTAGAATTGTTTTTTACTTATTGTCCGCACAATGCTTGAAAAAA
>CAYJPT010000040.1:0-18168 GCA_964372165.1 uncultured Desulfovibrionaceae bacterium | reverse complement strand
TTTCAGCATTTTATATAGTTTTTCAGTGCCGACTATCTAGTAAAAATTGTTCTTGCAGTGCTTTCTTTTGCATTTTTTTGATAAGCTTGAAAGGGATAGCATGGCATTCTAATTTCAAATTTATGTATAAAGTAATTTCAGATGAAATTACTACCGTTGGCTGCGATAGCTGACAAGCACTGCGTAGGAATAAGTGTAATTTTATTGCACTGTTAAGTTCCGGAGCGAGTCCGAGGCAAAGCCCACCCCGAAGGGGTGTTTTCGTTAGGCGAAGTATGAGCCTTACGAAAATCGAGAGCAACGCGTGCCTCTACTTAAGTTGACATTAGTGATGTCAACTTAAAATACTATAAGAGATTTTATTTGAACAATGTAAATGTATACGGTGGGGGAAGGTTTTTTGAGCAATTTGCTGCGACGGAGCGTATGAGGAGGTGCTGCAACGCGAAAAAAGACTTTACCGAACCGCATATATTAGCTTTTAACTTCACAAACTAGAGTGCCGTGAAGGGATAATCACCATAATAAAACTTACCTTGACTTACTCTTAAAAACTATCTATATACATCTCTTCATTTGCTGCAGAAATTTTTAAAAGTAGCACAATGAATTTATACTGTTCTATGCCATATTTACAACAAACTTCATAGTTTCAATTTTTTTTGTTATGTAATTAATCATAGCTTAAGGTTTTCATGTTATTTAATGCCTTTACTATAAATCCACAACATAAAATACAGCATATATTATTAGATTTTTCTTTAATATGTGCAATTTTGTCTTTTGCGACTTGGAGTTTTAACTATTTTCCATACCAAATAATTCCCATTGGCCCAAATCACCTGCATTATCAAATTGCTTTTTTTGGTTTATTAAGCTTATTTTTTTCTTTCACATGGTTTGATGCCTTCCGAAAACACAAAAAAATGATGATTACCATAAGCTTACTTTGCTTGTGGGGTTACATAATTACCAAATACAACTCACTTGATTGCTCTCCAGATATGGCTTTTAATGCTATATTGCGTTTCAGGGGTTGGCTACTATTACCGATGCTATATTTTGCATGGATAATACTATTATTTTCTTTAATTTCTCGTGAAATTGGCAAAAAGATTTTTATCTATTCTGTAATGGCAGGCTTTGCCTTTAATTCTGTGCACATGATACTTGAAGCTTTTGCAAATGTTGGTTTTGCTTCGGCCAAAGAGTTTTTAATCAATATAAATCCATATGTTAGGTTAGAAAAAATTGCTCAAGGTTGGTGGCCTCCTCCATATTATGAAGGGCGCATCCGTGGCTTTTATGCTGAGCCAAGCCATCTAGCATGTGGCGTATTACCAGTCATGGGTATTTGCTGGTATTTTTTCAAAAAATACTCCCAAAAACTATGGCTTTTACCCATCATTATTTTATTTGCAATTTTCGTATGGGGTAATACCTTTTCCGGTTTCCTTGCCATGGCCGGCTTTTTTGGTATGGTCATTTTACATGCAATTGCCACACGCTTTGGCTTTGCTAAGGCATGTTTATTTTTTGTTGTCACGTCTGGTGTCGTCATTGGCGGCTCTGTGCATTTTATCAATAATTCAGATATGGGCAACAGGATACAAGACACTGTGTATGTATCTTCAAAAATCATTGAGCATTTTAATAATATGCATGATGGCATTGCCTCTGAGCCTTTTGACTTAGACAAAATGCCACCACCTATTCACAAAATATTCAACCGTGGCACCCTTGCTTGGCTTGATTTTAATCTAGCAATGCGTCACCCCCTCGGTGTTGGTATTGGGCTTAAAACAAAATACTTTATGGTACTTGAATCTAGTAACTTTCAAGGTCATGAGCTTGGGCAATGGGTTAGACAAAAACATGTACCAACTCTAACTGAATATAATAATTATAGTACAGAGCTAGGAATTATTGGTGTTGTATTACTATCATTAATTATTTTCTTCACTGTTGCGAAAATGTACAAAAATTATCAAAAAACCCATGATCAATTTATTTTAAGTATGTTTTTCACTTTCTTTGGCTTTCTTCTTGTATTTTTTACTCAACGAGTTGATACAACTTTTGCCTTTATATATTATTTAGCCTTTTTATATGCATATTCATCTCACGAAATACCCGCAAATACCCACACAACCAAACAAGCATAACCTTTAACCAAACTAAATCACTATGCAAAACAATAATTCTTTGCGCAATATTGCTATTATTGCTCATGTTGACCATGGAAAAACTACCCTTGTTGATGCCCTTTTTCGTCAAAGTGGTGTTTTTAGGGCTGACCAACAAGTCGATGACCGTGTAATGGATTCTATGGATCTTGAACGTGAACGGGGCATTACTATTGCTGCCAAAAACTGTGCAGTGTCATGGAAAGATGTAAAAATTAATATTATTGATACCCCCGGACACGCAGACTTTGGTGGTGAAGTTGAACGTGCTTTATCTATGGCAAGTGGTGCAATATTACTTGTAGATGCTTCTGAAGGTCCACTACCCCAAACACGCTTTGTACTGCGCAAAACGCTTGAGGCCGGTTTGCATGTTATTGTGGTTGTTAATAAAATTGACCGCAAAGACGCAAGACCACAAGAAGTACTAAATGAAGTATATGACCTTTTTATAGACCTTGATGCCACAGAAGAACAGCTAGAGTTTCCTGTACTATATGCCATTGGACGTGATGGCGTAGCAATGAAAAATATTGATGATGAAAGAGAAAGCCTAGCTCCTCTTTTCGATACTATTTTAGAAGCAATACCAGGCCCAAGCCATGACCCTGAAGAACCTTTTCAAATGTTGGTAGCAGACTTAGATTATTCTGATTATTTAGGACGTTTAGCGGTTGGGCGCATTATGCATGGCAAAGTTAATGCCAAGGAAGCTCTGGTATGTATGGGCCCTGATGGCATTGTTACTCCATTACGTGTAAGTAAATTGCAAGTTTATGGTGGTTTACACTTAACCGAAGTTGAAAACGCAAATGCCGGTGACATTGTTGTACTTGCAGGTATTGAAGATGTAACCATTGGTGATACTATCTGTACTAAGGATGCGCCACGCACCCTACCCCGTATTCGTGTTGATGAGCCTACGGTTGCCATGCGCTTTGGTATTAATACTTCACCTTTATCTGGACGTGAAGGTAAGCTTGTACAAAGTCGTGTAATTTGGGATCGTTTGTGCAAGGAAGCACTGCGCAATGTGGCCATACGAGTTGAAGAAAGTGACGAGCGTGACTCCTTTATGGTAAAAGGTCGTGGCGAATTTCAAATGGCTATTTTAATTGAAACCATGCGCCGTGAAGGTTTTGAGCTTTCAGTTGGACGGCCTGAAGTAATCTTAAAAAAAGGCTCTAATGGTAATCTTTTAGAACCAATAGAACATCTTTACGTTGACTGTGATGAATATTTTATGGGTGTGGTAACTGAAAAGTTAGCACAACGTAAAGGACGCATGCTAAATTGCATTAATGACAAAAGTGGTGGGACAGGTCGTGTGCGTTTAGAGTTTTCAGTACCATCACGTGGTCTTATTGGGTATAGGGATGAATTTTTAACTGATACTCGAGGCACTGGCATTATGAACTCACTACTAGCAGGATATGAGGAATGGCGCGGCGATTTCCCAACCCGTTTTAATGGGTCTATTGTTGCTGACCGCAGTGGTAGTGCTGTGCCATATGCTTTATTTAACCTTGAGCCGCGTGGCGTATTATTTGTACCCCCTGGTACTCCTGTGTATGAAGGCATGATTGTTGGTGAGCATAATCGCTCTAATGATATAGACGTTAATCCCACTAAGGAAAAAAAGCTCACTAATATGCGTGCATCCGGAAAGGATGAAAATGTAATTCTAACACCGGTGCGTCCCATGACTCTTGAATTTGCTCTGCATTTTGTTCGTGAAGATGAAATGGTTGAGATAACACCAGAGTCTATTCGCCTACGCAAAACAATCCTTCCCGCGCAAAAAAGACATCAACTTTTGGGTTCAAAGAAAAAACAAAGCGAAGCCAACGCATAATATTTGTCAGCCTTTTTTAAAAAATACGTTAAAATATTTATTAAAAAAGGCTGACTTTTTTATTCCAGTCATTCATCATCTTTCAAATTGTCGACTAGGCAGCCATCAGATATAAAACATATTGTATGCGTCTAAACTATTAGCAGAATCATTTAAAAATACCTTTAATAAGTCTACCTGCTCCCTTTCCAACATCATATAAAATTTTATTGGCTCCAATTCCAGCATTAACTCCCTGTTTTAATAAAGTTGTTGGTAAATTAACCAATGCCTTTGCAATCCATATAGGATCAACTACACAAATTGGATTATATATAAAGCCAGTGATGTTGATTGGTATTATGGTGTTTAAAGTTTTAACATCAAGCTTTAAATCTAATTTTTGTTGTAACAAGCTTATAATTCCTGCTCCATACATAGTTACACTTTTACCTTCAAGAGTAGATCCATCTATTTGAGCATTACCATTTGCTATTTGTAAGGGTAAGGTTAAATTTGTAAACTCATGAAAATAAATAGGCTTTGTTATGGGATTTGTTGGAATAGCTATGCCATCTTGAAAAAATATTTCATTGCTATGAACCATTACAACTCCCCGCATTGTTTCAACAATATCTTTATTAGACACAGCCAACATAGCTAATTCCCAATGTAAATCAAGAGTAGTGTCCATACTTGTAGAAAACTGTAATGCATTCAGCAAAGGCTTCAAATTAAGATTATTTATCACACCTTCATTGCGCATTAACATACTTGGTAATTCAATACTAGCTTTTGCTTTAATAATGTCAAAATATGCGCAATCCATTTGCACTAAATCAAAATAATACTTACCATTACTTTTATCATCAGAATTAATTTGTAAAATAAATTTATGACAATTAATATCATATAATTTGATGCAATCAATTTCTAGTTTCAGATCAAGCTCAGGATAAATGCTTGGCTCTAAGTTGGTTTTAAGCGCATGAAGGCCTTGTATTTTATTATACTGAATGAATAAGTCTTCTAAAGTAATTTCATCAATATTTATCTTACCACTTATACAAATATTTTCGTTAAAGTTAAATTGCAAATTAGATTTAGATTCAAAAAAGTATTTATTTTTATCATCAGCTTCACCTTTGGAAGTATATCGTAAATTTATGTTATCAAGACAAATAGTTTTTTCATTAATGGTCGCTTGGGTGCATAAATGCAATTCTGTTTGTAAATTATATTTTTCAATTTCCATAAGCATTTTTGCTTCAATAGAAACGATACTATCATATGCAAAATCATTTATAATAATGTTTGCGTTGGAAATTTTTATAGTGGAACAATTGATGTGCTCAATATATATTTGAGCATTAGTCATTTCAATTTTTGAAATAACAAGCGGTAATGAGAATATGCTATTTAGATTATATATGATTGATTGTGATTTTGACCAACTACTGTTTTGGGCAATATTTATTGTAGGACTATCCAGCACTATTTGATTTATAATGATTTTACTACTTAATAAAGAAGTAAATTGCATTTCTATGTAGCTGTTTTTAACCGTAAAAAGTGTGCTTAACTCACCTTCCTCACCTTTATCCCACTTTATAATATCAAAATGTATTGTGAAAGGAATTAAAGAGATTTTGGGGATTTGTTCGATAATAAATTTTTCACCGCAAGCTTTGTATAATATTTGAGTTATTTTTGCACTCATGGAACTTGGTTTACATAAGCGTACAAATACTAATAATCGAGCATAAATAATATAAATTACCAATCCCAAAGTCCAAAATTTTTTTTTCATAAATACCTCATAAAAACAATGCTAAGTGTAAAGTGGGATTTTTGTATTGCTTACTCATTTTGATAAATAAATAATAATTCTGGTGTAAATAGTTTTATAGCCTATTAATTAAAGGTTGCAGGTTATAATGAATCACTTTTTTTGATTTTTACCATAAAATTATAACCAACACCACAAAAGACTTTATATTATTAATTGTAACAATTATAAAAAACAAAACAAAGCCCCAAGACTAAAGGCCTTGGGGCTTTGTTTTTACTTTATTAGCCCATTGCTAAAAAACTTTTTTTACTAGCCTTACATACTGGACAACACCAGTCCTCCGGCAAATCTTCAAACTTAGTATTTGGTGGAACCTTACGTCTTTTATCACCTCGATCGGGGTCATAAACATAGCCACAATTAACAATTTGGCAGCGCCACATATCTTTTGCTTCTGTCATAAAATCCCTCCTTAATATTTCACTATTTATTTGAACCTAAACAACACCTTTATCATAGTTTAAGCCATTTAGATTCAAAAACTAATCATGCCTATGCTGTAAAATTGTTTTTTAGCTGCTTTTTCTATAATCCAAAAAATATTTGTATGAATAGATTTGCATTTTGCAAAAAACATCACAGCAATACGTTAGTATCATAACACAATATTTTTTGAGAGTAAACTATAATAAGTTTGCAAAGTTCAAATAGAACAAAAAAAAACTACTGAAAGTAGCATAAGCATTATTTCCAGTAGTTTTTTATAATTTTTAGATCGTAAAATCTAAAACAGATTATAACTGCAAATTTGTTAATTTGTATTAAGGCAGCATTTGCAAGTACCCTCATATTCAATACGAGCACCTGTAATTAAAAAATCATTTGCTTGCACATTATCAAAACTGGGAGGCATTTGCGAAGGCATCACATCACCAATACGCCCACAATGAGTGCAACGCACATGCTGATGCCAAGAGGTGTCACCATCAAAACGCTTGATGCTTCCTGCTGATTCAAGCTTTAAGATTTCTCCCGTTTCTGCCAAAAAATCTAAGTTGCGATAAACAGTACCAAGACTAATACGTGGTAAACGCTTACGGACCATGCCATACAATTCATCAGCAGTTGGGTGAGACTTTACTTTGCGAAGTTCCTCTAAAATAATTGAACGTTGTTGTGTCATCCTGCTTTGTGACATACTTCCCCCATGCAAAAATAAACATTATAATGTAGACAATACATTCAAGATAAAACTTAATAGCTTAATAATTTTATCACTAAAAACTTTTCCTTAATGAAAACTATTACCAAAAAGTATGAATGTCAATAAAATATATCATTATTTTATTTTTTTAATTAATTATTTTATAAAATGAATAACATCTTTTATCTTAAGGAAATGCTGATTTATTATGCAAACAGTTTCATCAAGTAATATTTTTTTGTTTAACTAAAAAGTCACTTGACCATAACATACCGAAAGTATATTGTTCCCCTACCGCAGGAAATTGCAAATCACTAAAAATTGCGCCCGTAGCTCAGTTGGACAGAGCAGGAGCCTTCTAAGCTCTTGGTCGGGAGTTCGAATCTTCCCGGGCGCGCCATTAATTTCAAGGGCTTAGCATGAAGATAGATGTACTTATTAATGTTTTTGCAAAGCCATGGCAAACAGCCTTATCCATACTTTCCTTACTTGAACATTGCGGTCAACATATTGATAAAATTTATTTTCATGAAGAGCGGGCAAAGTCAGATTTTGACCGCAACAATCATGATGCTCTCTTAGATTATTTATCAGAAAGTATCGTTTATTTCTCATTGCCATACTGGTTATCCAGCAATAGTGTGTGTGAAGATAAGCTTCAAGATGAAAACTATCGTCTATCCATGCGCTATCAATATGGTTTTGAAAATAGTAACAAAAAATTTGCTTTGCTTATACATAATGACATTGAAGTGTTAGGTGACATTGTTTCTGAATATCTACTAAATATTAAAGAAAACACTGCCATTGGTGAACTTGGGCAATGCTGGTGGTGTCCGGCTGGACAAATGAATATTTGCACTTCAGAAAAATATACTGAATTTAAGCCTAAATATCATCAACTTATGTATATTTACAATCAAAATATGGACTATAATAACCGTCGAGCTTATAATTTGGGGCTAAAACAAGAGTTTTGGGATAGGCCATGGCCACTGCCTGAATGTCGAATAAATGAGTGGTGTATGATGGTGAACTTACAAAAAGCACGGCCAGATACTATACCATACGGCAAAGCTCGTCCATTGGGGGGGCAATTTGCCTCAGGTGCAAAAATTGGTGAAGACTGGGAACATGTAGTAAACCTTGATACAGGCGTTCAATGGTTTAGAGATTTACATTTAAGCGGTCATAGTTTTCAACATTTCCCCATAGATAAATATATAGTCCACGACAGAAAAGGAAAAGTAGCATTAAGTAGCCCTGAAGTGTATATACGCAATGAAAGTATAGCAAAATTAAAAATACAAACAAAATATCCTGAATTTGCAAAAAACATAAAGCGTACCTAGCAAATATCGCAATACCAACTAATTCTGTCGATAAAAACACTCTTTTCTACTTTTTTTTACAACTTAGCCCCCCACTCTGAAGATACTTTGGCGTCCGCCAAGTGTAAAATCTATTTTTCTTACTGTAGAAGACAGAAATAATGAGAAAATATTGTTAATCTAGCCGAAGCTGAAAAATTATATACTCACTGACTGTAAAGATAAAATAAAAAAACAAACAACATAAGCTAAATTTCCATAAACAATTAAACTTCCTGCTTCCCCGAAAGAAGACTCCTGCATAATTCATTGTGTGTAGTCTTTTGGAGCGTTGACGATAGCCAATGCGACCAAAAATCAAGAATAGGTGGAGCTTTGCTTCGCCGTTAAATGATTGATTTTTGAGGCTTTTGTCCTGCACAAGTAGATTTTTAAATAAATGCAAATTTACTGCAAAAGCATAAAAATAGAACTAAAAAATAATTGTGCAGGACCCTTGAAAGGTGTATTTGAAGTTAGCAGCAAGTCAAAGATTATCCCACAAAAAAGTCAGAACAGCCCATAAAAAGCTATTCTGACTCATTATTGTTACAGTAAGAATCACCAGCTTAATTGGTGATTCCCATATTGCTAACTATTTTTTAGATTTTCTACAAGTGTTGAAAGTTGCTGTGCTTGTTCTGACAAAGCACTGATAGCTTGAGCTGCTTCATTCATAGCACTTGCTGTATTACTGGCAATAGAAGATACTGCGCCAATGGAGCTTGCAACTTCATCTGATGTTGCTGACTGCTGTTCACTAGCTGTTGCTATAGCACGAATTCCATCGGCACTTTGCTCTGCCATTTCTAAAATAACCTGCAAGGCTTGTCCACCCTCAACAGCAAGTTCAGTTGCTTCTTCGATACGAGAAACAGCTGTATCAACTTGTTTTACGTTAACTTCAGTACTTTGCTGTATTGAGTTAATAGCATTTGCTACATCTGTGGTTGACGCTATGGTTTTTTCAGCAAGCTTTCGAACTTCATCAGCAACAACAGCAAATCCTCGTCCAGCTTCCCCAGCTCGAGCGGCCTCAATAGCTGCATTTAATGCAAGCAAATTTGTTTGATCTGCAATATCAGAAATTACACCCATTACGGCACTAATGGATTGTGCATGATTTGCAAGTTCACTCATATTTTCACGTAATTTTAATGATTCATCCTTAACTTGGTTCATGGAAGTTTGGCATTTTTGTGTAATTATAGCCCCATCTGTGGCTTTAATTTTAGTATTTTCTGCAAGTTCAGCACTAAGACTAGAATTTTGTGCAACTTCAAGTACTGTGCTATTCATTTCATCCATTGCAGTGGCGGTTTCAGTCATACGCGCTGATTGTTCTTCCGCACCATTAGTTGAAAGCTCAATTTGTGCATAAAGTTCTTCAGAAGCAGAAGCAATATTATTAACAATGCCTTCTAATTGTTCAACAGCGATAAGAATACTTTGCCGTTTTTCCTCGGCTTCTTGTGCAGATTGTTCTGCTTGCTTAGATGCAACAGCTGCTTTATCTGCAGCAACTTGAGCTTCTTTACTTTTTTCTTCAGATTCAAAAACCATTTTTGCAATATTTGTAATCATGGTTTTTAAAGCTTGAGCTAAAGTTGAAACTTCATCACCTCTTTGCAAAGCAGCATCCAACTGCCCTTCTTGTTCGTGAGTAAGTTTAAGATTACCATCGGCAACATAACTTGCAATATTAGCACTATTTGAAACAACTATTACAACTTTCTTTATTACAACAAAAATTATTCCTCCAACAATGCACAAAATAACAAAGCCAGCTATAGCTAAAATAATGCTTATTTCATTAGATGTAGTATAATAATCACTATCATCTGTTTCAATACCAACAATCCACTTTGTAGTTGGAAGTTCGGCAAATTGTGTATGCTTAGCAACACCCTCCCAATCATAATTCAAAATACCAGTTTTTTGCTCTAAAACCTTACGAATATATTCATATATTGAATTATCTTTACCAATTAACTCTGGAAAAGCTCTTTCCATCAACATAATACCATCTTCGTCAACCAAGAAAATATTTGATGAAGGCATAAGTTTTACATCTTGAATTGTATCCATAGCAATAGCAGAAATATCTACAACAAGTAATAAAACGCCTTCAACACTATTTGAACCATCAGCACTAATACCAATTGCTACCATGGCGCTCATTTTACCAGAAGCTCGTGAAAGCATTGTGTCAATAATATCCTTACCACTGAATGCAGATATAACACTAGGATATTTACTTAAATCCATACCAGCTCTTTCTGGCTTAGAGTGTGCTATGGAAGTACCATTTTTTGCAACAACGAGAGCAGATGAGATATCAGGAAAATCCTTAACAATCTCACCCATCACATCATTAACTTTTTCTCTAACCTCTGTAAATTCAAAAGAATTCTCTAAATTACCATCACTAGCATTTGCTAAAGCAACAATTCTTTCAACATCTGTTGTACTACTTACCATTAAACCAAGTGAAAAAGTATTCTTTATGATATTATCAATTTCAGAAGCCTGCTTTTTAGCAAATTCTAGCAATTGCACATCTGCCATGTTATAAAATCCTCTTGAAGACAGGGTCGAAGAAATTACAGTAAGCAAAACCATGCCAATGGCAATGGGAATCAAAGTAAAAACAAGTACTTTACCAAGTAGTTTCATTTTCATAAAGCTCTTCCTTAAATGTCAATTTTTCCAATTCAAGCTACAGTTTAATTTACAAAACAACCCCAAACACTATCAGCACAAAAACTAAAAATCATAAAAAACGTACACCATTAAAAAGACGTTAGTTTAACTTTTGCAACACGCTTACACCTGCTATTTAAAAGTCAACCTGGCTCCAGATACTTCCTCCAAGAACACCAAAAGAAAGTTCTGAATCATCTTGTGCCATTCTTTTTTTGTGCAAAATTTTTAACTGGTCAGCATATTTAAATTAGATCACTATTGACATAAGAGTGCAAGTCAGCCGTATTCAATGATTGGCTTGTGACAGCTTCATTAAGGCTAGTTTGCAGATTTAATTGCAACAACTGATAATATATTTATCTATGCTTACTAACTACCATAATCGGCCCAAGGACAAATTTCTTAATATTTTTATAAAATAATACATTATTAAAGCCTTGCCAATTTATTGCGCAAGGCTTTAATAATGTATAGTAAGCTACTACTCTATTTTTTTAAGGTGCAATAACTACAAAAACAAAAACTATACAGTACCACTTTCATACATTGTTTTTTCAACTAAAATTGTTATATCCAAGCTATCATGACTAAGCTCTACAAATGTATTAATACTATCAATTTCATGCTCATCCCGTGCGACCCAAAGCGGATCGCTAAAATCTACGTTTTTTGGGTCACCAAGACCTAAATCCGAAAGCATTTGATCCACATCTTGGTTATCAAATTCTTTGCCTAAAACAATCATTTCAATATTTGTAATATCGCCGCTTTTCATATTTTCAATGACTGCATTTTTAGTAAATTCATCATTTACGCCGCTGAGTAATATATCTATATCACCTTCACCACCATCTACAAAAATGTCATCAATATCTATCCCAATAAGGTCATCGCCACTTCCTGCAAGAATAATATCCGCATTATTACCACCAAAAAGGATGTCATCGCCATTTAGCCCAATCAAAACGTCTGCCCCATCGCTGCCATATATGACATCGTTATCAATTCTCGCATCACCAATTAGTCTTTCCATATCGTTGGCTAAATTTTGAAGGGTATTATTATCTTCTACCTGTAAAACTTGTACCACTGTCTTTGCAAGCTCAGCAGAACCATCAAGGATTAACTGTTCATCATTTAAGAATTCTCTTGTATAGTCATCAATTATCATGTTGGAATCTTCATCTGTGACTATAGAGGCTAATGTTTGCATGCCCTCTAATTCATCACCACCTATGAATAGGTTTGAGCTGTTATTGGCATATTCTTGATCAACACCGTCAGTAGCATCAACTCCAGCAAGTAAATAGCCTGTACCAAATTGAACAGTAGAACCAGAGCTTTCCGGTTGATCTGCTGGTCCAGTTGCAGGCATTAGGTTTGCGTCTAATGCCGCAAAAAATTCCTCACCTGGTACGGTGTGATTTTCAATGACAAAATCAGGCATATTAAAGCCATTATATGTGATATAAAAATCTAATAGCTCTACGCGCGCTCCTTCATCGAAAAAGAAAACAAGGTTATCATTAACGCGTTCAATCAAAACCTCATGAGCTGCAAAAGCAAAAATTATCCTATCTTGTGACTGAGGTGTAAGAGATATAATTTGTCGGGCTATCGGTTTTTGTAATAAAATATCAGCCATAACTTAACTCCTATGCCTTGAGTAAATAAGAAACACAACTCTAAAAGCTGCAAGCAATAGACGTGATATACTAAGAGGTCCTACATGTATAATGGACAAAGAATAATGCTATTCGTATACATGTGGATCGAGGGTGTTAACCCACAGGGCAAAAGCCCCTAACATATGAAGCAAAAGATACTAGTCCAGCATCTTAAGTGTATTTATATTTAACAAACTAATGCTTTGTATTTTCATAAATACACAATATTAATACAAAAAAAACACGTTAACAATGTAACTGACTAATATAAAAACTTTTCATCGTAAAACGAAAAATTTTATCTAAATATAATACTGCAACTAACTAATAGCACAATACAAAATATTACGTCAACATTTTTTTTCAATTATAATAACTATATTAAAAAAACAAAGGCCTCTCTGCAGAAGCAAAGAGGCCTTTGTTGTTATATTAATTGACTATTTTTGATTATGCACTACCATCTTGAAGCTTAGTTTTTTCTACAAGTATGGTCACGTCTTCAGTTTCACTGTTGTATTCAACATAAGTAGTACCTTGTACATCATGCTCATTGCTAGATGTCCAGTCACCACCGCTAAAGTCAACATCATTAGAATTACCTAATCCTAAGTCTTGTAAAACTTCATCGACGTTCTTGCCATCAGCGTCCTTACCAAGGATAACCATTTCAATATCGGTAATGACACCATTGTTCATATCTTCAAGTACGGCGTCCTTTGTGGCTTCATCATTACTTCCACCAAGCAATACGTCCATATCTGTATCGCCATCATCGTTTGAGCCACCGTCAATAAGTACATCATTAAGGTCTAGTGCAATTAAGTCATCTCCACTTCCGCCAAAGATTGTATCTGCACCATTACCACCAAAGAGTACATCATCTCCACCAAGGCCGCGTAAGATGTCGTCACCTTCATCACCGTAAAGGACATCATCACCTTCACCGCCATCAAGTATGTCGTCACCAGCACCACCAAATAAGGTGTCATCACCAGTACCGCCGCGTAAGCCATCATTACCTGCTCCACCATCTAAGGTGTCATTACCAGAGCCACCAAATATTGCGTCTCTGCCATCTTGACCATAAATGGTATCATCACCAGCGCCGCCATGTGCAATATCAATAAATGAATTACTCAAGGCAGAGGTATTTAAGGCACTATCTTCACCTTCTGCTGCGTTTGCTAGTATTGACTCATCATCACCACTCATGAAAGATTCCATTGACGTTTGAGCTCTTTGCTCAGCAACAGGATCAACATCATATCCTTCAAAGTGACTATCGCCTAGATAAACTGTGTCATCACCAGCACCAAGCCATACGTCATCATTACCAAGACCGACATCAATGTTCATGCCCTTTGTTTCGTCATATGCCAAACTTTCAGCATGTGGAGCTCCATCACCAGAGCTAGACCAATATACATCGCCATGGTTAAGGAATACTTGGTCAATTGCATCACCCTTAGATTCAATATCAAGCTCAGGCTTATCATAACCTTCAATGGTAATATTGGTTGTGTCTGTATCACCGTCACCATCTGTACCCTTTGCAGTTAGCGTAATGACGTCATCAAACTCTTTGTATTGATGTAATACCCATGATCCATCATCACCAACTACGGCACTAAAGTACAATTCGCCATCTCCTGATGCACTTGGGACTCTAGCTTCATAAGCTCCGTTATTGTCTACTATTTCAAGCTCAACACCATCTATAGTAATGGTTTCGCCTGCACCAGCAATGGTTGTACCACCATCTAGCGACACACCTGCAATATCAAGGCTTGCTAGTCCGTCAGCACCCTTAAATTCAATAGTGCCGTTAAAGGTTGCCATAATTCCATTTTGTGGCTCAATAAACTCAACACCTCTTAGTACAAAGTCGCTGTTTCCGCTTGCAGCACCATTATCAGCTGCTTTAACCACTATTCGGTCAAATCCTGTAGTCATGCCCGTAATGTTTGCTGTAAGGTTACCAGCATTACTATCACTAACTACTTCCGAAGATTGCACAAGAACGTACTTTCCATCAACTTCTTTATAGAATTCAACAATAGCTTGCTCTGAACCACCAGCGTCAGTTACGTGTCCACCTTTGGTAAAGAATAAACCTAAATTAATCGTTGCACCATATGCCAACTGGCCATCTGGCAAATCAATAATAATAGCTTCACTCTTATCAGCTTGATCATGATCAACATCTATTTCAGGTTGACCTACAATGTTTCCTTTATCGTTATATTTAGCAATACCAATACCAAAACCAGTTGTTTCTCCATTAGTATTATAAGCAGCATTGCCATGCCATACAAGCTCGCCTGCATTTTCAGCAAACTCTACAAAGTCTCCATTTTGGTCTATCAAGGCAGAACTAACAATCACACCATTTTGTAATGTTATTGAATGATTATCTCTACCTGACACATCACTTTGAGTGAACATAAAGTCCTCATCAAAGTACTCTTGAGCAGTCTCAGCCTGATGAGCAGTAGCATCGTCAACTAAGTCAAGCACATCATCAACTATTTCAGCTTTAACACCATCTTTCAAGGTTACGCTGTCACCATCATTGTCTTCAACAGTAATATCAAAGCTTTCTTCATACTTATCAGAAGTATAATCACTATTATCACCATCACCAGAAGTATCAACTGTGTGACCTAAATAGTTATTAGTTTGTGTATAGTCATAGTTGACAGTATACTCATTATTTTCATTTGGACCACTTAAAGTAACATTTGATAAGTAGCCATATTCACCACTCACTTGTCCTGTATTATTACTTGCTACAAGAGAGTTATCAGGTTGTACAGTAAATGTTACTGCATCGCTGCCTTCTCCAAGGGTAAAGGTTTTAATACCATCTGGTGAAGTAATCACAAAAGATGCAGAGTCACTGTCAACAGGATTTACATCATTTGGCCATGCCTCACTAGGAGCACCTTCTCGCCCTTCGTCACCAGCAACATTTAAGTCATTCACACCTTTTACAGCAGCGTCATAAGTGGTTGTTGTAGCATTATCATTATTGATGCTAGGTGATGAAGCATAAATTGTATGCTCTGTACTGTCACCGTCACGATCAACAAAGACAAGACCTACATCTTGTAAACCACCAGTACTGGCATCACCCAAACCGTAACTTACATTCCAGTTGTTAGAACCATTAGGTGTGTTGACTAGGGTTACATTACCAACTTTCAAGTAATATGAATTACCATCAACTCTGCTTTCAAAGTGTACTGCATTACTCCAGCTAGGTGTAAAGATCCATTCACCAGATGAAAGTAAGGTTGCACTTTTAAGTTCCCAAACACCGGTATCAGGGTTCAGAACCACACCTTCATAACTTGTACTTGTAGAGTAGTTAGTGAAGATAATACCTTGTGCACCGTCTCCACCAAAATCAACATCGATATCTGCTGAAGCAACATCGTTATTTACACTAGCCTCAGTAGTTGATGGGTCACCATCAGTATCAGCAACACCAGATGTAACTACTGGTCCATCGTCAGTTACTGTTGCAGTAATGGTACCTGTTACATCGTCAGCTACATTTCCGTCTGAATCACTAACTGTTACGTCAAAGTCGTCAGTAAGTGTTTCATTAGGATCTTTTGTATCATCGTGATCTAAAGACGCATCACTTTGAGTGTAAGTGTACTCCAAAGTGTATTCATCATTTCCATTAGGTCCACTTAAAACAAAACCTGACAATGTTCCATGCTCACCCTCTAAAGTACCACTTGGTTGAGTAAATGAACCATCAGCATTTACAGTTATAGTAATTTCTGTATTGTTTTGACCCTTAATTACAACATTTGTTGCGCCATCACCCGGCTTAAATACTAGCGAACCTGTTGCTGTATCTACTGCTGCACCAATGGTGTCTGCATCTTCGGTTGCAAGGTTGCTGTTATCAACTGAAACAAGCTCTGGTTCTTTGTAGTTTTCAACATTAACTGTAACTTCAGTTGAATCAGAGTCGCCGTCCTTATCAAATACTGTAATAGTAAAGCTTTCTGTTCCATCACCTGTATAATTATCATCAACTGCTACATCAAATGAACCATTAGGTTGTAGAGTTACTGTGCCGTAGCTAAGGGTAAACTCAAGATTACCTGCTCCATTTAATGAGCCGGTTGTTGCTACTCCGCCCACTGTAATAGTGGTTTTTGCAAAGTCGCCTAAGTCAGCACCAAACTTAATAGTAGTTTCATCAGCATTTAAGATGCTGCCAGAATTTGTACCGTTTTCATCTACATTCACGGAAGTAGTGCTTGCTACATCAACAACGTCATCTTGGATTTCAACTGCTGCACTACCCTCTAAAGTGTTGCCAGCAGCGTCTTTTAAGGTAAAGTCAAACTCAAGATTACCAGTTGTATTATTACCTTGTATTTCAGCATGTTCTATTGCGCCGTTTAGCACAACTTCATACTGACCTGCATTTACGCCAGTTGTAGTCATGGTAACAGTAATTATCGGTTCGCCATTGGCTGTACCAGTAAGTACATTACCACTTTCACTCCACGTAATAGGAGTTCCATCCGGAGTTGTTAAAGCAGGTGCAGTAGCTATATTCCATACAAAGCTATCTTGTGTTGCTGGACCTTCATCACCAAAGCTAAAGTCTTGAATTGTTCCAGTTGCTATGGATTGATTCGGGAATGATGCATCACTATCAGCTTGAGTACCATCAGCTGTGTAGGCTTCGGATACTTGAGCTTTTACTACTCCACCAAGGGTTGGAGAATCGGATACTATTGTATGCTCTGTACTGTCCCCATCACGGTCAACAAAGACAAGATCTACATCTTGTAAGCCACCAGAACTAGCATCGCCAATACCATAGCTTACATTCCAATTGTCAGAACCATTAGGTGTATTAGTTAAGGTTACATTACCAACTTCTAAGATATATGAATCACCTTCAACTCTACCGTCAAAGTGTACTGCATTACTCCAACTAGGTGTAAATACCCACTCACCGGATGAAAGTTGGGTTGCACTTTTAAGTTCCCAAACACCAGTATCAGGGTTTAGAACAACACTTTCATAGCTGGTACTTGTAGAGTAGTTACTAAAGATAATGGCTTGTGCACCATCACCACCAAAGTCTACATCAATGTCTGCTGACGCAACACCGTTAGTTACTGTTGCACTAGTAGTTGATGGGTCACCATCAGTATCAGCACCCTTAGATGTAACCACTGGGCCATCATCAGTTACTGTCGCAGTAATGGTGCCTGTTGCATCATCAGCTACATTACCGTCTGAATCACTAACTGTTACGTCAAAGTCGTCAGTAAGTGTTTCATTAGGATCTTTTGTATCATCGTGATCTAAAGACGCATCACTTTGAGTGTAAGTGTACTCCAAAGTGTATTCATCATTTCCATT
>CAYJPT010000039.1:12812-18208 GCA_964372165.1 uncultured Desulfovibrionaceae bacterium | reverse complement strand
GCAGTGTGCCTTTCTGATTTATTCTGCTTGCAGAATAAATCAGCATTTCCTTAAATATCAAAAACAATTAATAAAAACATAGTCATTACTAAACTGACAACAGTATGGATGCACAAACTACAGCTGTGCATCCATACTCAAACCAATATCAAAATTTTACCTTATAATACAGCATTGCTTAATAGCATCAGCAGCATTAATTTGATAAATCACGTCGTGAAACTAATATCTTATCAATTAAGCCAAAATCAAGGGCTTCTTCTGCGGTAAGAAAGTTATCACGCTCTGTTGCCTGCACAATTTTGCGCACATTTTGCCCAGTATGCTCGGCAAGCATTTCATTAAGGCGTTTTTTCAAACGTAAAACCTGCTTTGCATGTATATCAATATCAGTAGCTTGACCACTATAACCAGCTGAAGGTTGGTGAATCATAATTTGACTATTTGGTAATGCAAAACGCATGCCTTTTTCGCCGCCCGAAAGTAAAAATGCTCCCATGCTGGCGGCCTGCCCTATACAAACAGTACTCACAGGACATGTGATGTAACGCATGGTATCATATATAGCAAGACCTGCCGTAACTGAACCACCAGGTGAATTTATGTACAAATGTATTTCTTTTTCTGCATCTTGAGACTCAAGAAATAATAGCTGAGCGCAAATAAGAGAAGCTATGTTTGAATTAACATCTGAACTTAAAAGCACAATGCGATCTTTAAGCAAGCGCGAATATATATCATAAGCCCGTTCTGAACGACCTGATGTTTCAATAACCATAGGTATATTCATGGTAACTCCAAAAAATTATATAGTATAAGCTTCTTTATTTCTAAGAGCTTACTTTTTGCTCATCAGTCAAAGGACCATCAACTTCTGTTATTTTTGCCTTAGTGTACATGCTCTCCATAGCCTTATCGGCCAAGATGCGATCTCGTAAAGTAAAAATTGCACCAGTATTTACATATTCATCTTTTAACTGTTTAAAGTCTTGACCACTACGCTGAGCCATTTGATATATAGCCATATCAACTTCTTGCTCTTGCACCTCAAGTTCTTCTTTTTTAGCAATGGCCATTAGTAGTACTTGAGCACGAGAAATACTTTCTGCCTCGGTGCGTGCTTCTGCCATAAGTTCATCCAAGTTTTTACCAAGGGACTCAATGCTGCGGCCTTGACTTTCAACACGTGCCTTACGATCAGCAACCAAGCTGCGAGTATGGTTTTCCACCAAGGATTCAGGCAATTCAAATTCAACCATTTTTAACACTGTGTCTACCAATTGCTTTTGGGCAGCACCCTTATGTAGATTAGAACGTGTGCGAGTATACGTTTCCACAAAGGCCTCACGCAATTTCTCCACACTTTCTTGTCCCATACCTTTGGCAAGATCATCATTTAATTCAGGCAATTTACGCTCTTTAATGGCATGTACTGTTACTTTCATGGTGATGTTTTTTCCAGCAAGGTCAGGTGCTAAAAAATCCTCCGGAAAAGAGACAGGACCTTCTTTAGTTTCACCAATGGCTATTGTTTTAACCAATGACTCAAAGTCTTCCAAGGCCTGCCCTTCACCTAAATTCATCTGAAAGTTTTGTGCGCTGATACCCTCTAATGCTTCACCATTTTCAAAGGCAGCAAAATCTATTTCTACCACCTGCCCATCAATGGCTGGACCATTACCTTCGGCAGGTACAAGCTCTGCTCTATCTTTGCGCACACGCTCAATAAATTCTTCAACCTCTTCAGGCTTAACCACTGCCTTTTCTTGTACAATTTCAATACCTTCATAGTTTGGCAAATCAAAAGTTGGTAGCACTTCAAAGTTGATACTATATTCATAAGGAACATCACGAACAAGTTCTTTACCATCAAAATCAATACCTGACAAAGGTTGAACTTGTAGGTCTTGCATAATTTGATTTATATGTACATTTACAAGGTCTTGTTTAGACTCTTGATAAATTTTTTCTTGAAAGCGTTTTTCAATAACAGAAGCCGGAACCTTACCCTTCCGGAAACCATCAATTTGTACAGATGTACGATATATTGCAACCGCTGCCATAATAGCGGCATCAACTTCCTTAGGGTCCACGGTAATATTAACTTTTTTCTTTACCGCCGAAATATCTTCAACTGTATATTCCACAAGAGGCTCCTTTTTTTACAGGCTTACTTTACCTGCGATAGTATTTATTTTGTTAGCCGTTCATATATACATAATATTCATCATTGTCTAGATGCTAGATGCTAATAACATTAATTTATGCAAATTTTATACTTGATTTTTTGTGTGTTTAGCTCAATAGTTTATTTATGATAACTGAAGAAGATTTTTTTACACAATATGACACATGGTACGCAAGCACACAAGGCTCCTATGTCCTATCATGCAGCATGCATCTTAGCAAAAAAATGCTGTCACATTGGCCAAGACGAGGAAATAACATACTTGTCATAGGTTTTGGCCATTGGAAAAGCTTAGAAATGCTTTGGGAAAACGGTTTTGATGTAAGCGCCATTGCTGCATCTAAAGCGCATATTGATACTGCAAGACAAGCCCTACATCAGCGTGTAGAAATATTTTTACATGCATTTGAAAACCTACCATTTGATGATAAAACCTTTGATTATGTGATAGTTAGTCCACCTCCTCGACCTAAGGCTTACCCTGACCTAAATATAATATTGCATGAAGCAAGGCGTCTTGCTACTAAAGGTATTTTGTTACAATTTTGGAATAAATTACCATTCGTAAATCCTTATAAAACATCAAAAAAATTGCCATTTTTTTTGCAACATAGATGGTGTATTTCTTTTAGACAAGCCCATAAATCACTACGTGACATTGCACCAAATTGCAGCATAGTTACAGGCTCCACTTTAATAGGCCCACCCAGTACATGGAAAGAAAATTCATTTTTACACAGAGTTAACTGCAAAGCCGTACCACTACCCATTGGTAATTTGGTGCAGCTACGTTTGAACCTTACACCACAAGCACCTCTTACCGGAATACCGCTCAAGCTTGATTCTGTTAAAATAACAAAAGCCCAACCATTAATTGCAATGGAACGGCAAAATAATAATTTTGACAATGCATAATTTAACATTTAATTTTCTAGTAAAAGCTTAACGACAGGTTATAGATTATACATCATAATATTTTAAGGTAAGTTTACCGTTTAGGTTTAATATAAGTATGATGCAAAATACTTTCTCATGCAACAATTTTAGTTAAGTTACCATAAACAAAACTAAAAAATGTTTTTTTAATGTTTGACTAAAAATAGTAGGGGTAAAACTATGCCTGATATATCAAGCATAAAGCAATTTGTTATTAAAGCCCGTTGGAAAATACTTGGAATAGTTTTGTGTTTAATATTAGCAGCTGGGGGTTTTTATGGTTGGAAACACTACACCCATATTAACAGTCCAGAATACTTTATCGAGCAATTAAATACCGCCCTAGTGACTAACGATTTAGCCAAGCTTGCGGTATTAGTTGACTTTCGCTCTGTAACAGACGACATGGTAAAACATATTCAAAGAGCTGACATACCAAAAAGACCTGCAACAGCAAAAGAAGAGAGAGTTATTCCACTTACTGAAGAGATTCAAGTTATATTTATGGAAGCCCTAAAAAATAAAGATGCAGCCCCACCAACAACACAAGAAAAACAAAATCCGCTTGCTCCACTTGATCCATTACCTATTGATTTTGCAGCTCAAATATCAGGAAAAATCAAATTGCAAGCAGCTCTTGGAAATGAGGCAGTAGCAAGTGTGACTGTGAACTATCCACGCTTAGAAAGAGATTTTCGTTTATTATTTTTTATGACTAAAAGCCCCGACTGGATTATCAAGCGCATGAGTAATGTTGATGAAATACTAAGATATTATGTAACTGAAGAAAATAAGCTAGAATTATTACGCGAAGAAAAATTCTTAAAAGATAACGCAATATTTCAACAAAGAATGGATGAGCAGTTTGAATTACGTTCTTGTACAGCATTTGTGCACGCAGCTACTGGTAGCAAGACAAAAAGTTTATTTGTACGCATTAAAGGATATAACAAAGGCCCTCAAATTATAAGAAACATGACATTTGAAACTACTATTACATCTGATACAGCACAAGGAAATGTAGTATTGAAAGAAGATTTAAATATGGCAGCACGCATCTTGCCTGGTGTTGACCTTGAAGATGCTTATAATATAGAACTTGACCCTAATAATGCAGAGCATGCCGCTGTACTAAATACTAAAAATCTATTTTGTGTTGCAAAGCCGCGTGTCATGACCTTAAATAATGGAGATCTTTTGTTTACAAGAAAAAACAGACTTGAAGCACGGCCTTAAAAACTACTTGTTTAAATTAACCCCGACTGCAAATAGCATTTAAGCAGCTAAAATGATTATTTTTTATATAATTATTAGATAAAGCTTTCATTCTATATAAACTTGTGGCAAAATCCTGCACGTAATTATTAAGGAGTAAACAATGTCAAATCTAAGTCGCTCTACGCACCTATCCGTGCTTATACATAAAGACGAAGCCGCTATGGCTGAGCGAGCCGCTCATATTTTTGCATCTGCATGCGAAGAAGCTATAAATGATCGTGGTATATTTAATATTGCAATTTCTGGTGGCGTAACACCAATCCCACTATTTAATTTAATTAGCAGCCCAGACTGGGCCGAGCGTTTACCATGGGATAAAATTGCTATATATTGGGTAGATGAGCGTTGTGTTGGACCAGATCACAAGGATAGTAACTATGGAATGGCAAGACGTGAACTGCTATCAAATGTTCCAGCAACACACTATTACAGAATGAAGGGTGAAGGCAATCCTGAAGACTCAGCCATAACATATGAAAATATGTTGCGCGAACATTTTAAAACTCCTACCGAAATTCCACGTTTTGACTTCATTTTGTTAGGCATGGGAGATGAGGGACATACCGGTTCAATCTTCACCGGTTCGCCGGCCCTAGTTGAAAAAAAGCGCCTTTGCATTGACCAATACGTACCAGAGCGCAAAGCTGACCGTTTAACACTTACGCTACCTGTATTAAATAATGCAAGATGCTGTATGTTTTTAGTTTCCGGTAAAGAAAAACATAATGCTTTACAAAAGGTGCTTGACTTATTAGCTCCACCAACACTTCCTGCTCAAATGGTGCGCCCTACTTTTGGTGACTTAATCTGGATTATTGACGAAGCTGCAGCCATTGGCTAACGGAGATAATCAAACGTAAAACAAGTTTTCAGTGGAGACTAAATATTCGATGCTGAAAAACGCATTTTCATGCGTGTTTCAGAAAACACCACGGCGTTCTAAAGACCGCCTTTGGCATAAACACCACGGCGTTCTAAAGACCGCCTTTGGCAT
>CAYJPT010000039.1:9400-12712 GCA_964372165.1 uncultured Desulfovibrionaceae bacterium | reverse complement strand
CTAAAGACCGCCTTTGGCATAAACACCACGGCGTTCTAAAGACCGCCTTTGGCATAAACACCACGGCGTTCTAAAGACCGCCTTTGGCATGAAGCACGCCCACTCCAAATACCCCTTTGGGACGCCAGAAGCAAGTGCTGGCTTGATTTACGTGGCGCAATTTTTTTCAAACAATGTAGACCTTTGCACAATATATTGCGCAGAGGTCTTTGTATTTTCTATCCCCAAGCTACCTTTTAAATCTTTGTGCATGACCTTGCATCGCTTGCTCATAAAATGGTATAAGGGCCTTTGCAGCTTCATGCCAGCTAAATAGTCGTTTAGCCGTTTTGCGTCCTTCAATACCCATTTTATTAGCAAGTTCAGGGTGCTCAATCAGGATTTTTAGATACTTAACAAGCTCCTCCATTTTTCCATCTTGTGTCAAAAAACAATCTACACCATGCTTTAAACTTTTTGCCACATTGGTATTTGGCAAAATAACCGGCCGCCCACTAGCCAAAAAGAATGGAATTTTAGATGGAAAACGATAATTATCAAAGTCACCAGGTTTTCCCGGTTGTACCAAAATATCTGCAACCGCCATGAGTTTTGGTAACTCACTGGCATTTATATTTTCGACATATGAAACGTGCTTGGTGTAAAGGTCTAATATATCTTGGGTATAGTTTGAATATTCAATGCCGGTCCGTATGATTTTTAATTTTATTCCTTCATTATTCAAATATTCAACAGCATATAGTAGCTCAATAAAGCCTTGCACATTCAAAGCATGTACAGCACCAGGATAAACCAGAATATATGCATCATCACTAACTTCAAAGGCCTTACGTAAAGGCATATTCCGCTGTTTTGGAATAGCAAAAAATTCATCCTCACAAGCTGGCCAAAAAGTTTGTCGCATAACACCCTTTGGGACAAACTCTTCCAACTCTTTCATAATACAAGTAACACCATAAGACTTAAGCATAAATCTCTCAAAATGTAATGGATGTGTACCATAAAATTTTTCAAACTTTTCCGGATTATTTTGTGCATAAGATTTTTGCTCTTCAAATTCATATATTTTTAAATATTCTCCAGTAATAAGAACTTCATTATCTTCTAAATGCACAACATACGGCATTTCCTTGCGTCGTCTTAAAATATCTGTACAGGCACGAACCGGCTCCCTTGTAGTCCAAGAATGAATTATAGTATTTTCAAAATATTCTACAGGCAATTCAAGTAGCTTTGCAAATAGGTGTATTTGATAATTTACTTTACCAAAGTGTACATCGGCACCAGTAATATTTGGCAAAAACACAGTACACTCATGCCCAAGCTCCACCAGCACATTGGCCAAAAAATGCATGTGCACACCACTACACCCTAAATATGGACCATAATTTATAAAAGCTACCTTAAATTTTTGCTCACTCATTAACATCTCCAACTTAAAAACATATCATATTGCATGCTGCCAAAGTATTAAATTATTTAATTTCCACTTTCATTACCCAACTACGCTAAATTTATAACCTTGACAAGTACACTTATTGTTTGAATACTAAAAATAGCTTTTTACTCTTTAACGCAAGGACCACACAGTGACCAAGGTTTCTATTATCATACCCGTAGTAGATTTATGGGACATGACATTACAATGTTTATCAAGCCTTGCTCAAACTTGCACGCAACATATTGCAGCAAATAATATTGAAGTGATTGTTGTGGACAATGGGTCAAAGGATTTAACAAGTACTCAGCTTAACCCTACCCTTGAAAATCTCTTTGGCCATTGCGCCAAAGGTATTCGTTTAGCAAAAAATCTAGGTTTTTCAAAAGCCTGCAATATAGGTGCTGAAGCTGCATCGCATCCATTACTTTTTTTCTTGAATAATGACACAATATTAACTGAAAATTGGCTTGACCCACTCATACATGCCCTAGAGAGCAGCCCACAAGTTGGCATGGTTGGACCTTTATTACTGTACCCTGACAATACCGTTCAACATTGTGGTATTTTCATAACTCCGCTACAAAAATTTATACATCTGTATCAACATTTGCCTGCTACATATCCTCCAGTAAACAAAGTGCATAAACTCAAAGCAATTACTGGTGCTGCAATGCTTATCAAAGCTGAATTATTTAATGAATGCGGAAAATTTTGCGAAGAGTATATCAATGGTTTTGAAGACGTAGACTTATGCTATACTGTTTGGAAAAAAAACCTACAAATTTTATGCATACCGCAAAGCAAAATTTATCACCTTACAAGTCAAACACCAGGTCGCTTTGAGCACGATCAACACAATTCTGTATTGTTTTATAAACGCAATAATACTTTACCTTTATCAGATATTCACCATATAGCCATCAAGGATGGGCTTGAGCCAAATTTTGATGCTTGCCTCAAAATATATATTTCACTAACGCAAGTTAAAAAAGATGCTCTTAATCAAGCTTTTCAACAAAAATTTGACCCACAAAAATGCCAAGCACGGCTCTTAACAGAACCGCTATGGCTTCAAGGCTATGAGCTTTTAGCAAATTATTATCAAAAACAAAATCAATGCCAAAAAGCATTAGACACTTGGCTGCATTTATATAATATTGTTCCATCAATACAAAGTGTTTCCAATGTCATACGTCTTGCAAAACAACAAAACAAGCTAGACATAGTAGAAAATGCAATATTGATTCAACAGGACTTAAATAAAACAATGGCACAGCCACAAGAGCTAGTTAAATTTGCTCATAAAATTAAAGAAATTGCTTTAAATAGTAATGATAAAAATCTTGAATTAATGATAAATAGGTGGTTTAATCATTTTGGTTTTCAACACAAACAATAGGAATTAAAATGCAATTTTGGTTATTTAAAAGTGAGGCCAATTGTTTTTCATGGCAAGACTTACAAAATTCTCCAAATCAAACCAGTCCATGGGATGGTGTACGAAACTATCAAGCCCGCAACTTTATGCGCTCCATGCAACTTGGTGACAAAGGTTTCTTTTATCATAGCGGAAAAAACCCAGAAATTACAGGAGTTGTAGAAATTGTGCGTGAAGCATACCCGGATTTTACAGCATGGGATGAACAAAACAACCATTTTGACCCACGCTCAACCGAGCAAAAACCACTTTGGTTTATGGTTGATGTGCGCTTTGTGCAAAGTTTTGATCCACCACTATTGCGTGCAGATCTGCGCCTTGAGCCTGAACTTGCACATATGGAACTTATGAAAAAAGGTAGTAGATTATCAGTACAACCAGTAAGTGCTGAAGCATTTGCACACATTATTGCTATAGCAAACACCAAATAAAA
>CAYJPT010000039.1:0-9300 GCA_964372165.1 uncultured Desulfovibrionaceae bacterium | reverse complement strand
CCAAAAAAACAGTAGACAAAGCAAAAACCATATGCTAGACACCTGCTGTTCGTTTTGAACAAAATCTATTACAATCTTTTTATCAACACTCAACTATATGTAAAAGTTATGTTTAAAGAAAAAATTACTCCCATTCAATGCCGTGATACTGCCCTAGCCTTTGCATTTTTAAGTTTACTTATTTGGTTCTTTACTGATGAGATTAACTTCATCTATGCAACAATGTTTATAGTACTGTGGGCTATGGTTTGGCCAACTTCTTGGCAGTGGCCTGCTCGTTTATGGTTTGGCTTCTCACATGTGCTAGGTTCAGTTATGTCAAAAGTTTTGCTAAGCATTATTTATTTCGCAATACTTATGCCTGTTGCAATGGTTAGACGAATACTTGGTAAGGATAGTATGCGTTTGCGTGCATGGGCAGAAAGAGATTCTGAAGCACAAAAGTCTGCTTTTGTTGTTCGTGAGCATAAATATACCAAAAAAGATTTAGAAAATCCTTACTAAAATTTTAGGAGAAAGATATGAGTTTTTATTCAGATGTTTGGGGCTTTTTAAAAGAAAGAAAGAAGTTTTGGCTCCTACCACTTATTATTTGCCTATTGTTAATTGGCGCTTTAGTTGTTTTTGCTGGTGGTTCTGCAGTTGCACCATTTATCTACACAATATTCTAGGTAGTTTATGTCAGAAAAAATATATATATTAGGAATTTCTGCTTATTATCATGATAGTGCTGCGGCTCTGTTATGCAATGGTGACATTGTTGCCGCTGCACATGAAGAACGCTTCACTCGTAAAAAACATGATTCTGAATTTCCTCTCAATGCAATTAGTTATGTTTTGGAAGAAGCTGGCATTACACTTGAGGAAGTGCAAGCCATTGCTTTTTACGACAAACCTTTTCTTAAGTTTGAGCGTCTGCTTGAAACATATCACGCATTTGCTCCAAAAGGTTTGCAAAGCTTTCTCATGTCTATGCCAGTATGGATAAAAGAAAAACTTTTCATGCGTACTATGCTAGAGCGTGGCTTTGCTCCACTATTAAAAGGCGATGCTAAGCTTCCAAGTATTTTCTTTCCAGAGCACCATGCTTCACATGCTGCTTCAGCTTTTTACCCTTCTCCTTTTGAAGATGCGGCAATACTAACAGTTGATGGTGTTGGCGAATGGGTGACCACATCCATTGGTAAAGGTGAAGGAAAGAACATTTCTATTACTCGTGAAATACATTTTCCACATTCTCTTGGTCTTCTATATTCTGCTTTTACAGCATATTGCGGATTCAAGGTTAATAGTGGCGAGTACAAATTAATGGGTCTTGCTCCTTATGGTGACGGTGAAGCTGAACGTACCCATGAATTTGAAAAGAAAATTCGTGAAAATCTCATAGCTATTTGTGAAGATGGGTCATATACCTTAAATATGGATTACTTCTCATATGCAACTGGTTTGCGCATGTACCATGAGGACCGTTGGACATCATTATTCAACCTGCCTCCACGTATGGCTGAATCAGAAGAACTTGAGCAAGAGTACATGGACCTAGCTTTAGCTATGCAGCGTGTTACTGAAGATGTTGTTTTACGTCTTGCCAAAACAGCACGTGAAGTGACTGGCTCAAAAAACATCTGCCTTGCCGGTGGTGTAGCACTAAACTGTGTTGCCAATGGTAAGTTATTAAAGAGCGGCATTTTTGATAAAGTTTGGATTCAACCTGCTTCTGGCGATGCTGGTGGGGCATTGGGTGCAGCTCTAGCATATTGGCATATTGGCTTGGAGAAAGATCGTAAAGTTGCCACTGAAAGAGACTCAATGCGCGGTTCATATCTAGGTCCGCAATTTGATAGTGGTGAAATTGCAAGAAGTTGCAAACGCTTTAACGCAAAAGCAACACAATTTAATGATTTTTCAGACCTTTGCACACAAGTGACTGACATTTTGTCACAAGGTAAAGTTGTAGGTTGGTTTCAAGGACGTATGGAATATGGTCCACGTGCACTTGGCAACCGCTCAATTTTAGGTGACCCACGTAAAACAGATATGCAAAAGCACCTCAACCTTAAGATCAAATATCGTGAAGGTTTCCGTCCATTTGCACCATCTGTATTAGAAGAACAAACCAAAAACTACTTTGATGTTGAAGATATTTCACCATATATGTTACTAGTTGCTCCAGTTGCTAAGCGTTTTTGCCATGACTTGCCAGAAAACTATAGCAGTTTACCAATTTGGGAACGTCTATACTGGCAAAGATCAGACTACCCAGCCATTACGCATATTGACTTATCAGCCCGTATTCAATCAGTAACTAAGGATACAAATCCACGTTATTGGCAGCTTATTAATACTTTTTATGAAAATCATGGTTGTCCAATGATTGTTAATACTAGCTTTAACGTACGTGGTGAGCCTGTTGTGTGCACACCAGATGATGCTTACTTGTGCTTTATGCGCACTGAAATGGATTATCTAGTAATGGGTGATTTCCTATTATGCAAAGAAGATCAACCAGCATTAAAAGACAATCAAGATTGGCGCACAATGTATGTGCTAGATTAATCTGTACATACAATTAAAGCTAGACTGAATAAAAACATTAAATGTCGGAGTTAGGTTTAATAACTTAATTCCGACATTTTTTTGTGAGCCATAATGAAGATGACATTCTAAGCATTTCTGATAATATCATACATTTACACAAAGGAATTATAGAATTTTTTAAAAAAACAAGTAATATACGCTTCATTTACGTTTAGAACATTTTAGGCTAGAATGCTTTCAGGCGATGGTGAAATATATGAGAGAGCGTGATTTTAGCATCAAAATGAACACTCGTATCTTAGATAGTGACTGCTTTGAAATATCCTTTTTCTGGCTAATAATGTTAGAAGTACTCATAAATTGAAAACTGATTATCGTTTATAAATTCGTATTTTTTGTTGTTTGTAAAAATTAATGTTCACGGCATAGTGATCATTCGACACTTCCTTTTGTTAATCAAAATACATTTGATGCTGACATTACGCTAAATTTTTCTTAAAATTGTACAAATGTAATATTAATGGATAATATCATGGCAAAAATAAAAAATGAATACACATGTGCGCTCATATTAACAGCCGATATTATAGGCGGAAAATGGAAGTTAAGAATTTTATGGCATATTTTACATGGAGATAATCGTTTTTCACTTTTGCAAAAAGCAATTCCTGACATTACACATAAAATGCTGATTACACAATTAAAAGAGCTTGTTGAAAGTGGCATTTTATTAAAAATTGATTACAACGAACTTCCACTACGAGTAGAATATTCTATTTCAGAAAAGTACAAAGGCATTGAACCTATATTGGATCATCTTTGCGATTTTACCCGTGATTACGCCCAAAAAAATCAAATTCATATCATTGAAGATTAAAATTTTCTCTTCATGGCAGTCAGGTACAAAAAAGTACCTTATTGCATTACCTAAAAAAAGTGCTAACATAAAGGCAGTCAACATAAGGAGAGAAAAATGATTGATCACAATTTAAAAAACAACGAAGACAGTACTTATCCTAGAGCTTTTTCACATATAGGTTTATCTGTGCCTGATTTAGAAAAAGCAGTTAAATTCTACAGAGATGTTATGGGATGGTATGTTGTAATGCAACCAACAGTAGTAAAAGAAGAAAATGACAGTGCCATAGGTATTATGTGCGAAGAAGTTTTTGGCTCAGGCTATGAAAGCTTTAAGATTGCTCATATGGTAACATCTAATGCTATTGGTATTGAACTTTTTGAATTTAAACAAAATGACAAAGAGAGGGTACCTTTTGATTTTATAAAAACTGGTATGTTTCACTTTTGCATACAAGACCCAGACATTGAAGGTATGGTGGCAAAAATTGTTGCACATGGTGGAAAGCAAAGAATGCCTATTCGAGAGTACTATCCCAATGAAAAACCCTACAGAATGTGTTATGTAGAGGATCCTTTCGGCATTGTATTTGAAGTATATTCACATAGCTATGAAGTTACTTATTCTAAAGGTGCCTATTAAACACTATCTAACATAATTTTTTAAGTTTGAGGAATGGCAGACCCATTCCTCAAATAGTTAGAAATTAAGATAAGAATTTTTACTTTGTAAAATAACGCCTACATATAAAAAAAATAATAAACTTATACTGCTTTTACAAAAAAATTTATCATGAACTTATTTATAAACAGCTCCACTTGCTGCAGAGCTTACGAGCTTAGCATAACGACGTAGAACTGGTGACTTAATTTCCTTTTGAATGGGGACGTAATTTTTACGCCTTTGCGCAAGTTCTTCATCGCTGACTAATAAGTCAAGCACACGATTAGGTATATCTATACGAATCATATCACCTTCTTGCACAAGTCCAATGGGGCCACCATCTGCAGCTTCAGGTGATATATGCCCAATGGCAGCACCATTTGTGCCGCCAGAAAAACGTCCATCAGTAAGCAAAGCCACATCTTTTCCTAATCCCATGCCGGTAATAGCAGCTGTAGGTGAAAGCATTTCACGCATACCTGGGCCACCGCGTGGTCCTTCGTGGGTTATGACAACGGCATCTCCCTTTTGAATTTTTCCTGCTAAAATTGCTTGCATGGCGTCTTCTTCAGAGCTAAAAACACGGGCACAAACATCGCGGCAAAGCATTTCTTCAGCTACTGCCGACTGCTTTACAACTGCACCTTCTGGAGCTAGTGAACCTTTAAGTATGGCAATGCCGCCTTGAGCGGAATATGCATTTTTAGCAGTACGAATAACATCATCATTCTTGTTACATACATTGAGCTCTTTTAAATTTTGTCCTACAGTCTTGGTAGTTACGGTGAGGGCACTGTCTTTGATTAGACCAATTTGTTGCAATTCTGCCATAACAGCGGGTATACCGCCTGCCAAATGTAAATTTTCAATATGATGCTTTCCAGCAGGGGAAAGTTTGCATAAATTCGGAGTATTACGGCTTACACTATCAAATATATCCAAAGATAATTCAAGTCCTGCTTCGCGGAAAATAGCCGGAAGGTGCAATACGGTATTTGTTGAGCAACCAAGAGCCATATCAACAGCCACTGCATTGGCTATAGCGTCAGGGGTTACTATGTCTGATGGGCAAATATTTTTTTCTAGCAATTCCATAACCTTCATACCGGCTTGCTTTGCAAGGCGGATGCGTGCTGCTGACATGGCAAGGGTAGTGCCATTATATGGTAGGGCAAGTCCAATGGTTTCAGACAGGCAATTCATGGAATTTGCGGTAAACATACCAGCACATGAACCACAGCCTGGGCATGCACCTTCAGAAAGTTCTTCTAATTCATTTTCAGTCATAAGCCCACGTTTCACACGTCCTACACCTTCAAAAACTGTGATAAGGTCTGATTTGGCACCATCCTTACCTGATAGTCCGGCTTGCATAGGCCCACCACTAATTAAAATAGAAGGTATATTGAGACGTAACATAGCCATGAGCATACCCGGTACGCTTTTATCACAGTTGGGGATAAAAACCAAAGCGTCAAAAGGGTGTGCACAAGCCATAATCTCAATGGAGTCAGCAATGATTTCGCGCGATGGTAAAGAATAATGCATACCTGCATGATTCATGGCTAAGCCATCACACACAGCTATGGCCGGAAATTCTAAAGGAACACCGCCACCAAGGCGCACTCCTGCTTTTACGGCTTCTGCAATTTTATGCAAATGGATGTGACCCGGTACAATTTCATTGGCTGCATTAACCACACCAATTAGTGGTCTATCAAGTTCATCACGTGTTAGACCAAGAGCATATAAAAGTGAGCGATGTGGGGCCTTTTCAATACCGGCTGTCATTTTTTTACTACGCATAATTTTCCTCTGCTACTATTGTGATATTATTTTTCAAATAGGGCTAAATATTCTTGGTTTCCTTTGGGTCCAAGTATGGCTGAAGGAACAAGCCCGTGATATTTTAATTTAAGTTCATCTGTGCAAAAATTAACTACCTTATGAATGGCTTCTTGGCGTAAGGACTCATCACGCACTACACCTTTGTGGGTTTGATGAGGTCCTACCTCAAATTGAGGTTTGATTAAGGCTAAAACGTGCCCACCATTACTGAGCCATTGCATACAGGGCAAAAGCACAAGGGTCAAGGAAATAAAAGAAACATCAGCTACAATCAATTGTACATTTTCAGGTATTAAGTGTGCAGGTGCGGTGCGTAAGTTTGTTTTTTCAAGACTTATGACGCGTTCATCTTGTCGCAGGTTTTCGTGTAATTGATTATGCCCAACATCCACAGCATATACTTTTTTTGCTCCATGCTGCAAAAGGCAATCAGTAAAACCACCAGTAGATGCTCCGGCATCAAGACAAACAAGATTTTGCACTTCTAATTTAAAGTATTCAAGACCTGTCAAAAGCTTATATGCACCACGGCTTACAAAGCGCTCCTTGACTGCAAGGCTAAATTGACTATGTTCTAAATACATAGTACCAGGCTTTTCAACCCGTAGAGCTGGTGTGCCCACAAAAACTTGTCCTGCCATAATAAGGCGTTTTGCATGCTCACGACTAGGGGCAAGGCCTTGTTCGTATACCAATTGGTCAGCTCTTAATTTTCTTTTACTTTGCATTTGCATGTGGCGTATATATATTGTTTAACTACAAACGGCTAGTTTTTTCTACCGCAAAAAGTTGCAAGATACCAAACAGCAAAGTTTAAATATGATATTAGTTCAAAATCGTATCAGCGTAAAATATTACATAAAACATTTGAAAAAGCTAAAACAAGCAAACAAAATACATTTTCTTGCATCTTTGCCCTTGCCATGCATGTAAAAAGGGTATACTTTTCAAGGCCGCTTGGTTACAAGTGGTGTTAAATAAAAATTAAGGAAACGCTGTTTAAATCAACAAGTCAAAAAACATATTGTGCGTTTCCTTACAAAGTAGGAAATTGTGCCTACTTTGCACGCCGAATGAGAGCAAAAAACCACGCTTTTTTGCGTCCCACGGGGCGAATGAAGGCAGTGTATCTTTCTGATTTATTCTGCTTGCAGAATAAATCAACACTTCCTTAAGTTTAAAGTCTAATATATAATATGAGGTTTTACCATGAAAAAAGATATTCATCCCCAAAGCTATAAAGCAACAATTACCTGCGCCTGTGGTTACAAAGAAGAAGTTTTATCCACCAAGGGCGAGCAAGTACATGTGGAAGTATGTTCAGCATGTCATCCATATTACACAGGTAAACAGCGTTTCTTGGATACAGCCGGGCGTATTGATCGTTTCCGTAAAAAATACGCTAAATTTGAAAACGCATAATTTTTCACGCTGCGTGTAATTTTTCTCCTCCTTGAAGTTAGCTTCAAGGAGGTCTTTGTGTTTATAAATTATGCCTGCATGAATAATCTTTTTTACAATAGAGAGCATCATGTTTAGTTCAGCAATGAAAGCATTAATGGCGGTGTTATTAACCAAAGAGTGCCCAACAGTTGGGGGACAAGCCGTTATGGAAGGTGTTATGATGCGTAATGGCAACAGCTATGCTTTAGCTGTGCGCCATGCTGACGGGAGCATCGTAGCAGAGCGCAAGAGATGGTTTTCTTTAACAAAACATGATTTTTTGAAGAAACACTTTATCCGTGGTTTTCCTATTTTGCTTGAAACCTTAGTTAATGGTATAAAAGCATTAAATCGCTCTGCTGAGCAAGCCATGGAAGGTGAGGAAGAAAAGTTAGAGACTTGGCAATTAGTACTGACAATGCTTTTAGCCATAGGTATGGCTATTTTACTATTTGTGGTTGCGCCGCACCTATTGTCTATTGGCATGCAATGGCTTGGACTTGGTGGCGATGTAGAAGGGCTTTCTTTCCACTTATGGGATGGGCTTTTTAAATGCTGCATCTTTGTGGGATATATTGTGGCAATTTCTTTTTTACCTGATATACGCAGAGTGTTTCAATACCACGGCGCTGAGCATAAGGTTATACATACCTTTGAAAGTGGTGAAGAGGTCACAGCTCATAAAGCTATGCAAAAAAGCCGTTTACATCCACGTTGCGGTACAACATTTTTACTCTTTGTGATAAGTATATCCATTATTTTGCATACCATATTTGTGCCAGCATTACTATTTGTCTGGTCCCCGCAAAGTATGGTTTATAAGCATATATTCACTCTTATTTTTAAACTCATACTGATGATTCCTATAAGTGCTTTGGCTTATGAACTTATACATTTAGCAGCGCAAATGGGTGAATCAATTTGGGGTAAAGTGCTACGTGGTCCGGGACTTTTTTTACAAATGCTAACTACCTATGAGCCGGATCACCAACAAGTTGAGGTAGCCATTGTTGCCCTTTATGAGGCTTTAGCAAATGATGAGTCAAGTAGTGTTTACCCAGTAGAGTATAGGCCTATGACTTAGATGTTTTACTGCTTTTTATGAATTTTTCATATCAATTATTGTCTTTTAAAAATTGTTAATATAAGGAATATTTCATGTTTGCGAAACTTGAAGGGCTAGAAAAAAAATATACGGACCTTGAGCAAGAACTGGCAGAACCGGAAGTGTTCAATGATCAAGAGCGTTATCGTAAATTAACTAAGGCCCATGCAGATTTGCGTGAAATAGTTGAACTTTTCCGTGAGCACGTAAGCTTGTCCACAGATTTACAAGAAAATAAAATGCTTTTGCAAGATAGTGATGCAGATATTAGGGAAATGGCACAAGAGGAAATACGTTTTGCAGAAGAGCGTTTACCTGATATTGAGCATCATTTGAAGTTACTTCTGCTACCTAAAGATCCACTGGACAGCAAAAACACTATTTTAGAAATACGTGCTGGTACAGGGGGCGAAGAAGCAGCACTTTTTGCGGCAGATCTTTTTCGTATGTACACCCGTTACGCAGAGATAAAAGGCTGGAAAGTTGAAATGATGAGTGAATCACCTTCTGATACAGGTGGTTACAAAGAAGTAATTTGCTTAATTTCTGGTGAAAAAGTTTATAGCCATCTTAAGTTTGAAGCCGGCACGCATCGTGTACAGCGTGTGCCAACCACCGAGACTCAAGGGCGTATTCATACCTCTGCTGCAACTGTTGCAGTCATGGCTGAGGCAGATGAGGTTGATATTGATATTCGCCCCGATGATCTGCGTATTGATGTTTACAGAGCTTCTGGCGCTGGTGGACAGCATGTTAACAAAACTGAGTCAGCAGTGCGCATAACGCACATTCCTACTAATACCGTAGTTACTTGCCAAGATGAAAAAAGCCAACATAAAAATAA
>CAYJPT010000038.1:0-18502 GCA_964372165.1 uncultured Desulfovibrionaceae bacterium | reverse complement strand
AGTGTGCCTTTCTGATTTATTCTGCTTGCAGAATAAATCAGCATTTCCTTAAGAGCAATTTCACTGCTACCTTGTGAAAAATCTTTACATTAATCCTGCTACCATTAAATAACACTACGTAAAGATGTTAAAACAATACTTAAATCATGATGACATAATTTATATCAATAAATCTGACAAAATGACTTGCTGTTCTTTTTCTTTACACCTTTGGTCGGACAAGGTATAGTGCTTTTGAGCGGATTTTTAAAGGGTAATGCTATGAATTTTTCTAAACATGATGTATTCTTTACCAAAATGTTTTGGCTATATAGTTTTTTTACTTTTTCCCCATTTATGGGGTTTTTTTTCGACTAAAATAAGGGCGTGCTTATGGATCACAAAGACTACCGCTGGCCTCATAAAGATTTACTTGATATAAGCCAACTTTCTGTAGATGATGTTCAACACATTTTAGATTTAGCTGGTAATTTTCAAGAAATTAATCAACGCCCGGTAAAAAAAGTTCCTATCCTCAAAGGGCAAAGCATCATACTATTTTTTTCAGAAGATAGCACACGTACTAAAACTTCGTTTGATGTAGCAGGAAAACGCCTTTCTGCTGACACCTTTAGCCTTGGTAAAACCGGATCAAGTATTGCCAAGGGTGAAAGTTTAAAAGATACAAGCTTGACTCTTGAGGCTATGAGCCCTGAAATTATAGTCATTCGTCATTCCAGTAGTGGCGCGGCTCACTATCTAGCAGAGCGACTATCTTGTGGTATTGTCAATGCCGGTGACGGTTGGCATGCTCACCCAACTCAAGCTTTGTTAGATAGTTTTTCTTTGCGACAAATTTGGGGCAAAGATTTTGCGGGTAAAAACTTGCTTATACTTGGAGATATAGCACATAGTCGAGTGGCTCGTTCTAATATAACTTTGCTAAATATGCTTGGTGTAAAGATAAGAGTATGTGCGCCTCGTACACTTATACCAGCAGGTATTGAAACGTGGCCTGTAAGCGTTTATAGTGATATCAATAAAGCCATTGAAGATGTAGATGCTGTTATGTGTTTGCGTTTGCAATTAGAGAGGCAACAAACAGGACTTTTACCCTCGGTGGCAGAATATGCAAGACGTTATTGTTTATGTCATGAGCATCTACAAAAAGCCAAACCCCATGCTAAAATTTTACATCCAGGCCCTATGAACCGTGGCTTAGAGATTTCTGCTCAAGTGGCTGATTCACCGGATAGTCTTGTTTTGGATCAAGTATCAGCAGGTGTAGCAACACGTATGGCAATACTATATCTTGTAGCTCATCGATCTTCAGTTATGATGCCCGAATAATATTTTTAATGTTATTTGTGAAAAGTGTTAACTTTGTTTTTGTGTTGTAAGGAGCATACATGTCCACAAGTATATTATGCATTAAAAATGCTTGTTATCTTGATGCACAAGTAGATGTCTATGTAGAAGATGGGCGCGTAAGGACTATGATGCCTACGGGTAAGCCAATACCTAAAGAAGCAGATATCTTTGACGCAACGGATCTTGTGCTATTTCCAAGTTTTATTGATGCTCATGTGCATTTACGTGAGCCGGGGTATGAGTATAAAGAAGATGTTGCCTCTGGTCTTAATGCTGCTATTCATGGTGGTTTTGGGGCTGTGATGTGCATGGCTAATACTAATCCCACAAATGACAATGCTGCAGTGACCAAATTGATTCTTGATGCAGCTAAAAAGGCTTTTCCGCATGGGCCGTATGTATATCCTGTGGGTGCTGCTACTGTGGGACTTATGGGGAAGGAGATGGCTCCATTTGCAGAGCTTAAAGAAGCTGGCTGCGTAGCTATTTCCAATGACGGGCACTCTATGGAAAGTGCCGAGCTTATGCGTAGAGTTATGGAATATGCTGCAGACCTTGATATGGTAGTTATTGATCATTGTGAAGATGCATCAATTGCAAAAAAAACTCATATGAATGAGGGTATTATAAGTGGTAAGCTTGGAGTTAAGGGGCAAGCTGACGTGGGCGAAGCCATGCAAGTTGCCAGAGATATTTTACTGGCTGAATACTTAAATTTACCTGTTCATATAGCACATGTTTCATGCAAGCGTGCAGTTGATTTAATTGCTTGGGGAAAGTCAAGAGGAGTAAACGTCACGGCAGAAACTTGCCCACACTATCTTTTACTTGATGACTCAGCCTTACTTGGCTATGGTGCCAATGCTAAAGTTAATCCACCATTACGCACAATAGAAGATCGTGATTCGTTACGAAAGGCTATAGTTGATGGTACTATTGATATTTTGGTTACAGATCATGCGCCGCATGCTGTACATGAAAAAGATTGCCCACTTGATGAAGCGCCCAATGGTTTAACCGGGCTTGACCTAGCATTAAGTTTAAGCTGGCAATTAGTGCGTGAAGGTATTATTAATACTGGAGACTTACAGAGGCTTTGGGCTACACGACCGGCAGAAATTTTTGCTTTACCTATCAATGGTTTTGCCCCCAATGACGTGGCAGACTTTTTTTTATTTGACCCTAAGGTGGAGTGGACTGTAAGTCCTGAAACAATTTATTCTAAAAGTTCAAACACCCCATTTTTAGGCCAGAATATGCATGGACGTGTTGTGGCTCATTGGATGGGTGGAAAGAGGATTATTTAATGCGAAATGTTTTTTGTTTTTTGGGTATATTATTTTTTATTGTTAGCTTAAACAGCACCGCCATGAGTGCTGTAAAGGCAGATGCTGCATTGATTCGCAGTGCCAACGATACTGCTAGTGGTATTCCTGCTACACCCTATAGAGTAGTCATAAATCAACAAAATGCTCATGTATACACTCAGTGTTTGGCTAAGATAATTGCTTTAGATGGGCAAAAATTATTGGTATTGCCATTCCCACAAATGGCAGAAAATATACAATTATTTATTTCCTCGCCACAAGAGCAAACTAAGAGTGAAATAGTTAGCTGGAGTGTGGAAAAAGCATTACCTTTTAAGCCACAAGGTGCGATTGAAAAGCAAAGAATTACGCTTGAGTCTATACATGATTCTCTTGCCGGAGCTCTTGCAAATTTACGTGCACAGGAGCTTGCTCTAACTGAAGCTATCAAAGAAAACAGCGGTGCTGCAAATAAAAAAAATGCCCAACAGTTAGCGCCTGAACTGGCTCTTATTGGTACACGCATAGCTGCAACCCAACGCGAAATTGACTTTGCTAAAAAACGTGCTACGCAGCTGACTGACACCTTGCCAGGTAGTCAACAGCTGGTGGTGCGTATTAATTCGCCTTTGCCTGCTGATGCAGAAATTCTTGTTTCTTCAGCTTACACATTATCTAATACTTTTTGGTCTCCCATCTATTTTATTGATGCCAATACTAAGGATAATACTATTGATGTTCAATTATTAGCACAGATTACACAAAATAGTGATCTTGATTGGCATAATGTTGAATTGGAATTAACAACAGCACAAGGTAATGATCGTGCCCCAATGCCTATTAATCCTTGGGTTGTGCGTAAAGGTGGCGCACCGGTAGTTTATGCTAAAAGTATGGCTCCACCTGAACTTATGATGGCACGTGGTGCTGTGAATGATTCAAGCCCAAGTTTTGATCAAGACGCTGCTATGGCGCGTTGGAGTATGTCCAAGGTGCATAAAATACCTGAGGGTAAAACCTTATTGAAGTTAAGCCAAGACAAATTAAATATAGCCCTTATTCGTTTAGCAAGACCATCTGTAAGTGATAATAAAGTATGGTTAAGTGCTAAATATAAAGTGGAAAATAATTTTTATCCAAGTGGAGAAGCCACATTTTTACTTGATGGTGTAATGACAAGTCAGGGTCGTTTTGCGCCAAAGGGTGCAGAAACTGAAATCTTTTTTGGTGTAGATCCACTTGTAACGGTGCAAACTAAGGAAAAGGTTCGTAAAAGTGCTGAGCAAGGACTTATTGAACAAGAACAATCATGGACGTGGAATTGGGTTTACAGCATTCAAAATACCAGAAATATACCTGTTGTTGTTCGTATAGAAGAAGCTCAAACTCAAGTGGAAGATTCTGCTATGAAAGTAAGTTATGCTGATGAGCCCAAGCCGGAAAGTGGCCCAGAAAAAACATTTGTTTGGAATGTTGAAACACCTGCCAAGGGCACAAGTATGGTGAAACGATCCATTACTGTAAAAGCTCCTAAGGATATGCAGTTGGACTTGGGACGTTGGTAGTCGTCTAATAAATATAGCTGACATTGAAAAACTTTACAGCAACTTGTATGGTTTTTCAGCATTGACCAAATAAAAATAAAGCCCCCTGTGCATTACACAGAGGGCTTTATTTTTATAAGATGTATTTGAGCTGGCACTTAAAAATACAATAATTTATTACAATAATAAAATACTATAAAAATTATAATTCTGGTGGTAATTGCTCAAGCTCAGCCCAAGAGAATACCGGACCATCAACACAAACATATTTGTTGCCTAGGTTACAACGCCCACAAAGCCCAATGCCACATTTCATACGTTTTTCAAGAGTAGTTATAATATTATCTGCACTAAAATTCATTGCCATTAGAGCTTTTATGGTAAAAGTAATCATAATTGGCGGTCCACAAATAATAGCAACAGTTTTGGCAGGATCTGGCGCAAGCTCAGTTAAGATGTCGGGAATAAGTCCTACTTTATGGTCCCAACCACCAAAGGGGATGTCTATGGTTAAGGTGCAGTCAAGGTCTGGATTTTCAAGCCAGCTTTCAAGCTCATAGCTATAGGCCATATCTTTGGGTGTGCGTGCTCCATATAATAAAGATATTTTACCGTAGTCAGCCTTATTCTCAAGGGTGTGTAGTAATATGGACCTAATGGGTGCCATGCCAATACCACCACCTATAAAGAATAAATCTTTGCCTTGCCAATTTGCGCAAGGGAATGCATTACCTAGAGGTGCTCGTACTCCTACTTTATCACCAACAGAAAGTTTGTGCAAAGCTCTGGTTAGCTCACCTACACGCATAACCGAAAATTGCAAAAACTCTTTTTGGGATGGTGGGCTACTGATAACAAATGTTGCTTCACCTACACCAAAGACAGATACTTGTGCCACTTGCCCTGCCCCATAGTGCAGAGCTTGCATGGCTGCTGCATCGTCAAGCACAATGCGAAAGGTTTTTATGTTGCTTGTTTCTTCTATAATTTCAACAACAGTACCAATTTGTGGCAAATACGGGTTTGCTCCTAAGGCAGTACGAGTATCAGGTATGGCACAAGGAATACATTCTTCTGTTTCAGTCAAGGGCTTTAGCCCTTGCACCATAGGTGCTTGTGTATCCTTTATTGCCGGTGCTTGAGCTTCTCTTTTTGCAGGCAAGTGTTCCTCTTTAATAACAGGTGCCTTAGTTTCTTTTATTGCCGGTGTTTTTGATTCCTTTATAACCGGAGTATTAGAGTCTTTAATTGCTAAGTCAACACGGCTTGCTTTTGCCGGTGGAGTGGTTGCCTTTTCTTCTAAAGTGAGTACTTGCTCAGTTGGTTGTGTACTAACTGTAAGCTCATCATCCTTCACTTTTGTTAGAGTAATATCTTCTTTGGCAGCCTTGGTAACTGTTTTTTTATTTGCAGAAGCAGGCGTACTTTTACGTGTTTTTTTAGTAGATGCAGCCTTGGTAGATTGAGTTTTAGCCTTTTTGTTAGTTTGCTTTGCGCTCATACTTTCTCCTTATAAATCCTTATCAACTATGGCTGCCAGTATAATGGAGCGTATATCAAGATGCACAGGACATTGGCTAATGCAACGTCCGCACCCATTACAGGAAAATTGCTTTTCCCATACTTGGGGATAATAACTAAATTTATGCGTAATGCGGTTACGCATGCGTAAAGCCTTTGCTGTACGGGGATTGTGTCCACTAGCCTCACGAGTAAAATGAGATGCCATGCAATTATCCCATGTACGCATGCGCCTGCCACCTTCAGCACTTATGCCATCACCTTCATCGGTAATATTAAAGCAATAACAAGTGGGGCAAATGTAAGTGCAAGCACCACAAGACAGACAATGCGCTGTTTGTTTTTCCCAAAATTCCTCATCGGTAAAACGTGTAGCAAGGCTTTGTACAATGGCACTCAAATCCGGTTTTTTATCAAGGCTTGCCCCAGCATCGGCATGAGCTTTGCGCATGGCATCCTTCATTTCTTCAGCAATTTTTAAGGTGCTTTTTTCTAATAAAGCTGTGCCTTTGTCGCTAATGCCTTGCAAGATAAAACCTTCATCAAGTTCTGTAAAAAGAATATCTGAACCAGTTTTGTCTATAGGTCCAGAACCTACCCAATGACAAAAACAAGTAGAACATGTTTCTGTACAAGCACGAGTAATGACAATCATTTTTTCACGCTTTGCCATATAATATGGGTCTTGATATGGACCTTGAATATAGGGTCGATCAAGCACAGTAAAACCACGAGCGTCACAAGGCCGGCAAGCAAAGACAATGGTAGGCTCTACCACAGTAACATCATTTAAGGTAAGGGTAAGTTTATCCAGATTTTCTGGGTCTTTTTCTTGCTTATAAGTAAATAATGTTTCACAAGCAGGAAATGCCACCTCTTTAGGTGAGGTGCTTGCTTTGTCAAAACATATTTCATTTTGTGCATCAAATGGAGCAAATATTACAGACCCACCTTGCTTAGTTGGTACAAGAACACGATGTACTTCATTATTATATGTTCCAAGCCAAGATAAAAACTCAAGGAGGGAATCTTTATTTAATAAATATAGACTACTCATTTCCACTCCCTCTCTATTATATTCTTTTCTTCAAGGGCATAACCTAATAGCGGCGGGACTGCATCTTTTTTCATGCCGGGTTTATATCCATCAAAAAGTTCTCCGACGGCTCTTTCCAACTGTTGGCGTAAAGCTAAAATCGGTATATTTATGGGGCAAGCCCTTTGACATTCGCCACAACCTGTACAACGTCCAGCTAAATGTAAAGCGTGGATTGTCTGGAAGTATAGCTTTTCTTTTACGCTATTATCTTGAGTAAGCCAATGCGGATTGCGTGTTTCTGCTATACAATAATCTCTGCAAACACACATAGGGCAAGCATTACGACAAGCATAGCAGCGTATACAGCGTTGCATATGCCCATACCAAAAGCTACGCCTTTCTTCCAAGCTCATGCTATCAAGCAGTGCAAGCTCAGGCGGAAGCACGTTTCCTGCAGTTACAGGAGTTGGTGGACCTCCAAAGCGCATGTCCGCTTCTACAGCGCCTGGATTTGTGCAACCATGACATTTGGCCTGAGCATATTCTTGCATTGAAAAAACATGCTCTTTGCCATCTGCTACAATGCGCACACTGTCAGCAGTAGTTTCAACTGCATCAATTTTATTATATCGCCCAAGAGTTTCATCAATTCTTGACATATTTAGAGTACCTTCACAAGGCATACTAAAAATTTCTACATCTTGGCGTTCTATTAAACTTTCTTGTATTAATTCAACCACAGAGCGCGAGTCACAACCTTTTACTATAATACCAATTTTTTTACCTTTCCAAGAGGGAAGGTAAGTGGCTAAATTATGCACATTGAAAGGACCCCATTGCAATTTGTCCACATCTTCATCGTTATACATAAAATGCGGTGTAGCATGGGCTGCATCATGGCCTTGCTTCCAGCCAATTACGCAGGCAAGCTCTGGCAGGCGTTGCTTGATAGCAGATTTTAACTCCTCAAGAGCACCTTGTCCGGCAACACCTGTTCCCAATGGACGTAAAGAATTTAAGACACTTTTTGCCACAGTATAAAGTGGAGCGCTGTCTTCAATACGTGGGGCAGGCCCTAGTTTGTGAATTTGCTCTGTAAACTTGGTGACTACACGTTGCCATTTTTGACCTTCCGAAGCAGATACCCAAGTATACTCAAAGCGAGCTGCATCAATACCAAGTATTGGTAAAAAATGCTTAAGCATTTCTAAGCGTCGTCTGGCATAGTAGTTGCCTGAAGTGTAATGACAATCACGAGGGTGACAGCCAGAAACCAATACTCCATCTGCACCATCTAACAGTGCACGCATGGCAAATAAAGGATCTACACGTCCTGAACATGGAATACGAATAATACGCAAATCTGTGGGTTGTGTAGCTCGCGCAACTCCAGCGGTATCTGCACCGCCATATGAGCACCAATTACATAAAAAACCAATAATTCTTAATTCTTTATTTTCTAGCTGCGGCATAAGGCATTAACCTCCGCAAGAATTTGATCATCAGTGAAGTGGGCTATTTGTACTGCACCTTGAGGGCAAGTTGCTGTACATAATCCACAACCTTGGCATACTGTTGGTAAAACTTCATATTTTAAGACACCACGCACAATTAACTCACGAATAGCCCCAAATGGGCATACTCGCACACATTTTCCACAACTGACACAGCGACTCATATCAATGGTTGCCACTTGTGGGTTATTTTCCAATGTGTCTTTTGCAAACAATGATAAAACTTTAGCAGCAGCTGCAGAACCTTGTGCCACTGAGGCTGGAATATCTTTTGGTCCTTGGCATGCGCCAGCTAAAAATACACCAGCTGTGTTGGTTTCTACGGGTTTTAATTTTGGATGACCTTCCATCAAAAAACCGTGCGTATCATAAGATACACGTATCATTTCTGCTAAATGTGATGCGCCGCTTGAAGCATCAACTCCCACTGCCAAAACCACAAGGTCAGCAAGTATTTCTACCTTTTCGCCAAGCAAAGTATCTACACCGCAAACCACATATTGGCCTTTTCCATCAGGATAAATTGATGAAACTCGTCCACGAATATAGTTTGCGCCGTATTGTTCCGTAGCGCGGCGGGTAAACTCATCATACATCTTACCGGGTGCACGAATATCCATATAAAAAATATGTGACTGCGAATCAGGTATATGATCCTTGGTAAGTATGGCTTGTTTGGCTGTGTACATGCAACAAAAGCCTGAGCAATAAGGGCGACCAATGGACGGATCACGTGATCCTACACATTGAATAAACACAACGTTTTTGGGTTCTTTACCGTCAGAGGGACGCACAATATGCCCAAGAGTTGGGCCAGAGGCATTCATTAAACGCTCATATTGCATGGAAGTTATTACATCAGGATAGCGTCCTGCACCATATTCTTCATAAACTGTCCAGTCCATGAGTTCATAACCTGTAGCGGCTACAATACTGCCTACTTCTTCTGTTACAATTTCTTCTTCCAGTTTGAAGTTTATGGCATTGGTAGGACATTTTTTAGCACAAGCACCGCATTTACCCTTGCTTAACATAAAACAGTGTTCAGCATTAATGACAGCTTTTTTGGGTATGGCCTGCGGAAAAGCAATGGTAATAGCACCTGACTTTGATATTTTTTCATTAAATTCGTCAGGTATTTTGGCAGGACATTTAGCTAAACATTCTCCGCAGCCAGTGCATTTTTCCCAATCAACATAGGCAGTTTTTTTGCGAATACGCACCATAAAATTACCTACATAACCAAAAATTTCTTTCACTTCAGAATAGGCATATAGTGTAATATTTGGATGTTGTGCCACATCAACCATCTTGGGGCCAAGTATACAAGCTGAACAGTCCACCGTAGGAAAGGTTTTATCAAGCTTTGCCATTTTTCCGCCAATGGTTGGTTCACGCTCAACCATTACAACTTCTATACCGCCATCGGCACAGTCAAGAGCAGCTTGAATACCTGCAACACCACCACCTATTACTAACACTCTTTTGTTTACTGCAAATGATTGTGCCGTAAGTGGAGTGTTACGGCGTAATTTCTCCACCGCCATACGCACTAATTCAATGGACTTGTTGGTATTTGCGTCCATATTTTTGCCAATCCATGATACATGCTCACGTAAATTGGCCATTTCAAACATATAGCGATTTAATCCAGCGCGCTCTACAGTGCGCCTAAAGGTTGGTTCATGCATGCGCGGTGAACAAGATCCAACCACAACACCATTTAATTGATATTTTTTTATGGCCTCTTCAATAGCTTGCTGCCCTGGTTCAGCACAGGCATACATTAAATCAATGGAGTATACCACGTCTGAAAATTCACGCGCTGCTGCGGCTACTTGTTCACATTTAACTGTAGCGGCAATATTACTGCCACAATGACAAATAAAAACACCTATCCTCATGACTTTGCCTCCTTTTTCTTACTGGGGGCAGTCTCTTTTGATTTTGCATCGGTAGCTTGCTTTAATTTTTCAAGCAAATTTTTAGGGCTAACACAAAGCTTATTTAGCCCAAGCTCGCTTGGTTTGTGCCCAAAAGCTAGGCCAAGTATTTGCGTAAAATAAAGCACAGGAATGTCAAAGTTGCTTTGTACTGCTTTGGCCGCTTGGGCCTGGCGCAGGTCTAGATTCATTTGACACAAGGGGCAAGCAACAATAATAGCATCTGCCTGCATATTTTGTGCAATCTGCAATATTTTTCCTGAAAGCTTGGCTGTCATAGGTCGCTCCGGAATTCCAAAAGATGCGCCACAACAGCTTGTTTTAAGTGGAAAATCAAGAACAGTTGCGCCACATGCGCGCAAAATATCTTCCATCATTTGTGGATTTTCCGGATTGCCAAAATTCATAATTTCAGCAGGTCGGCTCATAAGACATCCATAATATGGGGCTAGGCGTATGCCGGTAAATTTTTTGGCAGCACGCTGAGCTAAAAGCTCAATGCCATAAGTATCAACAAGTCCCTGCATTACTGACAGAGCTTCAGGAAAGCTACTTGCTGAAGGCTCATCTAAAAGGGCATCAACTTGCGCTCTAAACTCAGTGTCTTCCATACGATGAGCTGCATGGCGTAAGTTTGAAAGACAAGAAGGGCAGGGGGTCAATAATTTTTCTGCCTTGGTTTTAGCCGCAATATCTAAGTTGCGTACACATAATGCTGCGGATAGCTCTGTTGCCACGGCATGGGCAGGTGTTGAACCACAGCAATTCCAATCCTCAATATCATTTAGGATAAAGTTCAAATCATTACACACAATACGTGTTGATACTTCGTAATCAGACGATGTTCCTATGGCTGAACATCCTGGGTAATAGGCAAACTTCATGCTTTTTTACCCTCCTCTTTACAGCGTTTTTCATAACGTTCTAAAATGCGCCCAACAGCCTTGGCACCTTTGATACCATGCGGAATAAATGGCAATTTGTTTTTAGCAAGTGCCATGGGAGCTAAGTCAACGTCGGTCCATAAGCGTCCCGACCGCAACATATATAATACCATAACTCCCATTTCATATGTGCGACCACAATAACGCACCGTATCAAGAAATGATAACCAAAATTTATTTACTTTTGGTACTGCAAAAAGCCCTTCTTGTCTGGCTTTATGTCGCATATGTTCCATAAGAGCTGCTATATCAATGTTGTTTGGACAGCGCAGCGAACATGTAGCACATGAAAGACACATGGCAATAGAGCGAGATTTTAGCACCTTTTCAAAATGGCCCAATTGCAAGTGTCGTAAAATTTGATGTGGTTGTAGATCATAGCTAAAGGAGGCTGGGCAACCTGCCGTACAATTTCCACATTGATAACAAGTGGAGATACTAGTACCACAGACTTGTTCCAAGGTGTTTAGTTCTTTTTCATAGTCAACAGGGTGATTGTTTAGTGTATTCATTTTTTCTCCACTTGTTAACATAAAATCTTTGTGAATACTGCCAGACAATTTTTGTGTATATAGTATCAAATAAGAGGGGGACTACATACAGCTTGTTTATATATTTTTTGTCTGTATTAGGCACAATATTTAAATAAACTCATTAAAATATTCTAGTTTGAATTGTTTTTTAAGTCTAATTTTTAACATATACACAAAAGAGCAGAAAGCAAGTATTTTATATCCTAAATTAAAATAGCCTACAAGTTTAAAAATGAGCAATTTTTCACATGCTCATTAAAATATTTTTATTTGCGAATACGGTAGTTATTTTGATTGTTTACTAGTAGGCTATTTCAACATACGCTTTGTCATGCCATATTGTATTGTGTTTGAATACACCAAGCTCTTGCCAGCGTTGCCATAAAGAGTTTTTTTGGCCGCCAAAAAAACCTTGGCAAAATTTGGGTATAGTGATGGACTTTGCCTTATGTCCATCTAATGCGTTTTGGATATAGCAAAACATAGCCTCAGCTTGAACTAAACTGCCAAGAGCAGGATGGTGTGGCCCAGCTAGTATTGATTGCTCAAGTTTAAGCTCAGGAGCAAGCCCCATACGAATTACCGGAACTTTATTTGTATGCGCCATGAGCCAAGCCTGACTTAATGTAGTAACAGTTTGATCAAAATCCCAAGGTATATACTTACCCTGTAGCCATAGCTCGGCAAGTGCTGTGCCTTTAAGTACTTGGCAAGGGTAAAAACGTAGTGCCTTTGCATCAAGTTCAAGGGCTATTTTTGTATCTTGTAAAAAAACTTCTGAGCTAACTCCTGGCATGCCGGGCATAAGTTGTACACCTAGATCAAGTTTTTGTTCTAATACTAATTCGCAAGCTTTGATTGCTGTTTCTTTGGTGTAATTACGCTTTGAAGTTTGCAAGGCTTCGTTGTTAAAGCTTTGTATGCCAAGTTCTATAATGTTGAACCCTGAAGCTTTTAATTTTTTGAGTATATTGCTATTTAATGCATCTGGCCTTGTGGAACATCGCGCGCTAACAATATTGTTATTTATTATATGTTTGTGAACAAATTCACAGCAAAGCTCTAGGTCAGCATCGGCAATTGCAGTAAAAGTACCTCCAAAAAAGCCTAATTCTACTTTTGCATGACCTGCATGTCTTCTGTGTTCTAAAAGTAATTCATATTCTAACAGAGTAGATTTAATGTTTTTTTGTTTAGTACCGCTTTGTATGTCTTGCGCACAAAAAATGCATCGTACTGGGCACCCTGCATACGGAATAAATATTGGCAATACAGGGGTGACAGCTATTTTGGGGTTTTGCCAGTGAAGTTTAATTTTCATAAGTCATTTTAACTACGATTTATGTTTACATTGTTGCTTTTAAGGTGTTGTAATGTATTGATTTGTTTGCAGGATCTTCAAATGTGTAAATTCAAAAAAACATTACTTATAAAATAAGAATAATTAGTTTATAACTTAAATGTAAAAAAAAACAACAAAATTCCAAAAAAGCCTTGCATGTAAGCAAGATGCAGAGTATATCTTTCCCTAGGCATACTTTTATGCTTTTTCATCGTTATGAATTCTGTCACAAATGCTTTTTTTAAGCAATATTTGCGACACGGGAATTTATAGTTAGGTGCGATGGGACAAAGAAAACAAAATATTTCAGGTATTTGGAGGTTATTATGGGGAAGACTTTAACAAAAGCAGAAATTGTCGAAGCTATTTACGAAAAAACCGACAAAAATCGCTCTGATGTTAAGAACATTGTTGAAAAACTTTTAGAGGTTATGAAGGGTGCTATCAAGAAAGATGATTCTTTGCTTGTTAGTGGTTTTGGTAAATTTGAGGCTTATGATAAAAATGCTCGTAAAGGGCGTAACCCTCAAACAGATGAAACCATTACACTTGCACCTCGTAAAGTTGTAGTGTTTCGTCTTTCACGTAAATTCCGTACTGAGCTTAACGGCAAATAGATTTTTTTGTGAGTATCTCAAGTTTAGTAAGCTAAACTTGAGATACTCATTATATAGTACAACACTTGACAGCTACCTTATACTTAGGTAGTAGACATTTTGTGCAAGGGGAGTAACCGGGTTCTTGAAACCCAGACAGCGTCAACAGCATGACCTTAGTTGGTCTGGCGTTGTCCTTGAGTAAATCAAGTGGTAAGACCTTCACGGCAAGCTATGCCGGGAAGGTTTTTTTTATTTTTAAGCGTATAATTTTAACGTGAGGATATAAAAATGCTAGGTGAACATTCACTTTGGGAAATTATTATTTTTTTTGCAGTCATTTTTTTCTTTTTGTGGTTTGACTTACATAACCATAAAGATGACAAAGCAATTAGCATGAAAAATGCTGCCATGTGGACCTCGGTATGGGTTTCCTTGGCTATGCTTTTCATGGGTTATATTTGGTGGAATTTTGGTCCTGAGCCTGCGCAATTATTTTTAGCAGGTTATTTGCTAGAAGAATCACTTGCTGTTGATAATCTATTTGTAATTATGGCTATTTTTGGCTCATTTGGTATTAAAGATGAATATCAGCATCGTGTTCTTTATTATGGCATTTTGGGTGCACTGATTATGCGCTTTATTTTCATTGCCGCAGGTACAAAATTGGTAGAAGCTTTTGGGCCTTATGCCCTAGCTGGTTTTGGGATATTTGTGTTATGGACTGCATGGAAAATGTGGCAACAAATGGGTAAAGAAACAGAAGAAATTGTAGACTATACAGACCACTGGGCTGTAAAAACAACACAAAAGTTTATACCCGTACACCCACAAATTGAGGGGCATAAGTTTTTTGTACGTGTTGATAAGGATGGTAAGATTGGTAGTGGCATATTAAAAGCTACCCCATTATTTCTCTGTCTAATAGTAGTTGAAATGTCAGATGTAATGTTTGCTTTTGACTCAGTACCAGCAATTATTGCTGTTACTCAAGATCCTTTTCTCGTTTACACAAGTAATATTTTTGCTATCTTAGGGCTACGCTCTATGTACTTTTTTCTAGCTGCGGCCAAACGATATCTTAAGCATCTTGAAAAAAGTGTAATTGCCATCTTGGCATTTATTGGTATTAAAATGCTTCTTGCTGTTATGATTGGCGTGCACATGCCTGCTATGGCAAGCCTTGGAGTAGTTGGTGGTCTATTATTCTTAGGTGTTGCAGCATCATTTATTCCTGAAAAAAAAGGAAGTTAAAACTTTTTTAACACAGACTGATGACAAACCCCCTTTCAGGCGTTTGTGCCGCCTAAGGCAGACAAGCTGCCTTGGCAGTAAGGCACGAAAATCAGTCACTTTACGGCGAAGCAAAGCTCCGCCTATCTTTGCTCTCTGTATCCGTAAGGTTCGCAAGCTCACCTAACGGCTATGCTTCGCACCCTTCGGGCAGGTTTCCTGATTTATCGGGTCGTGCTGACTTTGTCAGCACTCTGAGTTAAAACTTTTTTAACACTGAATTATAATTAGCCAAAGTTAATATTGTTTAGCTTTGGCTAATTTTTAAAATCTACCGCCACACAAGAATTTTTCCCCTTCTTATTGGTGAAAAAAATATAGCCATTTTTTAGTCCATACAAATATACACGACGTGTAATATCTACATCCTGCGTACAGTATTGCGTAATATCACTTAATCGACCTTGTTTCCACCAAGTTAATGCCTGCATGCCATCAGAGCTTTTGCCTATATTAAGGCTTGCTTTAGCAATATTATCAAGTGAAACTCTAAAGGAAAGACGTTTTTGAATATGTAACAGTAAATCAAGAGTAGGTAATGATTGCAAATTGTAAGGGCAAAAAGGCTGCAAAACGCTGTAATCAAACTTTACGATATTAAAACCAATAATACGACTTGCTTGAGTTAAGCGATTAAAAAGCAAACCTAATTCATCTTGCGTATAGGGTGTAAAACTATCGTCACTACTATCATAGAGCACTGCAATGCTAACACCCATATCAGCTGCATTATGCCACCCGCCCACTTCTTTAGCTGAGCGACGAGTTTCTACATCAAGTACCATATAAGGCTCTAAGCTTAGAGGCATGTTTTTATTTTCGGATAATAAATTTAATAAATTTGACATTTTATAGTTTTTGCTATTTGTTGTTGCATGCTTTGTGCTGATAATAGCCATAGCCACATATATGTTTTTAATGCACTTTATATTATATTAGCTAACATGGTGTTTTACATTAATTCATTGGAGAATTCCAAAAAAATTGTAAATGTGTGCACAAATAATGTTTATATCATCTTGTTCTATTTGAGTGTGTAAAGGCAAGCTTAAAAGTTCAGAATATAATTGCTCAGTGTTGGGTAAATAAATATTGCTTTTGTAAAAACTTAATAAATGATTAGGTTTATAGTGTATTGCCGTTTCAATGTTAAAAGTAGTAAGAGCTTTTTGCAAATTGTCCCTTTGACCATTTAATATGCGCACAGCAAATATATGAGGTATTATTTGTGCTCGCACATCGGTTTTTATAAAAAATATTTTTCCGCAATCTTCAAGTTTTTTTAATTTATGGTAATAGTAAGCTAATAATTCTTTACGATATTTTGCAAAATCAGTATCAAATCTAGCTAATTGAGCACGCCCTATGGCTGCAAAAATATTACTCATATGATAACGAAACCCTTGCACTTTAACATCAAAATCCGAACCATGCTTGATGATACCTAATGCTCTCATTTGACGGCAATGCTCTGCAATTTGGGAGTCAAACGCTATAATTGCACCACCTTCGGCGCAAGTAATATTTTTTATGCCATCAAAACTAAAGCATACTATGTCACCAAAGCTACCAACCTTGCATCCATCAAAGGTACTTCCAAATGCATGGGCCGCATCTTCAATTACTCGTAAATTATGTTCAGCTGCAAAATTATGAATTTCTTTCAAGGCATGAGGATTGCCAGCATAATGCATAGGCATAATTGCAGATGTATTAGGTGTTATGAGAGTCTTAGCATGCTTAAGGTCAAGAGTTGCACTTTCAATATGTACGTCACAAAAAATTGGCTTGCACCTAGCTGCTGAAATTGCTTGAACACTTGCAACGTATGTTAGAGATGGGACAATGATTTCACTATCAATGGGGCATGCTGAAGCACAGGCTAAATGTAGGGCCGCAGTGCCTGAGTTGACAACAATTACTTGAGAGTTTTTGATGCCTAAATATTTTGCAAGCTCATTTTCAAAAAAAACAACATCCTGGCCCATGCCTAAGTAAGTATCGGGTTGAAAAAAATTGCTTATAGCATTTAGTTCAATTTTTCCAACATTGGCAGAGGAAAGGCGTATACGTTTCATAAAGTATCTCTATTGCAGAAGATAATTTTTTAATAAGCTAGTTTGTCGTTCACACTAAAATATTTATGTACTTTGTACAGCTTGCGGCCAAGGTATAATCGTTAATGGAATGCTTTGAGAAATTTCTTGCAAAGCCATTTGTGCAGCATACTGTCTATGGGGAGAAAAGACAATTTTTAGCAATGCTTCATATTTATTAATGACAGAAAAATAAGCTATATGTTCATAGGCTTCAAGTAAAAATCTAAATGGTCCTACTTGGTCTGGTGCTAGACGTACCAATAAAAATTGACTTTGTGTAGCTGGAGCTAGGGGAGATAAAATGCGTTTTTTACGTGTTTTATGCATAATCATGCCCAATTTATATAGCGCAAAAATGCCACTGTTCCCATAGCGCAGGCAATGGTTCCAAAAAAACTTTTTGTGCGCCACGCCACAAAAAATGCAGGAAAAGCCGCTACAAGATTGATGTTTGAAATGCTAACATCTAATAAGCCTTCTTGAATCACCAAATCCGGTAGTAATAAAGCCGACATAACTGAAACAGGTACAAAGGAAAGCCAGCGTAAAATTGGTTCAGGCAAAGCCTTTGCAGAAAGGTACATGAGAGGTATAACTCTTGGTATGGCAGTTACCAATGCGCAACCTATAATGCATAAAAGTAAATTAATATCCATATTTTACCTCATGTGCGCCTTTTGCGTTTATATAAGACTAGCCCAATACTTGCACCAATAATACTTGCTAAAATAACATTCCATTGACCAAAACCCATAAGCTTAAGGCTAACGGAAGCGATGCCAGATAATAAGGCCACTAAAACATCTAAGCGGCTATATAGTTGCGGTATAAGTAGGGCTAAAAACATGGCTGTTAAAGCATAATCAAGCCCTAAAGGACGTACATCTGTGATAAGAGTTCCAAAGTATACGCCCAAAACTGTGCCAGCAATCCAAGATAAGTGAGCAGTTATATTGCATGCATAAAGTGTTTCAAGACCTAATTGCCAACCACGCCTAAAAGCAGCTGAATGTACTCCAAAGGTTTCATCTGTAAGTTCATATCCAGCAAAAAAACGTTGTAGACGGCTACTTTTTTGCATATGTGTAGCAAGGGAGGCTGACATAAGTAGGTGGCGTAAGTTAACTACAAACACCGTCAAAATTACAGAAGCAGCACCAACCCCGCTGCCCCAAAGTGAAGCAGCTACAAATTGCCCTGAACCCGCAAACACAAAAACGGACATGATAATGGCAAAACTAGGGGAAATATTGTTTTTAACAGCTAATACGCCAAAAGCAAATGCTACAGGCAAGTAGCCAAGTACTATAGGTATAGCGCGTTTTATTCCCTCAGTTATATTAGGTGAAAAAATATTCATGCGCTCTTTTATATTTTTACGTGGTAATATTCAAGCATTGTATGGGCTTTGAAAAAATAATATTGAGGAAACGCTGATTAAATCAACAAGTCAAAAAAAAATATAGTGCGTTTCCTT
>CAYJPT010000037.1:0-18580 GCA_964372165.1 uncultured Desulfovibrionaceae bacterium | reverse complement strand
CATGATCCGCTATCCCAAAATGAACTTTATTGCGATTTTTCATAATAAAACCCCTGTGCGCTTCAAGCATATTACTTTAAATTACAAATAATTACAATGAAAAACTCTAATTAATTGTGCAGGAGTCTTGATTAAGGTTATTTTTTGCCTCTTTCCATTGGGGCATTTTGTCTGCGAGTAGGGCATAAAATTTTGCATCATGCTTTTTGTGATAGTAATGGCAAAGCTCATGTATAATTACATAATCAATAGCAACTTGAGGGGCGTGGATGAGCAAGGAGTTTAGAGCCATAACATGATTGGAGGCATAACTTCCCCAACGTCCTTTGTATTTGCGGATTTTGAGCACAGGCCTAGCAAGACTTGGGAAACTTTGCAGGGCAAGGCTTAAACGTTCATGAAAAATGCGCTCAGCTTGTCTTAGTAACCACCTATCCATCAAACGTTTATTGTGACGTTCATTTTCTAGTTTTTTTGTATGTATAATTAGTGTATTATTATTGATTTCAATGCATTCTGATGATTTATTTTCTTTTATAGTTAGGATGTATTGCTGGCCCAAGTATAAAAAATTTTGCCCGCTTGTGATAGATGCTTCTATTATTGGTTCAAATTGCGCAAAATGGGCGAGTTTTTTTTGTATCCAATTTTTCTTACGTTCTATAAAACCATAAGCCTCAGCATCGGCAATACGCAAGGGGGCTTTTAAGGTGATTTCACCCTTGGGGGTGATTTTAATGGAGATGGTTTTGCGCTTTTCCTTGATGTATGAATGTATAGTGATGCCGTGAATATTTAGCATAATAAAATCAAATATTTATCCAATTCTGTAATTCTTCAAAGAATCTTGAAACGTGAAATCCGTCTACCGTAGCATGATTTGCGTGTACGGATATGGGGAGTAGTGTTTTGAAATTTTCCTCAAAATATTTACCTATGGTAAAATTTGGGATGAAAATTTCCTTTTGTCCCTCAATGTTTAGGACTGCACTTGTATAAGAAAGCCATGGCACAGCCGAAATGTGGAAGAAGTTTTTTATATTTAATGTTTTTATGTCAAATGGTTTGTCTCCATACAGGGCCATGTCATGGTTATAGTTTTCTAAAAATTTTGCTTCATCGTTAGAGAATTCCGTCCAAAGCAGGGTGAACATTTCTTCTTTTTGATGAAAAACGGTAAAGCAGGGGTGTATTACGTCATAGTAGCCAAGGTTGCCCTCATGGTCCTTATCCATCTTAAATTCTTTATGTTGGTTGAGGATATAAGAGATGCCATAGAGTAATTTTGGGAAAAATTTTTCCTTATTTTGCTTCACATTTTGTAAAAATATACTGACATCCACATTGGCAGTAATGCTAAAGCAGCAACGTTCATGCTCGGTGAAAAAGGTATATATTTGGCGACGATTCCATGTATCTATCGAAATTTTATTAAACATACTAGTTCCATAAAAAATTTTTTATTACTCTTGTTACTTATTAGACGGTTATGTTTTAGCTGTATTATCTTTAATTTGCTTGTTTGTGTCTACTTTGGCTCTTAGTGCACGGCGTAAAGGATGAAACTCTTATTACAATTTCTTGAAAAGGGCATTATGATTTGTAGGTTTTGTTACTGTAAAATCACAAAAGCGGAGACCCCTAAGGTTGCCCAAGGGGTCATCCAAATTTTACGAGTCCAACTGTAACCACAGTTGGCCTTGTTGTATCGTTGCCTGCCTAAATAAATCCTGCTAAAAATATTTAAGAAGCACTTTCTTATTGCCATACGCTTATAAAATGTGCAATATTTTTTTTGTATTTTTGTAAATTTATTTGGAGAGTGAGTTATGGCAAAAAATTATACATATGCCTTGAGTGTTGATCTCGGCATTGCATCCATAGGTACAGCTCTTATTCGGTTAGATGAAAATGACAATGCATTAAGTATATTGGATGCAGGTGTGCGTATTTTTGAAACCCCCATAGGGGCTGCAGAAAGGCGAGCTTCGCGACAATCTCGTAAAACCATACGCAGGCGTCGTCAGCGTTTACAAAGTCTACGAAAATTTTTGCAAATTCATGGTTTACTCCCTACTGACATTGAAGAATTGAAAGCCTTATTAACACGCTCACCATATCGTCTACGTGCTCATGGTGTGCGGCAAAAGTTTACTTCGTTGCATGAGCTTGGAAGATGCCTTTTGCATATAGCCAAATTTCGTGGTGCAGGATTTCTAACGCAAAGTGAAGACACAGAATCACTTGATGCGGCTACCACAAACTCAAAAAAGAAGGAAACCAGTACAGCGGCATTTTATAGAAAATTGGAAACATGTGTCAATAATGAAAAAATTTCTCTTGGGGATTTTTTCATGCAGCGTCTACGTAGTAACGATGTTAAGAAAACAGTACGTCGTCGCGCCCGCTTTATCGCGGAAAATCTTATAGATTACGCTGTACCACGTTTTCTAGTCAAAGATGACTTTTATGCTTTATGGGAAAAACAAGCTGTGTATTATTCAGATCTTACAGATGAATTAAAAGAAAAAATATATGAAATTATTTTTTCAGATAAACCTCATGCCCCTTATGCTACTGGGGTATGTTCCTTTGACCCTGATAGTGGTGAGGAGCGCTTAGCAAAGTTACATAGGCTTTCTGAAGAAAGGCGCATTTATGAGCAGATAAATAATTTACGATATCAAACTTCAGATGCTATTCATACTCTTAGCAAAAAAATGCGTGATGAACTTGTTTCTATAGCTCAGAGTGGAATAAATCAAAATAAAACAAGTATAAAAAAAGAATTACAAAAATATACTAATGAAAAAGTCCTTAAAATCAACATGCCTGACGAAGATAAAAATATTAAAGGTTTAAGCCATGTACAGGCTTTTACTGAAATTGCACATTGGCAACGACTTTCTCATAAAGAGCAAGATGATATTTTGGATTTTATTGCCACCCCACGTCTTGAGCCACATAATAAAGATAGTCGTCTTATGCCGGAGGAGCAATTTTTACTTAATTGCGCAGAAAGATTACATATTCCTAAAGACCGCCAAGGTTTACGTACTCTTTCCAATTGTTTATCTTTACTCCCAAAGGATAGAAGCGCCCTTGGGCTTACTGCCACCAAGCGTATTTTGCAGAAATTAAAGGAAGGTGTGGAGAAAGAAAATGATGGACAGAAACAGTGGTATCCGCTTACCTCACGTGAAGCGGCAGATCTTTGCGGATACACTGCAGAAGAAGAATTAAAACGTGGTATTGCTGGTAGTATGAGTGAATTGCCTTATTACGGGCAAATGTTACGCCATGATGTTACACCAGTACACCCGTGGCACAAAAAACAAGCAGCTGAAGAAGAAGCCCGTTATGGGCGCGTGCCCAATCCTGTGGTACATGTGGCTCTCAATCAACTTCGTAAAGTTGTTAATGAAATTGTAAAACTGTATGGAAAGCCCCAACGCATTCATATAGAGCTTGCGCGAGAATTTGGTTTATCACAAAAAAAACGTGATGAACTTGAGGCTGAACGTAAAAAACGTACTAAGGAAAATGAAGCATTTGACGAAGAATTGCGCAAGGTGCATATACGCCCATCGCGTAAAAATCGTATAAAATATCGCCTTTGGAAAGATCAAGGGCATAAAGATGCTTATTCTTTAGAAGAAATAGCTCTCACGGATTTTGAATTTTGCGATGTTGACCATATTATTTGCCAATCCCGCGGAGGTTCAGATACATATAGTAACTTAGCCTTAACTAAAAGGGAAATTAATTTGGCTAAAAGTGATAAATATGCTTATGACTTTATACAAGAAAAATACCCTAACCAATGGCAACATATTTTACAAAGACTTTCCGATAAAAAAGAGTTTAGGGCTAAAGCTTGGCGTTTTATGTCTGATGCGCAAAGCCGTTTTGAAAGTATAGGTGATGCCGACCAAACTGATCACCGCCTTACCGATACTAGTTATATGGCTAAAATGGCGGCACGTTACTTGTCTGCACTTTGTGCAAATGTCATTCCTATCCGTGGGAGCATGACAGCACGTTTGCGTCATGCGTGGGGATTGGACGGGCTAGAATATGACCTTATGGGTATTCAAATTCGTAAAGAAATAATTGATGAACAAACCGGAGAGGTTAAGCTTGATGCGTGGGGTAAAGAATTAAAAAATCCTGATTGGAAAAGCAAACCACGCATAGACCATAGGCACCATGCTCTTGACGCCATTGTGCTTGCGTGTACCACACGCAGTATGGCGCAACAGCTATCTAAAGCAGAAAAACGTAATAAGCGTTTACCAGATTTTCCACCACCTTTTGGCAAAGATGGCACTGCCTTTAGAGCTGCCGTATTGCAAGCTTTGCAAGGGGTAAAAGTTTCCCCTAAACTAGAGCATGGAGCAAATAACAAATTGCATGACGCTACAAAATATCGTGTACTTTGCCGTGACCCTCGAGATGCAGAAAATTATATTATTACCTATAAGCGTGCTTTTACTAATGTAAAAAGCAAAAAAGATGTTAACAATATTGTTTTTTCTTTAACAACTTTGCCCCAAGATGTGCCTGATATCCAAAAGTTCCATAAGGAGTGCTTGCACCAATATGGATGCATCGAAAATAAATACATTGCTGCCGAACAGGCTTTGAAAGACCGCAATGCCCTCAATAGGGAAAAGGGGCTAAAGGAAATAAATATTGACGATATCAGTATAGTCAAGGAAGCTTTGCGTTTAGCACAGAAACAAGATAATATTGGGCATAAATATAGAAAAGTTGAACCTAAAAATCTTGTGGGTGTTTGCCTAAAAAAACAATGCGGTTTTGAACCAAAAAATAATTTACGGGTAGACTTTTATGTAAAAAAAGATGGAAGTATTGGCTGGGAGTGTGTTTCCCGTTTTAATGCTAATCAGAAAAATTTTGTCCCTTCATGGCAAAGTCAAGGAGGTAAATTGCTCTGGTCAGTATATAAGGGGGATGTGCTTGAGCTTACTGTAGATGAGGAAATGAAAACAAAATTACAAATGCCAGCGCCAGTAGGAAAAGTGTTGTGTATTGTTCAAAAATTTTCCAAAGATAAATTTCAAGTGAATTTACTTTATGACGCTAGAGAGTTAGATAATAAAGCTGGAGTTTCTCGATGGACTTCTGGAGGCAAAGGTTTAATTACCTATACTAAAACACAAGCTCGCAAGGTAGAGCTTTCACCTTTTGGAAAAGTCACCCATAAGCATACAAAGCTTTGGCATGGCAAAAAAAAGATGTAACCCTCCTTCGGCATATACTATTATGTGGGTTGTAGTCATGTTTGACTTGCCTGTGAGCAGTAAGAAAGAAATGCGCCTTGCCACGCGCTTTCGTAATTCACTTTTGGAGTTAGGTTTTGTGCGTAAACAATTTTCTGTATACATACGTCATGCTGAAAGTTTAGAAAAGGCACAACGCCTGGCTCAGCAAGTATCTTTGTGCCTGGTGGAAAATGGTTCGGTTTCAGTAATGTTTATCACAGATAGACAATATGGCATGACTAAAAATTATTTTGGTACAGCAAAAAAGCGAAATGAGAGTCAAGAACTCAATGACGGTGGGCAATTGTTTTTGTTTTAATCTATAATTGTATTGCGTTGATTTTTCATACTTTGTTTTAATTCTGCCGGAATATAAGGCAATGGAAGCAAGGTTGCGTCTTTTTGCATAAATGCTTTTACCAAGCCAAAGGCCATGCGCGAAGTCACAGAAAATAGTGTGTGTTTTTCACCTCCAAAGGGCAGGGGAGTACGCAATATTTCTGCTAATATTTTTTTATGCTTAGGTTCTAAATCATATGCAGTTCGTAGCGTTTTACACGACATTACAAGGTTATCTACAAAGGGGCGCAGTGGCTCCATCATATCATCAGCAAGGCAAAAGGCATTATAAGTATTGTGATGTTGTACGCCTAGGAGTGGCAATAGTCCAGCACCGCATAAAGCGCGTGCGCACGCGGCACGTAAAATAGTATAGCCGTAATTAAAGAAAATGTTTATATCTTGAGCATTTCTATCTCGTATGAAATTTTTCCCCATGAGGGCACCCCAATAAAGCCGTGCTGCTTGTGCTTCTTTGTGGTCGCTATCCCCACTATGAACTTTTTTTGCTAGTAACGAAATTTGATGTGCTACATGCGTATTTTTAGTGCTTTTTTGTAAAATTTGGGCTTGGTTGTGTATTTTTGCTATGACAATCTGTTGCCAAAGTCTTTTTTTGAGAATGGGGGAAGCGTGCATTTGTGCCGTAACTACAGGCAAACTTTTATAATGCGTTCCTGTAGGTAAGGTTATGGAAATAGGAAGATAATTTTTTCCGCAAGTAACTACGGGGATGCCGTGCTCTGCTACAGTCGCTAAGAAGTTTTTAGAAACAGTACAACCATGTGCACTTAGAATAACAGCACTCAAGGTGTCTGTAGGTATTTTTTTAATAACTTCATGCTTGTGCTTGATGACAACACAGCCTCGCTCAACGCATAAATGCCTTTCATTTTCTGCTATTTCCAAAAGAAAATCTGCCACAATTAAAATTTCCTGTTTTTTGAAAAAAGAAAGATAAGAGGTACTCCAATGTCGTTCACGATAGACGTTTTTTTAAGGCACAACAAGTATTTTTCATAAGTAAAATAAAGTGTTGTGCCTTAAATAGTTTAGCAGGATTTATTTGGACAGGCAACTACAACACCGATTTGGCAGAAAACATGCTGGCTCAAAGTTTAGCAGGATTTATTTGGACAGGCAACTACAACACAGGTAAAAAAACAACCTTTTATAGGGTAAGTTTAGCAGGATTTATTTGGACAGGCAACTACAACTCAAAACATATTGTTTATTCGCCTCCAAGGAGTTTAGCAGGATTTATTTGGACAGGCAACTACAACAGTCAAGAAGACATCACTAAATTAAAACTCCTGCACAATTCATTTTGCGCAGTCTTAAAAAAGCAGGTAGTACAACAAAAAAAGGGTTTACGAAATTCTCGTAAACCCTTGAAATTTGTGGCGCGGCTGAAGAGATTCGAACTCCTGACCTACAGGTTCGTAGCCTGTTGCTCTATCCAGCTGAGCTACAGCCGCTTACTGACATCAATGAAGATAAGCAAAAAGTTGCTATTGGTCAAGTGATTTCTTACTATATTTGTGCATTATTTTTTGATATACTGTGATGCTTTAAGATTGCCTTAGATAATTGTAATCCTTGTATTTCTGGTAAAAATAACTTTTGCGCAGCTTCCTGGGCTTTTTTACCCATCATTTTTGCTTCATCTGGTCTAGTGATAAGTTTGTTGAGTGCTTTTGTGAGACTTTCCACGCTATTTTGTTGAAATATGAGAGCTGTTTGTTCATCTTCTAATATTTCTTTGTGCGCTTTTAAATCACTTGCAACAATGGGTAGAGCAAAGAGCATTGCTTCAGTAAGGCTTGTGGCTATACTGCTTTCATGGCTTTGCTTACTACTTGTATTTGCAGCAATAAAAATATTTGCTTTGTTATAATGTTCGCCCATTTGGTCATGTGTAATATATTTTGTAAAAGTAATATTTTTTCTAAGTCCCATAAGTCGTGCATTCAAGCGTAGCTTGCGTAAAAATGGACCATCCCCTATAATTGTTAAGTGCAGAGGAATTTTATCTTTTTTTAATGCAGCACAGGCTTTCATTGCAGTTAGTATGCCTTTTGTTTCAGTAATATGTCCAGCCATGACAATATTAATCTGACCGTGAACTGCTCCACTTGCTGGCAGTACATCACCATCAATAGCAGCTCCAATGCTTGGAGTTTCATAACTATGTATAATTTTGTTAACTGGGAAGTTTGCTTCATTATTAAGACAAGCTTGAATAAGTTCTTTTTGTGTTTGCTTACTGTCGCAACACACAAATGAAGCATATTTTGCTTTTATAGCTGCTAAACGAATGTTATGAAGGTGTTTTGCCTGGAAAGAGAAAGAGAAAGGAATGCCAAGTATACCACTTGCCATCCAAGCAGCGGTGGCAGCACTTTCTGAACCAACAGCATGTAAGTGTGATGTGTCTTCGGCTAAACTCCAGCGCACCATGCTAATACTTTTTGCCATATGCCATAAATGGCGTATGGCTGCAAAAATATTAAAGCGTTGTCTTCGTGGTATTTGAGACCAGTATTTCCACACAATACCAGGATTTCCGTGGTTTACTCGTAAGAGCGAGAATATATTTAAAAAAGCTCTAATAGATCCTTGCTTTTTAATAATTACGGGCAAAGAATATTCTCCATCACCAATGGAAGTAAACTTTGCACCGCGCATTGAATATACTCTTGATAAAAGTTTTTGGTCGTAGATGTTAAGAATATGTTGTGTATCTGTTGTACCATACTTTGTTGGAAATTCATCCACAACACATGCTGCATTTAAAATGCGTGGATTAGACTCTAGCAGTTGGCTGTTAACTTTAGTGATTGTAACCGTAGTTTGTTTTTTACAAATTAGAACACCTTCTTCTAAAGAGTAAATGCTATCACAATACTCTGCAACACTTGGGTCATGTGTAACTATGACCATGGCAATGCCGCCCTCGTGGGCAAGTGTACGGAAGTTTTCCATCACTACTTTAGATGTGCGCGAATCAAGTGCTCCTGTGGGTTCGTCTGCTAGTAGAATTCGCGGATTGTTAACCATGGCACGCGCTACAGCTACACGTTGTTGTTCACCACCAGAAAGTCGATTACTACGATAACTTACACGATGTGAAAGTCTTACTAATTCAAGAGCGCGAATGACTCTTTCCCAACGTTCTTCAGGTGGCACTTGTTCAAATATTAAGGGGAATTCGACATTTTCAAATACTGTAGAAAAGTCAAATAAATTGCTGCTTTGCATTACGAATCCCATATTTCCACGCCTAAATGATGAAGTTTCATCACGGCTAAGGGTCATAATATCAGTGCCAAGAATATTTAAATGTCCACTATCAGGCGCGTGTAGCATGCCTAAAATATGCAACATTGTAGACTTACCACAACCTGAAGGTCCCATAATAGCGACCATTTCACCCGGCATGACTTTTATGTTGATACCGCGCAACACCGGAGGAAAACCAGGGTAGCATTTATAAATATTTTTTGCTTCTATAATTGGATTCATATTTTACCTACTCAAAGCGTAATGCTGAGACAACGTCCATGCGGCTAGCTTGTAAAGCTGGGAACATACCGCCTGCAATACCAATAACAGCGGAGAAAATGATACTACCTATGCTGCTTAATAAAAGTAAATTATAAGATATTGCAGCACCTAACAGATAACTTCCGGTTTCAACACATAGTATGCCTAGTAAAATTCCTATCACACCACCTGCTACAGATTTACAAAGTGCTTCTGTTAGGAATTGCGCTAAGATATCACTATCTGAACCGCCCATGGCCTTTTTTAACCCAACTTCGCGAGTTCTTGCACGTACAGATGCAAATGTTCCATACCATATGCCAAAGCCGCCAAGTAATAATGATGCAGCAATACCAAGCCAAAGTAGGGCCTCTACAAATAAGAATGTTGTTTTAATACGGTCAAGTTGTTCTTCTTGCGTGCGAATGAGTAGGTTTGGTGCATCTTGATTGGATTTTACTGCATCTGGAATTTCTTTTACAATTCTTGGTATGTCTTCCCAAGCAGTAGCCCGTACTAACAGTCTTTGAAGTTTACCAAAAGCCCATTTGCGATCTAGCATGGTGGTGTGTGGTATAAATCCTGATCGTATACCCTCACCAAGCATAATGCCGCCTACAACACCTACAATCTCAAAAATATCAGTACCAAGTGTTAAAAGTTCTCCAACAGCTTTTTCAGGAGTGCCATAAAATCGTTCTGCCGCTTCCCACCCTAAAACACATACTCTATTGTGGTCATCAATGTCTGCTTTATCAAAAAATCGTCCTGCATATAGTGTTGCGGCATAAGCTGGCCAATATTGATCATCAACTCCCCTAAATGGAATAACTAATGTTGTGTTTGCAGTTCTAATTTGAAAAGGCTCAGATCCTGCAACAATGGCACTAAGTGTTTCTACTCCTGATATATCACGAATAGATTGTATACTTTCGTCAGTAAATTCACGTTTTGGTTGATCTGGGTAAGGTATGTCATCCATTATAACTTGGATAATGTTAACCCCCCCCATAAGAATCATATCTTGGCTAATATTATAACGTATTTCACGCCCAAGCACTGCCAAAGTAATTAAGGCTGTAATACCAAGAGCAATAGAGAATACAACTCCAAAGCCGCGTTGACGTATAACCTGGCGTAAACTAACACGCAAAAGGTCTGACATTGTAATCATAGGTGAACCTTACAGTAGTTTTTCTATGTTGATTACTCTTCCTCCCTTAGTGACATTGTAGCGTTTACCATGCCAATCAATGAACCAAGGGCGAATAGTTTTGAAAAAAGTCCATGCAAATATTGTAAAACCAATAACAAAAGCAGTAAGCCACGCTTTTGTGGGTGTTTCACGAGGGAGAAGTTCTCGCCAACTTAAAATAATTTTAGTTAAAATACCAAGGTGGATAGCAGATAGAATGACGAACCAAGCCATATCAGAAGCTAACATATTGGTTAATCCCGAAAGCAACATAATACAAGATAACAGAATAGGCAATGCTAAAATTACTGAAAAAAATCCTAGACAATACCATTGTGTTGGGATGCAAAATTTAAGAAACAATATTTGTCTTTGCATCCATGCGCACCAAGTTTCAAAACTGTGATTTTTAGATTTAGTGGTGAGAATTGCTTTAGGGCAAAGCTTAACATGTAGTTTACGTTTTAACAATAAGCTTGCTAGTGAACAATCATCGACAACATTCTCTCTCCAAATATCTACAATTTTGTGATGTTCAAACACTTGCCGCGAAATAGCCATGGCTCCGCCCCAAGGTTGCGTAAATATAGCAATAGCTTGCAGTAGGCGCATAAGTAGAACACAAAATTGATAAGCTAAAGTTACAGGTTTATCATCATAAGCTTCAACCTCATGGTAACCGGTGGTAAATCCAGCTTCACCATTAATAATTGGCCATACTAATTGACTTATAAAATCAGGTTTTGCAATATGAGAACTATCACAAAAAACAAAGATATCTGCATCTTGTTTGACATGTGATAAGGCAAACAAAATATTATGATTTTTTTGCGAACAGTGCGCAGCTTCGCCGGCAATTAAACATTGAGCTGTAGGAAAACTGTCTTTAATTGAACTCGCAACTTGAGTTGCTGGGTCTTGTTTGTCAGCAGTGACAATTATAGGCAATAAGTGTGGGTAGTTTTGTGTTAAAAGTGATGATATGGCTTCGTGCATGACAGGGTTATTGCCAGCAGCAGGAATTATCATAGCCACAGTGGGGTAGAGTGCATCATCATCTAATGTAATATTTGATGTTTGAGTATTATTTTCAAAAATAGTTTTTCTTGCCATACGCCATATGGCTAAAAGTATAATACATTGTAAGATTGCAGCATACAACCATAACATATTTATTACTCCGCAAGTGGTCCACAACGTTCAGTGAGTGTTGCGTTTTGTAATCTGTCGCCTTTAAGCTCTACAGAAAAACCATTACTAAGGGTAACATCACCACTGACGCTTATTTCATCATCAAACTTTCCCACAAAAAGGTGACCAGATTTATGTTTTGCTTTGATAATACCATTACTGTCCATAATACCATAAAAGTGATAGGTGTCAATTTGCCCATTTTTAAGTTTTAATAATAAAACACCACGCACTCTGCCATCAGATTCAATACAAAGACCTGCTCTATATGTTGATGTATAAAGTGAACCCGTCCACAACTCACCCAAATTTGTTTGAGTTTGCGAATATTGTGAGTTTTGTGTATTGTTTTCCTGTGCAATGCTATATGACGAACAAACGACAAAGGACAAAATAAAATAAAACAGTATTATATACCGAGTCAAAGTTCTCATATATGCCTAATTTTTTTGATTATAATTGTAAATAGATTTATAAAAAATAAATTGCTTACGCTGTTTTGCAACATTCGTAAGGTTATCATGAAAGTGCTATATTGTGCAACATTTTATTACATATTGATTTTTGTTAATATCTTCAACTTTATATTTAAATTCCCTGTAATTTAAAGTTTGGATGGCTTGTGTGATGCATTATGAAAAAAAATAGTTTTTTAAAAATATTAAGTTTGTTTTGTACTATCATATCAGTGAGTTGAGCAAGGGTGAATAAATGGGAAATTTGATTTTTGTGCTTGTTGACGGGCTTAATATGTCAAGTGCTATGCATATGTCTTATCTTGCTGCGTGTAAAGAACAAGGTGCGATTTTTGGCTGTGTTGATTGTGAACTACCAACTTTATCACGTCCAATTTACTCAACACTTTTTACAGGCGAAAAACCACTTAAAACAGGTATTACCACTAATAATGGCGGATTTCTTTCTGCAGAGTGTTTTGCACAATCTTTCTTTTCTAAATTACACCAAAATGGTCAAACTTGCGCTATGGCTGCATATTATTGGATGCGCGAAATATACAATGGTGAGTCGTACAATATAAAAGAACACAGGCTAACCATTAATGCCAACGGACCAATAAAACATGGTATTTTTTATAATACTGATGATTATCCCGATGCTTATGTTTTTCAAGATGCAGAAGCTTTACGTTTGCATTATGAGCCGGAGTTTTTGCTTGTGCATACTATGGGTGTTGATGCTGCAGGTCATTTGCATGGAGCAAATAGTGCAAAATATCGCTTGGCAGTGCGTGTAGTGGATATGCTATTGGCAGAATATGTACAAAAATGGATTGCCGATAATGCCACGGTCATTGTAACAAGTGATCATGGTATGCACGCAGATGGGGCGCATAACGACATATCAGATGATGTGCGAAAAGTTCCATATTGGATAATTGGCACTAAAAATTTGGATTTTTGGCAAGTACAAAGCCAAGTTGATTGGCATAAGTTGCTTTGCCAATATTTTAGCATCTTATTGCCATGATGCCTTTTTCTATGCTTACTACTCAGTATATTTATTAATCCTTAAGCGGTACGTTGTTCAACATGTAAAGCATCATCTTCACGTCCAAGGGCACGTAAACTTTGAGCTAATACTTGCCATGCCGGCGTATATTCAGGTCTAAGCCCAATACTTTTACGAGCCAACATCTCTGACATTTGTGGGTCTTCGCCACCTTCAAGGTATAGTTTTGCAAGCATACATAGGGCTATGGCATCTTGAGGATTGCGTAACAAAGCTTCATGGATTAATTCACGAGCTTCAGAATTTTTGCGTTGCTGTAGAGCTACACGTGCCAAATGTCTGCGTGCTGTGCCACCATATTTTTTATGAATATCTTCAAAAGAAGCGGCAATGTCTAAGTATTGGCGCGCTTGGCCGTATCGTCCTGCTTTTTCTGCCAATTGCCCAAGGCGGATATAGGCAAAATAATGTTCATTATCTATTTGTATACATTGTTTAAAATATTGTGTAGCACTGCGTATTTCTTCAAGGTTTTGACAAAGTGTGCCAAGATTATAAAGTGTGGCTGTATACTCACTTTTTTGTTGCGCTGTGAGTTGAGTTTTTTTCCAAAGTTTTAAGGCTTCTTTAAAATATTGCTTGGCTTCACTTGGGCGAGATAGTGCAGCCATACAAACTCCAAGTGAATTCCATGCCATTGCATTTTTGGAATCAGCTAAAAGAGCTAATTTATATTCTTCTACAGCTTCAAAAATGTTGCCACGGCTATACTGTTGATCTGCACTTATATTTAAGGCTAAGCTACCCATGAGTGCCACTTGTGGTTTTGGAAGTAACATGGCTAACTCAAGAGCCTTATGGCAATTTTCTAAAATATCTCCTTTGCTGTATTGTAAATATGGGTATGAAGCAATGCCTACTGCAAGATGAATATCTTGTTGTTCTGCCTTTTGTACTAAATCAACATAAAACTCATAAATTGATTGTTCATTTTTAGAATAATAGAGGAAAACGAGGCTAGTTTGTCCATATCTTCCACTTAAAACAGGAGGAGAAAAAGTTAATTGTTCGGTTTGATTTTTGTTGCTTGATTGTTCAGCCAAATGTGTTTTTGTGCAATTGTTTTGCAAACTTTCAATATCTTCAATTTGTTTCTGCTCAAATAACTCACCATTTTTAGGATTTAAGCGTATTAAAGCAATGGTAAAATGTGCCTTTGCTTCACGCTCTTTAGTAAAGCGCTGCATGAAATTAGCATGCGAAAGAACGACGCTGCCTTGTGTAGTATTTTTATTGTCAGATTCATTTAAATCTTGTTTTGAATTAGGCTGGTATGCTGAATTTTTTACATGATCAATGCGTAGCTGATCACCAACTTCCCAGGGACAAATTGGGTCATGTAGTATTGCTTCCGCTATACTCTTATTTTCATCAATATGACTTAAAAAAACTTCACCCTTGCAAAGCCCTTGTTGACTCCAAACAGAAAAGCATTGACCCTCCAAAGCGCCCATGTTTTTTCCTAAGTTTGTAACCACATTACCGTGCGGGAGAATGTCTTGGATAAGTCCTCCGCGAGAAATGATATTTGCAAAGGACATGCAAATATATTCTTGGTCAAGGTCTGTATTACCACTTTGCAGCGTAGTATGTTCATGCGCTATATCTGCAGCCAGTCTTGCCTTATTTAAAAGATGATGAATTTGCTCCGCCATGGGCAAAGCCATATGTTTATTATCCATATCTTGAGGATATAATGCAAAGCCGGATACGCTTTTTAGGCTTACTTTGCGTTTGCTTGCTGAGTGCATTGATGTAAAGGCATTAACATGTTTGAGTATTTGTTGTGCAATTTTTTTGCATGATGCTCGTGTGGCTGCAGGTATTAATATTGTGCACTCATTTTCAGCACTGCGTGCAGCAATAACTTCAGCAGGCAGTTGGCTTTGTAATATTTTTGCCCATTCTGCCAGTGCATTGTTGGAAAACATGTATCCAAATTCTGAAACTACATTTTGAAATCTTGAGCAACGCACAACGATTAAACCCATACAAGCTTTGTTAACGGGAATTTGGTATTCATTGTCGGTGTTAGCCATAAATGGCGAACGCACCATGTCAGTGTTATGCTCCATACTCATGAAAAGGCGACTCATACGCGCAAGGCCGGTTATTTCATCTATACGGCTTTGCTTTATGCATAGCAAATGTTCAAGGCAAAGTGTTGCTAATTCAGGTAGTATAGGCAATAAACGCTTTACTTCGTTAGCTTTAGCTTTGCGCACCATAAAAACACCAAAATTTTTATTTTCATATTGCAAAGGTAATAATAATGTGCGTTCCCTTGCTATCCATTGTGGTTCTTGTGGAGTATTGTGAGGGGTTGGAAAATAAAGACTATGGCTTTGGAAAGATAATATCTTGCGAAAAGCATCAATTAAACTTCCCTCAAGTTCTATTAGGTCGCTACGTTCTAATTGAGTTGTATATAGTTCATTCATTTGCTTAGCTTATAACACATTCAAGAAAAAGTCTAGAAAATTACTAAATATAATTTTCTACTCCGCTGGCCTAGTTGCATATTGATTTTGGGTCGCATTGACTTACGTCATTGCTTTTAAAAATTGTTTTGGGCAACAATTTGAAATACCAATAAAATACCACTTAACATATCCCAGCCTGAACTATGTCCCATGTTTTGAATATGTACTAGTGCTGTTAATGGAGATCCAAGTAAAATTTGCATAATAGCTTCATGCAAAAATTCATTGCCATGCCCTTGCATAGTGCAGCAAAGTAGCGATGCGCTTATAATTCCGGTGTTAGCGTTGATATATGGTAAAAGTGAGACATATAAATTCATAGCTTTTTTATCAAAACCAAGACTGTATAAAGCCATAAAAAAGCCAGCAATAAAGTCATCGCCACTGGGTGTTAGTCCGCGCCCTAAACCAACAAGTGAAGTAAGTATGGAAATAATATTTTGCTCAGTATGGCAATCTTGCTTATCTGCCAACCAATGTGGTAGCATCTGTTGTAAGTATTTAACTTTTTTTATTATGTTATTTTCAATGAAATCCAAATGAATTTGAGTTTTATGAAAAAATAAATTTGGAAAAATACCACTTGGGCTATAGTTTGCTAAGACATAGCTAAGAGTTTTTTTAACGTGCTGTGATAAAATTGTAAAATCTGGTTTTACAAATTTTGGTGCTACCCAAGGGCTTAGTTGTTGTAGTTTTATTGGCTTCGCATTTGCTATGTGTAATAAAGAGTTTTCTATGAAAATAGAAGTTTTACTATCAATAATGCCATTTGCATTTTCCCAAAGCATTTGTTCAAAGTAGTGCTGTTCAAGTACAATGTTGAGTGGTCCGCATCCAAGTTTTGGATGTACAATGCATATTGCATGTATAAAAGTATTGCTTTTTAAATAAATGCTATGCTTAAATGTTGCTAAAATGAGCCATGGTTGTGCTTTTAATTTTATTAGCTTTTGGGCATAGTAACCAATACTTAAAATGTTTGTTGTTAACATCAGTTATTATTGATTTGTATCAGGAAAAAAGCGATCCAAAAGAATTGCCATTAATGTAGATGTAGCAACACCGGTTTCTGCAAAAATAAGCCTTAATCCATCCGGCAAAATGTCTAAGGCTTCAGGCACTGCATTTAGGCCTATTCCAAGGCCGGCAGATATTGAAATTATTAATATATTTCTACGTGTAAGGGGGATTTTTCGCAAAATTAATAAACCTGATGAAGCCACAGTTGAAAACATTACAATGGCTGCTCCGCCAAGCACAGCTGTTGGCATGACAGAAAATAATGCACTTAATTTTGGGAAAAGTGAGAGCACAATCAAAATGCAACCTGTAAGAAAAACTACATAGCGGCTCATTACACCAGAAATTGCTATTACTCCAATGTTTTGGCTATAAGAAGTATTAGGAAAAGCATTAAATATTGCTGCTAAACTACTTCCGACTCCATCTGCAATGACTGAGCCGCGAGTTTCCTTCATTGTGGCATCTCGGTTTTCTGCAAGGTTGGTTATGGCATAGGTATCACCAACTGTTTCTGCTGCTGTAACCATATACATAAGTATCATGGCAATGACTGCATCAATGGGGAAAATCCATGTGTATTGCATGGGATTTGGCAAAGAAATCCAAGACGCTTGCGTTACTGCACTAAAGTCAACAAGACCAAATACACTTGCAACTAAAAAACCTATGGCCATACTAATAACTATGGCTGATGTGCGTACCAGTGTAGAACCAAAGCGATTGCAAAGTATGATACAGGTTAAAACTAAACCAGATAATAGTAAATTTTCTAAAGAACCAAAATTCTTATTGCCACCGGCTGCCTGCTTGATGCCTACCGGAATTAGTGTAATACCAATAGTTAACACCACTACACCGGTGACTAATGGAGTTAGTAGTTTTTTAATTTTGGGTAATAAAATGCCTATAATGGTTTCAAAAATGCCCCCTAAAAAACTTGTAGCAATAACAGCACCCACACCGTAGCGACTGGCAATGCCGGTAACTGTTGGTATAAAGGCATTACTTGTACCCATGACAATGGGAAGTTTTGAGCCTATAGGGCCTATACTTTTAACTTGAATAAGTGTTGCTATACCTGCTGCAAATAAAGAAGCCTGCAATAAGAAAGTTTTTTCACTTGAGGGGAGGTTGAGCATATTACATACGATAATTGGACAAAGGATATTACCGGAAAACATAGCTAGTAGGTGTTGTAAGGAAAGTAATAATGCTTTTATACCTTGAGGGCGATCATTCAAACCATAAATTGGAGGAGTATAATCATTAGAGTTTGTTTCAGACATATTTTGCTCCTATCTCGTCAATATGTCATTTTTCCTTTCAAAATGCAATTGATGATTAATGATTGATTGCTCCAATACCACGGCATTCTAATTTGTGAAGTTAAAAGCTAATGTATGCGGTTCGGTAAAGTTTTTTTTGCGTTGCAGCACCTCCGCATACGCTCCGTCGCAGCAAATTGCTCAAAAAACCTTCCCCAACCTCATACATTTACATTGTTCAAATGAAATCTCTTATACATAAATTTGAAATTAGAATGCCGTGTCTCCAATACATGCAGTGCCAACTAAATACACTTTATGTAGTGTTTTTATATCAAATATTTCCAAAGTTAATTCATAAGTTAGTTAATTTTTTTGTGCGGTTTGCGGTATTTTTCTTTTCCCTATGGCGGCTATGAATATTTTCATTTTTATAGAAAAAAATTGAAAATATACACACAAACCCGCACAAAAAAATTACAACTTACCATTTTACCATGTGCTTTGCACTTGGCAAAAATTGTTTATATCGTATGTATTAAGTTAACTTTCACATCTTATTTGAGACTTCTGCACAATTCATTGTGCAGAAGTCTCAGACTGATGACAAAGTCAGCACGACCCGGTAAATCAAGAGTAGGCGCAATTCATTTGCGCCGTTTAACGATTGATTTTCGTGCCTTTTAGTCCTGCACTGTAAATTTTTTGTAAACTTTT
>CAYJPT010000036.1:0-18661 GCA_964372165.1 uncultured Desulfovibrionaceae bacterium | reverse complement strand
TTTGCGTCCCACAGGGCGAATGAAGGCAATGTGCCTTTCTGATTTATTCTGCTTGCAGAATAAATCAGCATTTCCTTAAGACTTATGCAAGCATCAAGATGAAAAAATTATAGACATGGTCAAATGAAAATGATAAACATTATCAAAACGGCGTAGCAATTGGCTTTGATATATTTGCCAGCAGGGTATTTTAATAAGCACACTGTTAGATATATAGATATTTTAGTGATTATAAAAAAGATATTTTTTTAATACATGTAAAATATAAAGTTGAGGCAGCGCAAAAAATAATTTTAAGGTAGGTATCTTTATGATTACACGCTTTGGGACAGCTAAGGAAATGATTGTTCAACCACTTGAAAAAGATGGGACAAGTTACTTGCTTGCCATAGACCAAAGAGGGCTTTATTTAACTGTGGAACGCTATGTTGATAGCAATTTATCAGACCCAAACAGAAATTCTGATCGCAAGGCTATGGAACAAAGAATCAATGATTATGGCATTGATTATAAAACATTTTTTGAAGAACATAAGCACCTTATTCAAGCTATGCCAACGGAAAAAGCAGCAAAAATTAACCCGCTTAAAGCATCTAAGCGCAGTATGAAAAAATAGTACAATACTATACGGCTACCCTAAATAAAATAATTTTATCAAATCATTGGGGTAGCTGTTTGCTATTTTTTATAATTATTACAGAATTATTGATGTTGTACAAATCTGCATTCTTTCTTGGTAATAGGATATTGCTTATTACATATTTGCATAAGTTTGTGTTGGATACAGCTCATTTTATAACGCTTTTAAGTCTGCCCAACGTAAAGGAAAGCACGAGCAATTTTACCACGTCATATGATGGTGGTTCTGCCTTGCGTCATTCACTTTTATGGAGCATATAACAAAACTGCTTTGAATATCAGTCCGTTGCAAAAGTCGATTTTAGCAGGCTGTTCAAAAATAGTGCACTGCGAGGAAGCAAAAAAGTCACGATGCGCAGTCCTGCGCGAATGGTGCGAAGCATATCCGTTAGGTGAGCTTGTGAATCTTACGGATACAGAGAGCAAAGTGTATTAGACATACATAAGCAGTTTGGCTTTTTTATGCTGACGACGTAGATTGCTATTTTTCAACAGCCTGATATGAGGCAAGACGGCAAAATTATAAATAGAACGAGTGGCATTAACTGCACCAACGTCAGGATAAATATTGTAATGTCTGCTTGCATATACCGAAACACTAAGCTTACTTTTTCAATACAACTCCTTCCTTAGAACAAATACCAGTAGTTATAGCTAAAGACCGTAACGGCAATATATGCGATGCAGTCTTAAAACAACGCAATGCCAATGAAGTTAGTAAGCATTTTAAAGCTAACATTAGTAAAAATAGTGTATTGTGTATAGAAAACTCACGGATTTTATTAAAATTTGTAAAGGACAACGGGCTTACTTACGAAGCCATAAATGCCAAACAACGTAAAGGGCGAGATAAAGTATTTCATGTTCAAGGTGTAAATGCTTATCTATAGTAAGACTCCTGCATAATTCATTGTGTGGAGTCTTTTGGAGCGTTGACGATAGTCAATGCGACCAAAAATCAAGAATAGGTGGAGCTTTGCTTCGCCGTTAAATGATTGATTTTTGAGGCTTTTGTCCTGCACAAGTAGATTTTTAAATAAATGCAAATTTACTGCAAAAGCATAAAAATAGAACTAAAAAATAATTGTGCAGGACCCTTATAGTAGATAAAAGCGTTGGATGATTCGATTTAATGGGATAGCTACAGAACGTCTTACCACATACCTTGAATGACGAAGGCTGCATGAAGATGCACAGTGCACGCCGCAAGAATGGTTAAAAACAATGGTTTCAGGTAAAATACACACTTTACGCAACTCTAGCCAAAATGTTTAATATATTAGTAAATAACTGCGCGTATAAGTATTGGGTTTTAGATGAGTTATGAGGGCTTGCGTAGTTGCATCATTCAAGTTATAATAATTAATTATTGTTTGAATTTTTTTGAGGCTTGATATGTCATTAAATAAATTTGATTTTTTGGATGAAAGTGGACCTATTTTATGTCTTGATATTGGCAGTGGTACGCAGGATGTTCTTTTGGCTCGTCCTGGTATGACGGCAGAAAATTGGCCACGTTTTGTAGTTCCTGCTCCGGCTCGCATGGTGGCAGAGCGCATTGCTGAGCTTACCCTACAAAAGCGCAATATTTGGTTATATGGTCATAATATGGGTGGTGGTTTTTTTCGTGCTTTGAAAAGTCATTTGCAAGCAGGCTTTGCTGTATCTTGTTCTGTAAGTGCGGCAGCTGCATTGCATGATGATATAAATTGGGTACAAAATTTGGGAATAAGCATTTGTGAAAGTGCTCCAAATGGTTTTGTGCCTGTATTTTTAACAGATTATAGTCCTAATTTTTGGCAGCACACTTTGCAGCATTTAGGATTGCCTTTACCAAATATAGTATTGGCTGCGGCACAAGATCACGGTATTAATATTGCCGGTAATCGTCTTGGGCGCATGCTTGCATGGCGTAAGCTATTGGAACGTTCAAATAATGCTCAATCTTGGTTATATGATGATGTGCCAGCTGAGCTTACTCGTCTTAAAACTATACAGCAATTTACCGGTGGTCCCATGGCTGATACAGGTACTGCAGCTATTTTGGGAGCTTTATGCGCTGTTGAGGTTCGCGAGCGCTCTTGGCGTCAAGGGGTAACGGTTATCAATGTAGGTAACAGTCATACAGTTGCAGCTTTGATTTATAAAGAACAAGTATTAGCAATTTTTGAGCATCATACCGGACAGCGAGAGTTGCAAGATTATTTGCATGATTTAAAGGAATTTAAGCTTGGATGGCTTCCAGATGAGCAAGTGCGTTCTACCGGTGGTCATGGAACTGCTTTTGGTACAATACCAGAAGAAGCTGGTGATTTTGCGCCTACGTTTTTATTAGGTCCAAGGCGTGAGATGTTGCAGGGTCATGGGCAGTGCATTGCTCCATATGGGGATATGATGTTGGCCGGATGTTTTGGATTATTAAGTGCCTTTGGTGCGCGTTAATTGGTCGGCACTGGAAAATAAATTAATTTGCTAAATATTATTCAATTTCAGTATATAAGGGGATAGCATGGAAGTTTTTGATAAAGCAGAGTTATGGGATCGTAAAGCAATTGAAGATGCACAATGTACTAGGCTTCGCACTACCATCGAACAAGCCATGAAATGCGAGTTTTATGCAAACAAATTAACTCAAGCTGGTGTCAATCCTACATCAATACAAAGTGTTGAGGACATACGCAAAATTCCTTTCACTACCAAGGACGATCTGCGTGCTAACTATCCTACAGGTCTTTTATGTGTTCCTCGTGCTGATATTGTGCGTATGCATTGTTCAAGTGGAACCACAGGCACGCCTACAGCTATTTGTCATACTCAAAGTGACCTTAATTCTTGGGCTGATCTTATGGCTCGTAGTATGCACATGGCCGGGGTGAGGCGTGAAGATGTATTTCAAAATATGTCAGGATATGGTTTGTTTACTGGTGGTTTAGGCATACATTATGGTGCTGAGCGTTTAGGATGTTTAACTATACCTGCAGGTGCTGGTAATACACGTCGTCAGTTAAAACTGGTGAAAGACTTTCAGACAACAGTGGTTCACATTTTACCTTCTTACGCACTTATTTTGGGTGGAAATTTAGAAAGTAATGGAGAAAATCCGGCTGATTTGCCTTTGCGCATTGCACTTGTAGGTGCTGAGCCATACACAGAGGAGTATCGCAAGCGTATTGAAACTTTATTTAATATGAAAGTTTATAACTCATATGGTTTGTCAGAAATGAATGGACCTGGTGTAGCGTTTGAATGCGTGCATCAAAATGGTCTGCATGTATGGGAAGATGCTTTTATACCTGAAATTGTAAATCCTGAAACTGGAGAACCTGTACCGGATGGTGAAATAGGTGAGCTTGTTATGACATGTCTTTGTAGACAGGGTATGCCTATTTTGCGCTATAGAACTCGTGATTTAACAAGGTTTTTAGTGGGTGAATGCGAGTGTGGGCGTAAGCATAGACGTATTGAGAGGATACTTGGTCGTGCAGATGATATGCTTATTATAAAAGGTGTAAACATCTATCCTATGCAAATAGAGCAAGTTCTTATGACTTTTGATGAAGTTGGCAAAAACTATCTTATCATTGTGGAAAGTGACGGCATTTCAGATAATATGCGTGTGCAAGTTGAGATAAGTGCTGAATATTTTGTTGAAGACATGCGGATTTTGCGTAGCTTACAAGCAAATATTGCTCGGCGTTTGCGTGATGAAATTTTAATTACACCAAAGGTGGAACTTGTACAGCCTGGGAGCATTGAAACTTCAGAAGGTAAGGCTGTGCGTGTACAAGATTTACGAGATAAATTATGGAATTAATTATACCACCTGGCTTAGCTTATATACTTGCTGCTGGGTTTATGGGGTTTTTAACCCTCATTTTATTTTTGAATATTTTCAGTTTACCGGCAAATTGGATTATTCTTGGTTTTATAGCTTTATGGAAATATGTGTATCCTGATACATCACAACTGGGCACGTTATTTTTTGTTATAATAATAGGGCTTGCTGTAGCTGGTGAAGTTTTAGAACTTGGTCTACAAGTGATGAAAGCCAAAAAATATGGCTCAACATCATCTGGTACCTTTGCCGGAGTAGTGGGGGCAATAGTTGGTGCTATTGTGCTTGCACCATTATTTTTTGGTATTGGTGCGTTTATTGGTGCACTATTAGGTGCTTGGCTTGGTTGCTTTATTATGGAAAAGCTCAAAGGACGTTCAAATAAAGAATCACTTGATGCTGCCTTTGGGGCGATGATGGGACGTTTTTTAGGTACAGTATGTAAGTGCGGTATTGGCGGAGCAATGATTGCCGTCACCGGGCATTACATATGGCCTAAACTACCACAACCCATTGAATATGTGTATTTTATGTTACAGAATATGATTGCTTAATTTTATAGTATTTTAAAGTGTTTGACTGCTCTCGCAGTCAAGATAGTAATTTCAACTGAAATTACTATAAATAAAAATTGTAAATTTTAACTATAGTAAAAGATTTGTATGTTATCTGAAAAGGTTACATTGCCCAATTTGAATGGTCTTGATGTGGTAATTGTTAAAAGTCGATTTCCTGAAAATGTTGGTATGGTTGCAAGGGCTTGTGCTAATATGGGAGCTAGTGGCATAAACCTTGTTGCGCCTGAACTGTGGAATAAAGACAAAGCCATGCAGCTTGCTACAAGTAAGGGAAAAAACATTCTTGATGCCATTGAAATTTACCCAACATTACGCCAAGCTATTGCTCCTTACGCATTAGTTGTAGGCAGCACAGCAAGAACCGGTGGCTGGAGGCGTGAACTTTTAAGTCCTAGGCAAGTTGCAGAGGAAATTTGCACTGTTTTAAAAGAAGGTTCACGAGTTGCTTTGCTTATGGGACCAGAAGATAAGGGACTTACTAATGAAGAGATAGAGTGTTGCCAACGTCTGGTAACAATTCCAACAGCTGGTGCATCATCGCTTAATATAGCGCAAGCAACTTTATTAATTTTGTATGAATGTCTAAAAAATATTCAAGAGCCTTATAAGCATGAAAGTAAGGTTGAAGAAAGTCCTTTACGTATTTCAGCACAAGACCAAGACCGACTTTATGCTAATTTGAAAGACATGCTTTTGCATATTGATTATCTACATGGGGACAATCCTGATTATTTTCTTATGCCCTTGCGTCGCTTTTTAGGTAGGGTAAGTATACGTCGCCATGAATATGATGCGCTTATGGGCGTGTGCAGGCAAGTAAGGAATAAGTGCAAAAAATAAAGACCTTTGCGTAATAATTTCCACAAAGGTCTTTATTTTATAAATACTTTAAAACGTGTATTTTATATTTTTGAAAAAGATTACACATTAAATAAAAAGTGCACCACATCTCCATCTTTTACAATATATTCTTTGCCCTCAGTACGTAAAACTCCTACAGACCTACAGGCTGCTTCACTTTTATGCTGTACAAAATCTACATAAGATATAACTTCAGCTCGTATAAATCCTCGTTCAAAGTCAGTATGAATAACGCCTGCTGCTTGGGGTGCTTTCCAGCCTTCATGTATGGTCCAAGCGCGAACCTCTTTTTCGCCTACAGTAAAATAGCTGCAAAGCCCAAGTGTTTCATAGCCAGTACGTATTATGCGCTCAAGGCCACTTTCTGCAAGGCCAAAAGATTCAAGCATATCAGCTTGTTCATCATCTGGTAAACCTTGTAATTCTTCTTCAATTTTTGCACAAATTGTTGTAAAACCAGCCTGGCGTTCTTTAGCTAAGCTTTGTACACTGTTTACATAGTCGTTGGTATCTGCAATGCTATTTTCATCCACATTTGCGCAGTAAATAACTTTTTTTGCAGTAATTAAGCCCATTTCACGCCATTGTGTAGCAAAAGCGTCACCTTCTGGTTTTACAAAGCTACTTGCCGCATTACCTGCATTTAAATGTTCAAGCAAGAGTGCCACTTGGTCAGCTAAAGCTTGAATTGTTTTGTCACCACGTTGTTTACGTAGACGCTCAAGGCGTTTTTCAGTGGACTGTATATCAGCAAGTAAAAGCTCAGTTTCAATGGTTTCTATATCACGTATGGGGCCAATGTCACCATCCACATGAGTAATATTTTCATCCTCAAAGCAACGTACTACGTGCACTATAGCTGCACATTCACGTATGGTAGCTAGAAATTTATTACCAAGACCTTCGCCAGTACTTGCACCACGCACAAGTCCAGCAATGTCAATAAAGTCTACACTTGCATGTAATGTTTTTTGTGGTTTTGCAAGCTCTGTTAATACATCAAGGCGTGCATCGGGCACAGCCACAGTAGCTTTATTAGGTTCAATGGTACAAAATGGGTAATTAGCAGCTTGAGCGTGCTGTGCCTTGGTTAAGGCATTAAATAAGGTTGATTTACCAACATTTGGCAGACCAACAATACCAATACTTAAGGACATAATAAACTCCAATTATAGAAAAAGTGTAAGAAGCTTTTAAGTGGCAATGAAGAATTTAGCAAGTGTGTTTAGGGCATTTATATTTTTTTATTAAAAAAGTCTTTTAAAATGGCTGCACATTTTTCACTGCGCACACCACCCATATGCCATATTTTATGATTTAAGAAGCCATAGTTTAGCCCCTCACAACATGAAGATATGGCCCCTGCACGCCTATCTGCCGCACCATAAACTAATCCATCAATGCGTGCATGTACCAAAGCACCTGCGCACATGAGGCATGGCTCTAGTGTTACTATTAGGATGGTATTATTTAAGCGATAGTTATTAAGAGCAACACCGGCTGTGCGCAAAGCTAAAATTTCTGCATGGGCAGTTGGGTCATGTAATGATATACATTTATTATGCTCTTTTGCTAATATTTTACCTTGCATTGAGATGATTATTGCACCAACGGGTATTTCACCCATGCTTTGTGCAAGGCTTGCCTCATAATGAGCCATATCCATAAGTTCGTCCCAAGTAAAACCAAGCGGAGCAGGGGGGATTGGACCGGCAATGGGTATAACTTCTGGTGTAGTAAGCATGTTTGACGCTTGAATTATTTTATGCGGCATAAATTATATTAATATTTGAAATGATTAATAAGGTTTTCAAACAACATTATGTTTTTACAAAATTTTTAATTGTACTAATTACTTGCTCTGGATCTTGGCAAACAGTTATAATTTTGGATATTGATTCTGCATCTATATAATTTTCACCTGCCATGCTTGTATATAACCAGTCAATTAAGTTGTCCCAATATTTTGAATTATATAATATAATAGGTAGGGGATCTATGCGCTTTGTTTTTACCAAAGCAAAAATTTCTGATAACTCATCAACTGTTCCTATGCCACCTGGCATTACAACATAAGCAGATGAATATTTAACAAAAATCAGTTTTCGTACAAAGAGGTAGCGAAAATCACAGCGTGTTTGCACATATTTATTACATTGCTGTTCGTTAGGTAGATGAATATGTAATCCTACGGAAGGGCCGCCTGCTGCACTTGCACCCTTGTTTGCAGCTTCCATAATACCCGGCCCTCCGCCAGTTATTATGCCATAGCCACTTTGTACAAGCTGTTTTGAAATTTCTTCTGCTGCTTCATAAAATGGTGAGTCACTTTTGGTTTGAGCTGAACCGAAGATTGATATACAATTTTTGTCAATATTATTAAGTGTGTCTATGGCGGAGGTCATTTCTGTTAAAATACGAATCATGCGCCAAGATTCGGACATGTTATTAGATTGTTCAAAATTATTTTGATTAATTTTCATTCTACCCTCGTCTATTTATTAAGGAAATGCTTCAAAATCCTCAGCATAATGAATTGTGCAGGAGTTTTTAGTTGTAAATCACGTTAATTATATTAGTATTTTATATGATGTGCAAGAGATAAAAGTGTAGTTTTTTTTATACAAGGCAGTTGTAATACTTGCAATTATTTCTTGATGTAGGCATAGTCTACCTCTTGCGCCATGGTGTAAAACTAGTAATATGATGTAAATTATATTTTTTACTATTTTGCTTTTTAAGGAAATGCTGATTTATTATGCAAGCAGAATAAATCAGAAAGGCACACTGCCTTCATTCGCCCCGTGGGACGCAAAAAAGCGTGGTTTTTTGCTCTCATTCGGCGTGCAAAGTAGGCACAATTGCCTACTTAAGCACGTAAAATATATAAAACATATTTGCTTATTAAACTGTATTAATAGGTAAAGTCTTTGGGATGCAATGCGTATAATATCTGGAAATTTTAGAGGTAGGGTGCTTAAAACTGTTGAAGGACCGGGCTATAGGCCGGCCATGTCAAGAGTACGTGAGGCACTCTTTTCTATGTTGCAGTCACGAGATGTGGTATGGTCTGAGAGTATAGTTTTAGACCTTTTTGCTGGTAGTGGTTCTTTGGCTTTTGAATGTTTAAGTCGTGGGGCAATACGAGCTACTTTAGTTGAAAATTCTGCATCTGCTGTGCAATGTCTGCAAAAAAATAGCGATATGTTAGCCCTTGATGCAGCGCGCTGTAATATTGTGAAAAATGATGTGATAAAAGCATTAAATATAAGGCCAAATCAAGCATACGATGTGGTTTTTATTGATCCGCCATATGGAAAAAATCTACTTAATCCAACTTTAAGTAGACTTGTGCGTAATCATTGGGTGCATGAAGATAGCATTATAATTGCTGAGGTGGAATGTTCTACCAAGCTTGTGCCGGCAGAGGCTCATAAAGATCTTGAGGTGTTAACAGAGCGCACCTTTGGGCAAACACGAGTAATATTATGGAAGGTAGAAAAGAGCGTATAGCTGTATACCCAGGTACTTTTGATCCAATTACCAATGGGCATTTGAGTCTTATTCGTCGTGGCTGTGATATTTTTGACACTGTAGTTGTGGCTGTTGCAGACAATACCCCAAAAAATCCACTTTTTAGCCATAAGGAACGAGTGCAAATGGCTAAAGAAGCCTTGGCTGATGTGCAAGGTGCAGTGGTTGAGCCATTTTCTGGATTGTTGGTAGATTATGTTGCAAGGCGTGGAGCGCATGTTATATTAAGAGGTCTTAGGGCTGTATCGGACTTTGAATATGAATTTCAGCTGGCTCTTATGAACCGAAAGTTACAGCGTGAGATACAAACAGTATTTTTAATGACTGACTACCAGTGGCTTTACATAAGCTCAACTATTATTAAAGCTGCAGCAAGTCATGGCGGTAGTGTTGAAGATCTTGTGCCGGATAATGTAGCGCAAGCTTTACATAAAAAATATGTTTCGGGTGAAGTTAGGCAAGGCACACCTTGCCTTGCTCCCTCTGCTGGGGGATTTAGGAACTCATGAGTTCAGCTTTGACTGCCTTATGTCTTGCCGGGCCTACAGGTTCCGGTAAGACAGATGTTGCCTTGCACCTTGCCACTGTATTAAATGGTGAGGTAATTAATACTGATTCACGTCAAGTATATAAGCACTTTCCAATCATTACGGCACAACCAAATGCTGCAGAAATGGCAACTTGCCCACATCATTTATATGGCTTTTTAGATACGCAAGAAAAATTATCGGCCGGACAATGGGCAGACAAAGCCATTAAAGCAGCAAATACTGTTATTGCTTCGGGAAAACTTCCCATATTTGTGGGTGGTACAGGTCTGTATTTTAAAACTATTTTAGAGGGCATTGCACAAATTCCTTCTGTGCCGAAACATATTTCCCATATTTTTATTGAGCGTTGTAAGGAAGAAGGTTCAAAGTCATTGCATCAAGAGCTGATGCAATGTGATAGTGCATATGCCATGCGTATACATCCCAATGACTCACAAAGGATTGTACGGGCTTTGGAGGTTTTTGCAGCTACTGGTAAAACTTTTTCTTGGTGGCATGAACATGCTATGCCAACTCCTCCAGTAAATGCTCTTTACTTAGGTATTAATATGTCGCTAGATGATTTAACTCCAAGGCTTGGGGCAAGGATTGAGTCTATGATGGAAGCTGGAGCTTTGCAAGAGGCTACCACTGCTCTTAAACATTGTGATGATAAAAATGCACCAGCTTGGTCTGGCATAGGTTGTGCTGAGCTATATGCACATCTTTGTGAGGGAGTCAGCTTACCTCAAAGCATTGAACTTTGGAGGAAAAATACACGCGCCTATGCAAAAAGGCAATTGACGTGGTTTCGTGCAGTAAAAAATATTAATTGGTATTTAGCAGGTGACGCGCAAGGTATGCTTGATAAAGCAAAGCATTTTTTATTGAAGAATATGTAATTACTGTAGGATTAGTCTTCATATTCTCCAAGATATTCAAGCACATCAAAGTGAACACTGTCTAAAATCTTAGATATTTTATCTACACATTCATCACCAGCGGCACGACCAAGTAGCGTGGCTAAAAAAGCTGCACGTTTAGCATTGACTAAAGCCTGATAGCCTTCATAATCTGGCCCAAAAGGTATAGAAGCTATGGATTTAGAAAAATTTTCTAAATCCTCTATGCTTAAACCTACAATAGGTTGTTGCTCATCATCAATGTAAACCAAACCGTCTTCAATGCGTAGCATTACAGGAGCACCACGCATATAAGCTATACAAACTTCCATATATTCACCTACCCGATGCGATTATTTAGCGTAACTGTTACCAAAGGTTTTGTAAATACTTTGCAAGTTCAATTTCTTTTTCATTAGCTTTTGATTTAAGCTCATTTAATATATTTTTTGCTTTATTATGTGATATATTAATGTCTTGTGTGTTGTCTACAATGATGTTGCAAATGGAAAATTTTTTTTCTTCTGACCACTGCCAACTATCAATACTTTGGCATTGCTCATCTGTCCAGCGGCGATTAGTTTTTAGACGAGCATAGCGAGTTTCTTGAGGACATTTCACACCAATTATATATACATCTTCTGCATGGTGTCGCCCATTTTCAAGATATAGTGGAATTTCAGCCACAGCAAATTGATGACCTTCTTTAATACAATTTTCCCAAAAAATTTGTAAATCATCATATACCAAGGTGTGAATATAATTATTTATTTCTTTACGAGTATTGCTGTCACGCATGGCTTCACGCAAAGCATCACGATCAATTTCAGCCATTTTATGGGCAACAAAGCGTGTATCAAAACGCTGCTGAAAGTATTTGTGACCTTTTTCGCCTGGTTTATAAAGTTTTTTTACTACCTCATCAGCACTCCAAATAGGCATGCCAAGTTGTGAAAACTCATCTAATAAAGTGGATTTACCACTACCCGGTAGACCTACAATAACAATTTTTTGCAAATTTTTTGCAAAAGAAGTGGCACAATCAAGCATGTCCTTGGGCGGTGGAGTACAAAAGTTTAATTCTTCTTGGTTAGCCGGATGTATAAAGCTTAATTTCCAAGCATGTAGCATATGCCGTTTAGCACTGTTATTTGAAGCAACTGAGGCTCCATATACATTATCGCCAATGAGTGCAAAGCCAAGCTCTGCCATGTGCACACGTATTTGATGTGTACGCCCAGTAAAAATAGATACCTTTACCAATGCGAAACGCTTTTGAGGATCAGCATATAATACCTCCCAAGCACTATGAGCTTGCCGACCACCATGCTTTTCATCTACTACAGCCATTTTGACTTTTATATTAGGGTGGCGACCAATAGGTAAGGTGATTTCACCACGATCAGGCGGAACACCATGCACCAAGGCTAAATAGCTTTTTTGAACTTGTCGCTTGGCAAACGCTTCACTTAGTTGCAAGCGCGCAGCCTCACTTAAGGCTACTACCATAAGACCGCTGGTATCTTTATCTAATCTGTGTACTATGCCGGGGCGCAAGCCTTCTTGTTCAAGAAGCTTTGGAAATTTAGCTGCAAGGCGTTGAATATATGTATTTGTTGGACATGATGGACAAGGGTGAACTGTAATACCTGCCGGTTTGTTGCATATTAAAATATGCTCATCATTCCAAATTATATCTAACTCTCCAGCTTGAACTTCAATATGCTCATGGCAATCACCAAAAAAAAGTTCAATTTGCTGTCCAAGTTTTAGGCGCACTGCTGGAGAACGCTCTTGAAGACTATTAATATTGCAATGCCCATCTTGTATGGCACGTTTTATTTTTTCACGCGACATTCCATCTATTTGACTAGCTAAAAACGCATCGAGTCGTAAGCCAATGTGGGATATTTCAGTGTGATAGATGTTTTTTTGCATCAGAAACTTATGTTATTATACTTTATTTTTTATCAAATTGTGGTAAATTTTACAAATAAAGGCTTTGCTATATTATTTTACGGTAATGTAGATATTCCCCCAATACGTGCTAAGATGCTCTGATCTTTAAAAGCACTTGGTAGCTCATCACCTGGTTCAAGTGATGTAACTACAGCCCGCCCAATAATATGCCTATTGTTGCTTTGCATTTCCCCATCCACTCTAATTCCCCAAATATTATGAAACATTGCAGCTCTACCTTCATACTCTCCAAGATAAAGGCCAATATGACCTTGCATCCATATTAGTGACATAAAGGGAATGCCTTTTTGTAAGATTATGCTTTCTTTGTTTTTTGGGCTTAGATTATTCAATGGGAATGGTGTGGCAGCATTGTATTGAGCTAAAGAATTGCGTGGTAGCCAGATGCCAAAGGGAGTAAAAAGGTCATGTAGGGTTGATGAACAATCACGATATTCATTGGTTCCACCCCAACCGTATGGTTGAGCCATCATTTCATTACCTATGTTTGCAATTTGCATTGCTCTTAGTGGCAAGGGTTTTTTTGCAGCATCGCCATGACTAAGTATAACATGAGTAATCTCAGCATATCCTTTACTGTTGCGCATGGGTATTGCGATTTTTAGACCTTGGTGACTGGAGGAAATAAGTGGAAATATTGCTCCAATATAAGCATGCCCAAATTCTTGACCTTGCAAATTTCTTAATTTTATCTTGTCACGGGTAAGAGCAGCAAAATTTTGTTTATGATAGTTTACCATAAATTGAGAGTCCACAAAGGCCACGTCTTTTGAGCGAACCCATCCGGCAGCACGCGAATTTTCTATAAAATACCATTGTTTATCTTGAGTGGTCTGCGTTACAAATACCGGCATGCCTGGTGCAAGAGTTGAATATTGAAAGTAATCAAAGGGAGCAAGTCCCACGTTAACTGTGGGCCTTGAGTAACGAGGCTGCATGGTTGGCAATTCTCGTAAAGAAGTTTGGCGAGTTATAATACCTGCTTTTTCTGTATTGGGGTAATGTTGTATATCTGCATTTAATTTAATAAGTTGCCATTGGCTATCCGTCCAAGCAGTGGTGCCATTATATCCTTTGGCTTGTCCAAAGGTATTACTAAATGCCGTTAGGCTAAAATCAGCTTGATTTTTGTTCCATGGGCTAAAATATATACGATTAAAACGTGTATCTTGTTCTTTTTGTGCGTTTAAACTCATTAAATTTTTAGCTGAGCCTGTCGCATAAACAGTTAAATCTTGTGGAAAGTCATATAAATCCTCAATCATTCCTCGTTGTGCGATAGGAGCATCATCACGCAAAGGAGGCTTAGTTCCACAGGCAGAAAGAAGAAACACAGCAATGCTTAAACCTAAGATACACATTTTATGTAAATACTGGCTGATATATAAGTTGTGAATTGAGTTGTTCATATTTATTTAATTTTTAAAAGTTACAGTAGGTTGATGCTTGATGATTTTTTAATTATTATTCAAATGATAGTCAATTTTCATCTTTATATAATAGTTTAAGCTGGCGCAATAGTTAAAGTGTATTTTTTCAAAAAATCAGTAGGTAAATAACTTGATTTTGCATGACGCAAACCTTCTTCATCTAAGTCTTGAGCACGATTGATTAAAAGGCTATTTACTCCGGCATGTTTTACAAAGCATGCATTCATAGTTTGGTAAACTCCCCTATATCCTGTACGCCCTTTTTCGTAGTGCACACCAAGGGTGGTTTGATCCAAAAGTTCACCCACACTAAATGCTACAAGTTTGTTCTCAACATATAACACACCACCAATTAATCCATCAAAGTCATACCAATGCGAAAGCACGCTGTTTATGGCTTCATTTTCAGCCAAAAGGGCTTCTGAATTGGTACATTCGTGCCATTGGCACCAATCATCTTGCAAAGCAAGTACATCTTCAACGGTAGAGTCGTCTATGGGGCGATAATCCGGCTCACCATATGTTTTTTTGAAGCCATTAACATGATTACGTTTTTTATGATAGCGATTGCCTGGTAATGTTGCTAATTCATGCATATTGTAAAGATATTCCCATTGCCCACGAGTTTCTTGCTTTTGTACCCGATCAGGTAGGGCTTCTTCTAGAATTAGAGCAAGGCGTTCAGGAACACGCACTAAGGTGATGCCATTGTCTAATTTGTGTTCATTTTGCCAATTTACTTCTTCCCAATTTCCAACGGGAGCCCAATTTAAATTGGTGTTTTTTTGCCTAATCCAGCAAAGTTTTTCGTTAAATTGCCATTCTAATTTATAATAGTTACTCCAACCCCAAAGATTGACTAGGCTATAATCAATAGAGTGTTGAGGCATAACTTGCCAATATTCAAAATATTTAGATTTATGTTCTAAACTAATAGGTGAAAATAAAGTTGTCATATTAATAGGTTTAAAGAGTTGACGTACTTTTGTCTACTGTTTTTTGTGGCCTGAGTTCATAGCAAAGCGGGTCCAATTTGCTTTGTATAATACCACAACCATAATAGTTGATTGCACCACTTGTGATAAAACCATACCTAAAAAAACCCCTGAAGCACTTTGCCAAATATAATGGCCAAAAATCCAAGCAATGGGCAAGCGAATGAGCCAAAAACTACTGCCATAGACCATAAGGTTGTATTTAGTTGCGCCTGCACCAGTCATTACTCCACCAAGTATCATACTGGCTAAGGTAAATGGTGTAGAAAAAATATTAAAATACATATAATTGCGTGTAATTTCTTGTGTTTCTGGGCTGGTGGAAAGTATGGCTGCTAAATATGGTATAAATGGCCAAAGCATGGCTGCCACAATACTCATACAAGATGCACCAACTACAACTAAAATACGGGCTAATCGGTAAGCTTGGGGAATGTTATTTGCACCAAGACTGTTACCAACTAAAACCGCTGCGGTCATGCTAAAAGCCATGCCAGGCAAAAATAATAGAGCTTCAAGACGCATGCCGGCAGTAAGTCCTGCAAGGGCATGAACATTATCAAAAGGTAATGATGCGACCACAGAAAAAAGCACAATGTATCCTGATTGCCATACAAATTGGCTTGCTCCTGCTGGTATTGCCACTTTTAGAAGATAGGGTAGTGCGGCACGTATCCAACGTAGGGGGGGAAATTTTTTATAATCAAAGTATCCGCGCTGTATGAGTAATAATACATTACAAGCTGCACCAAATAATGTGCATGCAAAGGTAGTCCATGCAATACCTATATAACCATAGGAGGGCAAACCAAAGTAACCAAGCCCAAATCCTAAGTTGCCAATAAAGTTACCTATGCACATAGTTGCTGCAACAAAAATTGGTGGTATCACTTGGCGAGTTGCCCTAAAAAGTGAAGTGCTTGATGAAAATACATAGCTTAAAGGCATGGTAATTAGGGTCACTTTTGAATAATACAAAGCAATGGGCAATACATCTTGTGGAGTTTGGAGTAAGGATAAAAAAAGCTCATTACCTACAAAAGCAGCTATGGCAACTAAAATACCAATGGAAAGCGTAAGCAAAAGTACCATGGCAATGTAGCGGCATGCTCTTGCTTGACGTTTTGCTCCAAGGGATTGACTAATGGCGGCAGTAGCACCACTGCCAATTGCCAATGCTAAAACTTGTAAAAAAATTGCACCTTGCGCTACAATACCAAAGCCTGCTTGTATATCTTTGCCCAGTTGACCAGCTGCCCATACATCGCAAAGTCCAATGCAAAAAAAGAAAAACATAACCAATATTTGAGGCCATGTAAGTTGCCACATGGTGGCAAAAGAAAAACTTAAATCATTTTTTTGCATAATAAACAACTGATGAATTATTAAAAAGTTATTATCCCATATGGCTGAAAAACACATTTAACACAAGTTACATAAAATCACTATGGAAAATATTTTATTATTTTAAATATTTTGCAGCTTAAAAAATACTTAGATATGCTGTGCTTGATTACTCTTTATATAACTAAAAATAAGGGGCCAGCATAATTATTTCTTTATCAAGTTTTGATTATTATTTTATAATATGTTTTAAACAAAAGTATCAAGACTCCTGTGCAAATAAATTGCATTAGCGGTAAATTAGTTTGTTTTATCAAGTATCATTAAGTTTTAATGGTTGAACATTTTTCATACTTTTTAGTGGTGCAAAACTATTAAAATGAAAGCTGAGGGATAATACTTATTTTCAAAGTTATCCCTCAGCGTTTTTTAATTGTATAAATCAGTAATAAAAAAATTTATTATGTTATAATGTTTTATTTTATGTAAAGTCATATAGCCTAAGAAGATCATCAATGGTTTCACGGCGGCGTATGAGACTATGGTTGCCGTCTTTATCAATAAGAATTTCTGCTGGGCGTAGCCTTTGGTTATAAGTTGATGACATTACATAGCCATAAGCTCCGGCATCTAAAATACCCAAAATATCACCTTGCTCTATGTTCGGTAACGAACGTTTTTTTGCTAATATGTCGCCACTTTCACATATGTTGCCCACCACAGATTGCTCAAAACAATTATCATCTGGAGTACCATTTTTGCGGTATACCTCAACATCATGATGTGAGTCATACATTACAGGACGAGCTAAAACATTAAAGCCCAAATCTGTGCCTGCATATTTATTTTCACCATTATTTTTTGTGGCATAAACAGTACCAAGTAATATGCCGCATTCTGCTACTACATAACGACCTGGTTCAATATAAAATTTACCCTGATAGTTTGTTGTTTGCGACCAATTTGATAAAACATTATGCAACTTTGTTCCAAGCTCTTGCATATCTAAGCGTGCTTGATTGGCATATTTTTGGTAAGGAATGCCAAAACCACCACCAAAATCTATTATTTCAATATGTTTAAATATATCTTCAGGTAGTCCTTGTACAAGCTCGAGTAAAAATTCAACTGCATCCAAATATCCCTTGGCTTCCATAAAAAGTGAGCCAATATGTTGGTTTATTCCGCAAAGTGTTAAATTATATTTTTTAAGAATGGCAAAAACATCGTTTAAGCATGCCGGGTCAACACCAAATTTTGTTTCTTTGCCGGCGGTAATTACTTTTTGGTGATGTCCTGCGCCAATGCCTGGATTAAAGCGTATCATTACCCTGCCACCTTGGTTTAATGAACCAAGCAATTCCAGCTGAGCAAGAGAATCAACACTTATAAGTACATGATTATCTAAAGCATTTTGTATTTCTTCTGCTGAGATATTATTACTTACATAAAGAATATCCTCAGTAGTAAAGCCAGCTTTTTTATTCATAAAAAGTTCGCCTGGACTCATGGCATCTACAACAAGACCTTCATCTTTGATGATTTCTAAAAGACGTATATTGGTGTTGGCTTTGGCAGAATAATTTACTTGAAAGCTTTTTAGAGAACTTAAAGCTTTAAGCTCACCACAACGTGTACGCAAAATATTTTCATTGTATACATATAGCGGAGTTCCATAGATATTTGCCAATTCTTCAGGGCTACTTTTTCCAAAAAAATTACATGAATCTGTATAAGTCGAACGAATATTAGGCATGAAAAAACCTCGTAAAATTAATTTTTGTCAGTGTTTTGTTATATCTTGGTTATGATTATTGTCAAGAAAAGGTTTTTTTGTTTATGATGTGTGAAGAATTGTTGTAATATTTAAGACTCTTAAGTGCAGTAATTGTAGTGTTTTTATAAAATTTTCTTTATTATTTACAAAAATGTACTGAAAATTGTTTCAGTAATTAACATTAATAATAAAAAATATTGCCTATAATGAATAAGTTTTGTATATTTATATTATTGGAAAGATATTTAAGGAAATG
>CAYJPT010000035.1:0-18857 GCA_964372165.1 uncultured Desulfovibrionaceae bacterium | reverse complement strand
TGCCTATAAAAACAGAAGAACAGCAACTTATCGCTTTAACACATAAAATTAGAGACCGTGAGGTTAAAGGGAGAACTGCGTTAGCTAATCAAATTCGGGGAATTTTGTATGAATTTGGTATAATTATCCCCAAGGGAATAACGCATTTACTCAAAGCTTTAGCTACAAGCTATGATGAATACCAAGAAAATATATATCTTTGCACACTTATTATGAATTTATATGATGATTTTTTAAAAAGTGATGAAAGAGTAGGAAAGCTAGATATTGAATTGAAAAATATTGCTAAAAACCATAGCGATTGTAAGCGACTTATGAAAATTCTAGGAGTGGGCCCTCTAACAGCTACTTTGTTAGTAGCTCAAGTGGGTAAGGCTTCATGCTATAAAAATGGAAGACAGTTTGCGGCATTCTTTGGACTTACCCCAAGAGAGAACTCCTCAGGTAGAAAAAGAAGACTCTCAGGAATAACCAAAAGAGGAAATCGTAAATTGCGAAGCCTACTTATCCAAACAGCACTTGTAGTAGGCCGATATTGGGCTGCAAGTGAAGCTGGAGAAGATAAACGCAAACAGTGGTATCAGGCTGTATTACATCGACGTAATAAATTCATTGCAGCGGTGGCACAGGCTAACAAAACGACACAAATAAGGGTGTCAGCACAAGCAATGTGCCAGCCGCTCTAAAAAACGCCTTAACGAATGTCATAGACGTTGATGCTTACATGGTCGAACCAACCTTGGCAAACTCCGCAGTCGACCCAGGCTCTTAAAAAGAAGCCGTTTTTCAGATTGGAACCCAAGGGGCGAATCTCATCATGGCACTAGTTTTAACTGGATGCCGAATACAAGACAGCATTCGATTCATTTAACGCAAAAACTTCTTGACTTCGGGGGCGAGTCTATACAAGTGTCGACTAACTAAATAAGTTTTGCAGTGCGCAAAATTCCTTCTTCTAAATCTATCATGGCTTCAAAGTCCAATGCTTCTTTAGCTTTTTCAACACAAGGTATTCTTAGTTCAATATCAGCAGAAATTGCTGGCTTGAAATTAATTTCAGACTTTGAATTTAAAACTCGTATAACAGTATTAGCTAAACCGTAGATAGTTTGCACACTACGGGCATTGCCAATATTAAAAGATTCACCAATGGCAGCATCATAGGTTAGGCAACGCAACACCCCTTCAACCATATCGTCAACATAGCACCAAGCGCGAATTTGTGTACCATCGCCAAAAATGGTTAAGGCTTCATTACGTAAAGCTTGCTCAACAAAGATTTTAATGGCTCCTTCGCCCACTTGCCCAGGACCATATACATTGAAGGGGCGTACAACTGCTATTGGCATGGCGAATTCTTTATAATAAGCAAGAGCCATATGTTCTTCTGCCAATTTAGATACAGCATAAGTCCAGCGTGCCTCCCCAGCAGCACCAATAACAGCATTATCATTTTCTACAGAAGAAAAAGCGCGGCTACCAAAAACTTCAGAGGTGGAAAAGCATACCATGCGTTTTAATGTAGTTACTTTTTTAGCCGCTTCTAAGGCCACATAAGATCCAACCATATTAACGCTTAAGGTTTCTGTGGGGTGTTTTACAACAGTCCTAATGCCTGCAATACCAGCACAATGGATAACATAATCCATGTCAATAAAAGCTGATTCCACGGCATGCTTATCGCGTATATCTCCTTTAACAATGGTTAAATTAGGGTGGTTTGCATATTCACTTGTAGCCAGGGCATTGCGCGACATGTTATCAAAAACAGTAATTTTATTGTGTTCAATGAGCTTACCAGTTAAAATTGTGCCGATAAATCCTGTACCACCCGTGATGCAAATATTTTGATTTGTTAACATTTTTCTTCCAAAAAATAATTTTTAAAGGTGTGACCTGTGTCAAAGCTAGGCATGGGAATATGCTTTGCGCACCAATTCCATGGTCCTATGTTTCGTAGAGCATCCATGTTCCATCTAGGTACTTCTGAGTGAGCAAACTCTGCAGGAATAAAACCCTCACTCGCTAATCTACTTAAATTAGTCATGGGTGAAGTTCCGTGTTGTGTCAATATTTCTTTGGTCATATTTTGCAAGAAAGCTGGTATGAATTCATAAGGTTTTTTAGTGGCAATTTCAGTAAATGCCGTGGGATAATAGTCAAATTGTTTGTTTTGTTCCCTTTCAAGAGCATTTAAAATGCTTTGGGCTGCATTGGTAGGTTCGTGATAACCTTTTTGCAAATATTCATAGCCTTGGTTAGCAAGGTCTATGCGTAGTTTTTTATTAGTAAGAACTTCACGTAAACAATTTTTAAGATTTATGGGTGTAACTGATACTGCTGGTCTGTCTGGCGGCCACGGTACACAAGAACTATTACCCGATACAACTGCACACCCACTTGCTAGACCTTCAAGAGCTAAACGCCCAAAGGCTCCGCAAACAACTTGGTCTATCAATACGTCAGCTTGACTAAGTGTCTTTAGAATATCGTGGTTTTCTAAATTTTCAAGAAAACAAAATCGAAATGGTATACCTTCATCTTTAAGGTCTCGTAATGTATTTATAATAAGATTAGAGCCTTTGAATGATCGTTTAGAAGGGGCATGTACTACAAGGGGAACATCATTCATAGGTGGCTTAAACTTACAAAGACTTGTATCAAAAGGTAATTGTATGCTCATGTGTGGCCTAATTCCACAGGAAATAATACTAGGATGAGTACAAATTGTTGTGGCATACATTTCAGCCATGCGTGTATTATACATTTTATTTATAAGGCTATGTGTAAAAGGTGAAGTACTTAAAAGTAGTTGGGCAATCCTTTTAGTTTCTTTAGGTCCTGCCTTTGGATTGTAATAATACCGTGGATCACTAATAAAAGCACCACTAGGGAAAATATGCCCGTAAGCACTCCAAAAAGCAACACTGGTAATTTCATGGCGCAATTCGCTACCTGATTGGTAACACACTATAGTTTTGCCCATGCGGCATAGAATATTCAAATCTGTTAGTCGTGGAAGTAATGAATATCCTGCAATAAAAATAAAAATGTTATACTTATTTGCAAGCTGCACAAAAGCTTTATTTGGTTTTGTTTGCAATGATCCATCCCTATGAACGAATGTTTTTGCATCGGCATACAAATTGTCGACATCAAAGGCACTTTCAGTGCTTTGATAAAAAGGGTGGTCTTTTTTTAGCAAAGCTATGTCCGCCTCAAAACCAAGTTCTCTAAACCCTTGTTGTAATAGGCGTGGAGCGTCAGTAATATTTATGGTACCTATAAAAACTTTCATTTTTTAATTCCAAGCAGTTTTATTTCAAAACTATTTTTATCTATATGTCCAATAACTTTGGCTGGATTGCCAGCTATTGCGGTATACGCAGGCACATCCTTTGTGACTATAGATCCTGCTCCAACAACACAATGTTCACCAATTTTAATACCTTTTAATATTATCACATTAGCACCAATATAGCTATAATCACCTATCTGAACAGGCTCACGCTCAATGGGTAAATTTCCTTTACTTAAGGTTTGCCTTACATTGTCATGGGTAAAAATCTTAGTTCCAGTGGCAAGTGTGCAGCCAGTCCCAATATGCAACCCGCCTGAACCATCAAGCATGCAATTTTGACCAACAAAAACATTTTCCCCAAACTCAATATCTCCACATAGAAATACATTATCATAAAGAGTAACACTAGCAGGGTAACCAAGTGCAGGGGCTTTTTCATTGCGGTCAAAAAACAATTCTGTTAGCGGGTCAACGCGACCCCAGTGTGTTTTTCTATATGAACGCAATTCAAAAATAAGCGAACGTATATTTTGCAAAAGTTCTTGTAAGTGACTTGGAAGAAGAATATCTTTAAGGTTTGCCATTATCTTTTATCCAATTAAAAGGTGGAAGCATATCTTGGGCAGGAGCATGAGTAATTGCATATTTTGCAGCGTCTTCTAAGCTAAGCCCGCTTTGGCGTGCTTTAGCCATGCTTTCGCCTACTTTAAGCCCAGCACACATAAGTTCTAAAATAGGGCGAACACCAATAATGTCTGTGGTAAAATGAGGGAAAAACCAACCAGATGTTTTATTTGTGGGTATGCAAAATAAGTTACTTTGCTCTAAGGCACAAGAATCCATTATACCGTGCCTGTTAACTATAACAACGGAAGGGTTTAATACTGCTAGCTGTGAAGCTTCAATAAGACCATTTTCACCAATTAACACCTTTTTGCTAGATCGCTCATCGCAAATTATATAGTCACAAATTGCAAGAAAATCATCTAATTTTTGAGAGTTTGGCTGAAGGTTATTTTGATTTTCTTCAATATCCCAAATACAGAATTTAACATCTGCTCCCATATTACTTAATCCTTTTGCAGTTTCTTGCATAATTATGCCCGACCCAAGGCAAAGTATTTTCGTATTATGTATGGCATAGCCATGCTGAAGAAGTATCTTAATAACAGCTTCTGCAGCAAATGCCAAAAAGTTTATGCGTATTTCATCTGTACCCATGACCAAAATTTCATTTTCATGACAACTTTGTAAATCGAGTTCTTCAGGCCGCCATTCAAAAGCTTCCCACATGAGGGGAATAACAGCCGTTTTTTTTAGGCAATTTATCATGTCATTCGTTATGGGGCGCACATTACCATTGTTAGTTATAATGTCAGCATCTGCAAGTACGTCATAGCAAGGTTTTTGTACAAAAGTAATATTTTGTTGTACACCCCATAATTTCGCAATTTTTGTTGTAGATTGCATTATATCATCAATGTTTCCATATGCAGTATCTTTCACTATAGCAGACACTTTTGCTCCAGCAAGAGCAGCAATACAAGCAGTATAGGCATAATTGTTTGTGGCAGCCTCTGTACAAACATGCAAACCTTGGAATGTTACATTGTGTAATCTTAAATTATTTTTTGCAATTTTTAGCGCAATATTATGCTGCATTATATCATTCATACTTCAAGCTCACAAAGTTTAAATACTGGCTTATTACGCATTTGCTTAAGCGCATCTTCAAACACTAATTCCATTCCTGCCCCTGCTCGTCTGTATGTTTCCAAATGCTTTTTAGAAACATCAGGTAATGAAAAAGAACTTTGCAATGCCTTAACGGCAGATAGATTATTACTATTTAGATAAATATGTATGGGATGAAAGTTTAGCACTTTAAGGCCTGGTTTATTTATATTTGGTGGATTAAATTTTTTTGATTCTGGAAACATGCGCATAAGTAAATTATCACCACACCAAACGGGGATTCTTTTAATGCCATAAAAAAAGTGGGGTTCTAAATTAGCATGAAAAGGTAAAATACAAGACGAGTCATAACTTATGGCCTGCTCCACAAGCAAGGCTTCAAGCCCACTGTGCCAATAATAACAGTGGCTTCTGTGCCCAATTGCCTCAGGATAAAAAGCTTTAACATGTGCTAGACAAGCAATATTTGAACTGCCATGGGTGGAATGAGGTAAATAATTTGGATGTAAAGCTTTTTCAAAGAGTGATGAGCTTGGAAAATCATATGGACCCGTACAAAAAAAAGTAGCAGGCATGTTATATACGCTTAATATATCAAAAGTATAATCTAAAACAAATTGAGGAACCCAATCTGTATCAAAGCTTAAGGCCCATGGTTGCGGATTTTGCATCTTTGTCCCTTAGTAATGACTAAAATTCTTTCATTATAAATTATTCACGTGAATTATCATCAATAAGCTGTAAAAGTTTTTCTACGGAGAAATATCCTTGTTCTTCTAAATTAACATCTTCAGGGATAGTTATTCCAAATTTTTCTTCAAAAGCCATGAAAAACATCATCGAATCCAGTGAGTCTAAAATATTATCTTTCTTTAAATCCGTGCTTTCGTCTATTTCAACACTTTTGTTACAAACAGAAAATAATATTTGCTTGATTATGTCTATATTAGTCATGATTTTCCTTAAATTGTTATGATGTTTGTCGCCCAAGATAATCCTACTCCAAAACCTGAAATAATTACTTTTTTACCTTGAATATTGGTTTTTAAAAGTTCCTCTAAAGCAATGGGGATTGATGATGAAACAGTATTTCCACAATGAGAAAAATATGTAAAAACTTTTTCTGGTGGCAATTTCATGTTTATAGTGAGTGCCTGCAACATAAAAGCATTAGCTTGGTGAAAAACAAAAAAATCTATATCGTCTACAGTTAAGCCATTTTTTTTAAGACAACCATCAATGGATGGAGGAATGCGCTTCATCATAAAATTAAATATTGCTCTGCCATTCATAAATACTTTTGCCAATTCATTTGTGCAAAGCATAGGGGCTCCACTACCATCAGTCCCTGTATCGGAAAATCCAATCTGTACATCGTTTGTAATATATGTTGCCGTTGCTGCATCGCCAAAAACAGACATAGTGTTTTTATCACTAAAGTCCATAATCTTAGAATAACAATCGGCTGTAATGATTAAAGCATTAGAGAGTTTTTCCGCCTGCATAACTGCTTTTGCCAATGCTAGTGTATACACATATCCAGAACACCCTAAATTAATATCAATGGCATACATATTATCTGGTAATGATAATTGATCTTGAAGTAATGATGAATTTTGCGGTAAAATATTTTCGGGTGTTTGGGTTATGTAAAATAAAGATTTTATAGATTTTTTGTCTATATTTTCCTCTGTAAACAAGCGACTGCAAGCATCGCAGGCAAGTTGCAAAGCAGTTTCACCGTCGCTTAGTATATACCTATTAGAGATACCGAGCTTTTCTAGTTGAAATTCTACAGGGCTTGCGCACTCATTGAAAATGTCATGTGGTGAAAATGTTTTTTGGGGAAAAGCAGATTTAATTTTTATCATAACCAATCCATCTAAAGTATATAGTTCCTAGTAGATTATTGTCACAGCATAATTTAGTTGTGGCAAGAGGAGCAATTTTTGTGTCAAGCTCTAAAGAGTAATACTGATTGATATGTAAAGGTTTAATGCAATCAAAGCAAACAAAGAGCCATTGTCCATGTTCTTTAGTCTTTCTATTTCGTAAAAGTAGTTCCTTGTTGGCAGCAATGAAGTTTTGTACAAGTACGGTTGCAGATGGCGCAAAAAATGTTACCTTATTCTGTGAAAAGTTGCATTGCGTTATGATAGCGTGCTCATTAAACTCTTCTCTTAGAGGAGGGTGGATTTGGGGTAATTCTACAAAACCTATATACTTTTGCTCATGATTTTTACTATAATTGCAATGAGCAAAAGCCTTATCATCATGCTCATGTATAAGAGTAAATGAATTTGACTTGCAAAGCTTTGATATTTTGAATGAAAATACATCATAGGTAGTAATTTTTTTTAGACAAAAATTTAAAAGCGTTGCTCCTTGAAGATAGTTTCTTTGCTCAAGAAAAGGTAACATATATGATATATTATTCATAGTTTACTTTTCCTATAAGCCTTGCTGGATTTCCTTGCGCAATTGTAAACCTTGGCACACTTTTATTGATTATCGCACCAGAAGAAGCTATGGCGTATTGACCAAGTTTAACCATATCTCCAAGAACAACATTTGATGCAACGTAGCTTCCCGTATCCATGGTGGCATGGCTTAAAATAGTAGACTTAGGACCAATGTAGCAAAAATCTCCTATATTACAATCGTGTCCGATTGATACACCAGCTCTAATGCTACAAAAATTCCCGATAGTTGTTGTGTTTTGTACAGTTGTATACGGGTATATAATTGTGCCGTGTCCAACCTGAACATATTTTGAAATAAATGTGTGCGGATGAATAAGAGTTGCAAATCTATTTAAAGGGATATTTAATTGTAGTAATTTATTATGACGACTTTGCATTTTTTTAGTATGCTGCATCGTATAGATAAAGAGAATTTCATGGTGCAGGGTGCCCCACTGATTACAATTTCCTAAAATTGGATATCCATAAATGTTATTATCTACAAGAAGATCATCATTTAGAAAGCCTAGCACTTCCACATTAGAAATACTTTCCGCAATTTCTATACAATTAATGCCATCAGCATGTCCGCCTAATATAACGAGTTTCATTGTTACTATCCAGTATAAATTATGATTACGTGAATACTAATGTATCCATAAACAGTTATGTTTTAACTTAAAAAGTCATTCTGCTCAATTTTTTCAGTACTCTCATACTCTGTCACCATTAAGGAACCATCTAATGTACGAATTATTAAATTTTCATCCAACACATACATAACCGAACCAATTTTATGCATTGAGAAATCTATCATATTGTCAAATGGAGCAGCCTTCCAAATGTATATTGTTTTTTTTGTATTTCCGTTAATGTAAGCAAAAGCCCCGGGATATGGGTGAGTTACTGCACGTATTAAATTGTATATTTCTTGAGTTCTTTTGGTAAAGTCAATTTTACCGTCATCAGGAGTTCTTTTGAGATAAAAATGTTCAAAGTCGGTATTTTCTATTTGTATTTTTATGAAGTTTGTATTGTAAGCGGCAATAAGTTTTTGCGTTAATTTAAATGCACAAAGTGAAACCTTATAGTAAAGTGATTTGATGGTATCAAAGTTGTTTATTTCAAACATTTTTTTAGAAAATATATTGGGGCTATCCGCAAATTCATCAAATTTAAACATGTGCAAAATAAATCGTTTATCATTTTTAATTAATGACCAATTGAGTGGTGATCTCCCGCGTCCATAGGGTAGGTAAGCACAACTACCATGAAAACCAAAAATACCATGTTTGAATTTTTCAATAATGTTTTTAGGAATAAGGCGCTGCCAACCAGCGCAAATTCCCAGGTCAAAAGTGTTTTCGCAAAAAAAAGTTTGAGTTTTAGCATCTTGCATAGAATAACTATCAACTGCAAAAAAAGGTATATTATGCTTTATAGCAAGAGAGTGTAGAGAAGAAAAAGAGGAAATAATATCTTGACTAACTTTAGTTTCATTAATGCCAACAATGAGATCAATGCTCATATTATTATTGAGCATTTCTTGCACTAAATGTGTTGTCATATCCATAGTTCCGATAATACATATTTTATAATGCACCATGATACTCCAATGACCAAACTTCATTATTTTCTAGTTCGAAAAGAGTGCTCTTTTTTTGCTCAGCAAATAATTTTTTTAAGTTCTCCAAGTGCCCATGCCCCTCTTTTGTCCAATAAAAGGGGTGCAAAAGTAACTGAAACTTAGAAAATTCATCAAAAATTTCAGGGCAAATACCTGTATATGGTTTAGTATATTGCCATTTACCGTTAGAGTCTGAAATATACTTAATGTCGGGCTTAAATTCATTATCATTTGCTGCACACTCATTAAAAGTAAAAAATTTATTAGAGTATGCATTAATTAATGAATCAATATAGATATTTTGTTTTAATAAAGCTGGTGTGGGATTATGAAAAGAAAAACGATCAATTTTGATGCTAGTGAATTCTTGCAAAATTGAAGAAGCCAAACTTATTGCAACTTTTATGCTTTCAACTGATTGTGTTGGCCTTGCATAATAATGAATGCCTATGCTATGCCCCATTTTACTAAGATCTTGTAAATATGAAATGTTTTCAGATGAAAGAACATTATACATACCACTTGTAAGCATAAAGAAAAAAGAGGACTTTATACCGTGTTGAAATTCAATTTTCCCAAGCTCATATGCACGCTTAACAGAAATATCTACATCATGTCGCAATACTATAAAGTTATCTAAATTATTCTTAAGTACATCTTTATAGTCACATAGTAAACCTGTATTTTTAATTGTTTTACATATATAGCTGTAATTTTTGTGAGAAAATTGATAGTTTGACATTGCTTCACCCTATGAGATTCTTCCAATAGTATCTAGTAACACCCTTACCACACGCTCTTGTTCTTTCTTTGTCATATCATGAAACATAGGTAAAGCTAGTGTATTTTCATAGCAAAATTTGCTGCCTTCAAATGGTGCACATAAAACATAGGGCTTTTGCTGAAATGCTTTGTGCATATGCATGCTATAGGTGCCAATTTGCACTTCTATGTCTTGGGCGCGCATTGCTTGTAAGATGTGATCTCGCCGACCTATAGTAATGTAAAATGTTTGCCATGAATGCTTAGCCTGATCTGATAGTGCAGGTAGAGTTATGGCAGTTACGTCTTGCAATAGGTATTTATAAAAATCTGCTTGTTCTTGACGTTTTTGCATTAGCATTTCAATGTCTTGCAGTTGACCTAGTGCTATAGCGGCTTGTATATTAGATAATTTTCCATTAATGCCTGTTTTTTCAAAATATACACCTTCTCTCTCTTTTGAGCTATCTGCTATGCCAAAGCGCTTATATGAACGTATCCAAGAAGCAAAGCTTGCATTGTTAGTTGTTATAATGCCACCTTCGCCGCTAGTTATAAACTTACGTGGATGTAATGAAAAAACCGAAATGTCGGCAAAGTTGCCTACTTTTATGTCATTCCATTCTGCGCCTATGGCACAAGCTGCATCTTCAATTATATATAGCCCGTATTGATTTTTAAGTTCATTTAACCAGTTATAATCTAAAGGTGCGCCAAAGATAGATACTGGCATAATGGCACGTGTTCGTGGGTTTATGGCTGATTTAACGGCGTTTTGACTAATGAGTTGAGTTGTTGGGTCTACATCTACTATAATTGGTACTGCACCAGCATTACACACAGCCATGCCGGTTGCAGGATAGGTGTAATCTGGAAGAATAATTTCGTCTCCAGGTTTTAACTGTAAAGCTCGCACGGCTAACTCAAGCCCAGTGGTACAAGAAGTGGTTGCCACGGCGTACTTTACACCAATATAAGAGCAAAAAGTGTCTTCGAGTTGTTTGGTAAGTAGACCTTCTGTCAATTGCCCAGAATCTAGCACAGCCTCTACAGAGTCTTTTATGGTTTTGGTCATATATGGCTTAATTAATGGAATGATTTTTGGCATAATGTAAATGGTGAGCTTAAAGTATATTTTGGGTGTCTATTTAAACCCAGCTTTAGTTTTGTATTATGGGCATATTCAATAAATTATTTTTACACCCAAATCTGCTAGGCGAACAAATTTTTAACTAGTTTATTGTATTTTTTATGCGGCTTGTTTCGTTGTGAATAACTTTACAAACTACGCTTTATCTACTTTTAAGATAATAGTATATTTGTTTATTTAGCGCAAGCGCAGTTTAAATTCACTTCTGCCTTGCAATTACATCATATGGTTTAAAATAGAAAAGATTAAGGTCCACAAGGTTTTATGTACCTTATGGGGCTTTATGAAATATTTTGCTGGAGCCTTGACCTGCTCCGAAAATGCATAATATTTTGCTTATTTTATTGAATTATTTTTGTAAAAATATTTTTCATACCTACAGATTTACCTACAAAGTATTTTGTACTGACTTTTTTACTTTCTTATGCCAACGAGGCATACAATTAACAAAATAGAGGTTTATTATGAAAAAAGCACTTTTTCTTATGGCTATGGTTTTAGTTTTGAATATTCAACCTTCATTTGCTGAAAATTCAGACCTTTTCGGAAAACTTGACACCAACCAAGACGGAAAAATCAGCTCCCAAGAGTTTTCTCAAATTAAAGCCAAGCGTGCTGAAAGAATTTTCAATCGATTTGATAGCAATGAAGATGGGTACCTTGACCAAAATGAATGGAAAGTAGCTAAGGAAAAACTTGAAGAATTGGCTAAAAAAAGAGGCAAGTAAACACTTTTTAGCAAAAGGTATATTGGTTTATACAAAGGCCGTCATAAAATTATATGAACTCATGATGGCCTTTCTTTTTAATCTTCAGTCATTAAAGTTAGCTTGAAAAATAACCGTAAGTTTTTGTTTATATATTACTATTTGTTTGGTCTTTACACTTTACAAGGATTACCATAAGCCACACTATCGCTTGGAATACTCCTCATTATCACACTACCTGCGACAATGACAACTAAGCTTTTGCGAGTTAAAAGTATTATAACCATGGTAAATGCCATTAATGCCAGTAGTGAACTTGTAATAACTTCGTGTGAGTGCAAAAACAAAAACGAGGGTTTACAGGCGCATTTAGTGAGATTGTTAATTCATTACAAATAAATAGAGCATAAATTGTTTCGGACGTTCTCCATTGTAGGCCTAAATCGGCATGTGCAAAAAGTTGCAAATCACAATCACGTGGGACTGTCACGTTGGTATTCTAGTTTTTAAGGTATGTTGTTTTTTATTACATATGTATTACACCAACTGCAAAAAAGAAAAATATACAATAGCTTATCAATCCAAACTAATACGCCCCAGTGGCTGTACTGTAATTTCTGGGGTTAATTCTTGGTATGAAATAACCGGTAAGTCGACATATTCTGCTTCAATGGTCTTACGCACATATCGCCTAATATCCATGCTGGTTAGGATTACAGGCATAGGGGGGACTTGTGGCAATGTGCCAATTTCTTTTTTAAGATTTTGCAAAAAACGTGCTGATACGTTTGGGTCTAGGGTTAAGTAAGCTCCAGCGGATGTTTGGCGAATGGCTGCGCGAAATTCGTCTTCTAGGGCTGTATCAAAAAGATAGGCCGGAAGCATGTTTAAGGCAGTTCCATATTGATAGCTAATTTGCCTCTTTAAGCTTGTCCGCACATATTCTACCAGCAAAACCATATCTTTTTCTTTTTGCCCCCATTCTACTAAGGCTTCAAAAATACTGCGTAAATCTCTGATGCTCACTTGCTCGGTTGTAAGTCTTTGCAAAACTTCTGCTATGCGTTGCAATGGCAAAATCTTTTGTACTTCACGTGTAAGTTCACTAAAGTTTACTTCCATTTGTGAAAGCAAAAAGCGCGTTTCTTGTATGCCCAAAAAGCTATTGGCATTATGCTTGAGAACATAACTTAAATGATAAGCCAAAACCTCTGCAGATTGTAGGCATTGCATATTTGCTTTTTTTAATAAGGGTAATTGTTTTTCTTCCACCCACAAGCAAGGTAACCCTGGTAAAAAGTTTTCACTATTAGTATATGAAAAACCAAGCATAACTAAATTATCTGCTTGCTCACGCACTAGCACCTTTTGCGGTAGAACAAGTCCTTGGCTTATGGGTATTTCGCGTAACAATATGGCATAGCTATTATTTTTTAAGTTGGAATTAAATCGTAACTGCACCCCAGGGAATGGTACACCCGTTTCATGGTATAAGGCGCGACGCACCTTGGAGACAGCTATATTGAGGTCATGAGGATTTAAAATAGCGCGAAAACTATCAGATAAATCAATCATTAGTGGAATTGTTATGGAAAATGCATCATTGCTTTGATTTACACTTTCTGACGAATTATTATGGCTACTTGCAAAGGCTGCTGCAATTTGTTCATCTACTGTAGTTGGTTGTATCTTAGCTTGATGGTTTAGTGTATAGCCAATAAATAGCAATATACCCCCAAGTAGAAAAAAGGGAATAACCGGAAAACCTGGCACAAAGGCCATAATAATGGCAATACCACCGCCAGCAAGAATTGCTTTTGGCTGTGCTATAAATTGCTCTGTTAGTGCGCCACCAAGCGGACCACCATCTTCATCACCAGAAACGCGAGTAACTACAATGCCGGCAGTAATAGAAATAAGTAGGGCAGGAATTTGTGAAACTAAGCCGTCACCGATGGTAAGAATGGAATAAGTATTTAGAGCATCACCAACTATCATATCTCGTTGAAAAACACCAATGCTAATGCCACCCACAATGTTTACAACGGTAATAACCATACCGGCTATGGCATCACCCTTAACAAACTTCATGGCTCCGTCCATGGCTCCGTAAAGCAGACTTTCTGTGGTAACAGCCGTGCGTCTTTTGCGTGCTTCATCCATATCTATAGCCCCAGCGCGCATATCAGCATCAATACTCATTTGTTTACCAGGCATGGCATCAAGGCTAAAACGAGCAGCCACTTCGGCTACACGTTCAGAACCTTTTGCAATAACAATAAATTGTACAATAGTTAAAATTAAAAAGATAACAGCACCAACTACAAAATTACCACCAACAACCATTTTGCCAAATGTGTAAATGATTTCACCGGCATCAGCATGTAATAAAATCATGCGCGAAGTTGCAATATTTAGGGCTAAGCGAAAAATAGTTGTAAATAGTAATAGAGTTGGAAAAACAGAAAAAGCCAAAGCATTGGGAATGTATAAGGCCATACACATGAGTAAACCTGCAATGGTAAGGTTAACTGCAATAAGTACATCAAGTCCCACAGGAGGTATGGGTAAAATCATAACTCCAATGACAACTACAACTAAGGCTGCTAAGCCCATATCTGTTATATTACTACGATTTTTTGCTAGCATTCATTGCCTCCAAGGCTTTATGCAGTAGCTCTTTTGCTTGTGCTTGTTGATTATTTTTCCAAAGGCAGGTGGCACAAATTTGTGCTGAACACAGGTGTGCTTGACCAGTGGTCTTTTGCATTAATTGCGTACCAAGTTTTAAAGCTGACTCATAAAGTTGATTATCTAAGTATACAGCACATAATAATGGTAAATAACTGTCATTATCCGGCTCTAAATATTGCAATCCTTCTAGTATAGCCAATGCTTTTGCATGCTTACCATTTTGCCACATGATAAAGGCCAAGGTAAGGAGGCTTTGTCCGTCTAAAGATAATTCTTGCATTTTTTAAAACCCTATAGTGTAAATAATACAATATATTATAAAATCAATTATGCTTGCACCAAAGCAGAGCGGAAACTATGCAACACTTCTTGTAGTTCTGCATCATCTTGTAACACTTCATTAAGAGCAAGTAATGCAGGTTCATGTTTACTATGTGCTCTTTTATTAATTTTTTTTCTAATATGGTTCAGCCTTGACTTAAGTTCTGCTGGCACAAGCACACTTGATGTAATATTTGGCATAACAAAATCTTGTAAATTTTTATCCCAATTAGAAAGTAACGTGGACGCATTTTGTGTGTTTGTTTCATATCGAAGAAACAAAGAATTATTTGGTAAAACTTGTTGGGATTGTGGCAAAGCTTCCAAGGTTTTGGCTTGACTTGGGCTTTGGGCAATACCATCAATTCCGCGTTCCAAATTAAATATAGTATGATCAATGGGCATTTATATCTCCCTTAATGCCTCGTGACAGGCAACGCAATTTTCAATGCTTTTTTCTATGGCATCCATTTTTGCATCAGATGCGATTTTTTCCACAAAGATTATACAATGATTTTTATGATAAGCAAGGCAAGGCTTGTGTTCATTTGCTATACGTATCGCTGCTTGTAAAAATTTTTCATCATGTTCTTCATGGGCTAAGAGTTCTCGCGAAAGACAAAGTACAAGTAAGTCATCCACTAGTGCCACGTCTAATATATAGCTTTGTGAAGATATTTCCAACTGAAAATGAGCTGTGCTTGGAGTAGGTGTAACAAAGTTTTTTATGCCAAATAGTTCGGCTATTGTATGTAGTGGGGTTGTTTGCATTAAACCTCCAATTCTTCTTCACGGGTAATGGCTTTATCTAAATTTTGCTGAAAAGAGGCAAGTAACTTTTGTCTTTGTTCTTCTGAGGCATACAGCTTTGTAGGAATATTGCGTGCAACTTCTCTTACTGCTCTCACAAATACAGCGTCTCGTGAAGGATTTTTGCTTATTAAAAAAGGCATACATTGGCGTAGTGATGGCTCAGTAATGTGTAAGTTATCCTTACTTTGTAAAACACCGAGCATAATTTCACGTGCGTGAGGCTCTTTATGCTTAAACCTTTTACTAATATCTTGTTGTAGCTTACCTACATCATTGTAAAGATTGCCCAAGTTTTGCACTACATATAATCCTTCGGAAATCTCATGTAATTGTGTTAAGTCACATGATGGCTCTAAAGATTGCATATCTGCACCAAGGGCTTTGCGTAAAAAAGTTACTGTGTTTGGCAAGTCTTCAGGATTATAATCTTTTAGTAAATTTTTAAAAGTTTGTTCATAGCTACTGTAATTAAGAATGTTAAATCTATAACAATCCCTTGCTTGTTGTGCTGACAAATTACCTCGTTCAACTAGGGCAATATTATAGCCCGCTCTCACTTCTGTGCCACGTTTTTCTTGTAGTAAGGTGCGAGCTTTCTTAATTTTTTCATATCTTGGGTCGCTTTCCAGTATAAATCCCATAAGATAACCAAGGGCTGCATCTTGCAAAGAGGGATCACGAAAGAATTTTTGTACTAAATCAAGTATGTTATCAGCTTCCATATGGGGCTGTTGTCCAAAGGCACGTATAAAAATTTCAAGCTCATAATGTGACATGCCAAGACTTTGTTCCTCAGTAGCTTGAGCACGCTCTATTTGAGTACTTTCATCTTGTTTGCGCTTAATATCTTTTTCTGTGTCGTAATTAGCCAAGCTTAAAGCTACTTCTTCAGCCATATCCGCCACATTCACAACACCTTTGTTTAAACTTTGTACATTAAAGCCGCGCCATGAACCTTTTTGTACATGAGCAGCAACATGCTCGGTGCTTAATTGGCTTGAGGCATTAAGATATGTGTTTTGTATAGTATTGCTCATGAGTTTCTCTCATATGAAAGTTGCTTTACCCACTTAATTACTTCAGCCACAGGTTGCATAAGCTCACGGGGAATATAGTCATCTTGCTTGCCATCCTTATGTAAGGCCCTAGCTAAAGGCACATTTCGCATAATGGGTACATTGTTTTTTTCTGCCACTTCAATCATTTTTAAGGCTACTGCTCCTTGACCCATACCGGTAATAATGGGTAGTGGGGTTTTTTCTTCCTCATAATTAAGTGCTACGGCAATATGTGTCGGATTTACAACTAGCACTGTAGCAGAAGCGGCGGCGTTTACATTATTACTATTAATAATCTCCTTATGCAGCTGTTTTCGCCTAGCCTTAATATGCGGGTCGCCTTCCATTTCTTTATATTCGCGTTTTACTTCATCTTTAGTCATCATAAGCTCTTTAATATAAAAACGTTTTTGGAAAAAATAATCAATGGCTGCTACTAAGAAGAAAATAAACATAGTCCACACTGCCACATCAAATATTGTATCACCAAGAACTTCCAAAAAGTAGCCAATATTATAAACAGCAGATTTTAATAATGCATCAATATGATCACGCACCACGGTATAAAGTATTGTTCCAAGCAGCAATACTTTAACTATGGTTTTACATAACTCCAATAGTCCTTTTTTAGAAAATACTTTTTTAACCCATTGTTGAGGGTTTAGTTTATTAAGAGAAGGTGTAGCCGCTTCAAATGATATAATGACCCCAATCTGAGCTAATTGTGAGGTTAAACTTAAAGTGATAATACCAAATAATATGGGAATGCAAATAAACATTGCAATATTAAAACATAACTCAACCACAATCCACAGGGCATAAGAAAAAGACTCAGTAGAAGCAGCAATGGTTTTAACAAATAAATCTTTAAATTTTATACTAAAGCTATCCCACATGGCAATAATCATCACAAAAGTAGCAATTACACCCGCTGCCGATGAAACTTCTTGGCTCTTACCCACTTGTCCTTTTTTGCGTGCATCACGCAAGCGTTTCGAAGTGGGTTGTTCAGTTTTTTCACCACTATTTTCCGCCATACCAAACACCCTTGATTGCACTAAAAATATGAGGAAGCTCTAGAAAGTCATCCAAAAAGATACCTTGTAATATACTAACATAGTATACTAATACAATAAGCATGATCCCACTTTTGATACCCATGCTTAATATAAAAACATTCAGTTGTTGTGCAAAACGATTGACCAAGCCAAGTGAGAAGTCTGTTAAAAAAAATACAGCTATGACAGGCGCACAAAGCATGACATAAAGTATGAAAAAATTAGATATTTGCCCCAAAAGGAACTCATATAGCTCAGCCATATTTATAGGTGGAGTTGCTGAAAATACAGGCCACCATACATAACTTTCTAAAAATCCACCTATAAAAAGGGTAAATGCTCCGCTGCTGCAAAATATTAGTGTTGCCCACTGAAAAAAGAAAGAGCCAAGGGGCGAAGTTTGTTCTTGTGAAAGCGGATCAGTGGTATCTCCTTGGCTATTGCCACGTTGATTATCAATAATAAAGCCCATACCCATAATGGCCCAAAATAATAAACCAGCTAAAAATGCAAATAAAAAACCAAGTATTATTTCTTTAACTATAAGTGCAAATCCAAGTAATATGTTAACAGGCTCATCTGGCATGTCATGAATAAAAATAGGTAAAAGTAATGGTGCAAGTGTACATGCAAAAGCTGTCATAGCTAAACGTGGGATGGTATTAGTCCCCATAAAAGGTAGAACACGAATAAAAACCAGTACTCGTGCTAATAAAAATGGGGTTAACCAAATTTTATCTAATATAGCATCCATATGCTCTCGGTTTAAATTTAAAACTTATCCGCGTGTATGCCAAAAAAATGTAAAAATCTGTTGGATAAAATGTAATAATTCACCACCAAGCCAATTGGCCGTAAGCAAAATAACTAGCACTACGCTAATGAGTTTAACACTAAAGGCAAGGGTTTGTTCTTGCAATTGGGTTACAGCCTGAAAAAAGCTTATAATAAGGCCAACTATTGAAGCCACAATAATGGGAGGCAGTGACACCTTGAGCATTAACAAAATTGCCTGTACTGTGAGGTCTAATACCCCTGGTTGGCTTATGGTATTCATTAAATTTATCCTTATAAATGTACTATTTAATCAATGCTGAAAACGCATTTCCATGCGCTTTTCAGAAAGTACCACGCATTGCCTTACGGCTATGCTTTGGCATAAATACCACGGCGTTCAAAAGACCGCCTTTGGCATAAAGCACGCCCACT
>CAYJPT010000034.1:0-19168 GCA_964372165.1 uncultured Desulfovibrionaceae bacterium | reverse complement strand
TATATAATGTGGAAATGATACAGCATCTTCCTAAAAATATTTTGCATGTTGATGTACATGATTGGTTTCCTGATTTTAAGGAAAATAAAGTCAAGTATGGATTGGTTGCTGATGGCCATCCCAATGAATACGCCACAAACATTGCAGCAGATAAGATTGTTGAGATTATAAATAAATATGAAAGTACAAGATAAATGTTTGCATGAATTTTGCATAAAATTATGTTTATGATTACTGCATGCCTATGATGCTAAACCTAGATGAATACAAAGGATTATGATGAAAGAACAGAATAATACAGCCGCCACTATAACAAGAGCTGAGGGCTTAATTAAAGTAGAACGTGATGGACAGGACTTGACTCTTAAGCAAGGGGATAGTTTATATGCTAAAGATATAGTTAAAACTCATGAATCTTCTGCAGAACTTTCATTTACTGATGGCTCATCAGTTATACTTAGTCCATCAAGTACGTTGGTAGTGCAAGAATTTGCCTTTAACGAATCCTTAGATTTGTCTTTTGTGCTTAAATTATCTGAAGGTGTAATGCGCTGCATAAGTGGGCAAATAGTTGAGCAAAACCCTGATGCATTTAAGGTTATTACACCAAAAGCTACGGCTGGTATTCGAGGTACTGACTTTATAAGTGCAACTTACCCAGATAGCAGTGAGGCGTTTTTGTTAGTTCACCTTGATCAAGGTCACAATCTTACAATTACAACTCATCTTGGTGGTATGCTTTCCTTAACATCACCAAATCAAGGTGCATACATTGGGGCTGATGCAGGTTCAACTATTACACAGCATACTTTTGATGCACAAGAAATTGAAGAACTTAAAGACCTGATGGGTAAAAATCCAACTATAAATAAATTCAGTTCTGCTTTAGAAGAAGAAAGAAGCCAACTAGAAGAAGAACACAAAAATATTGATGGAGACTTAGCAAAGGAATTAGTAGGTTCACACACAAGCAATGAAATACTTTTTATAGAAGCAAGCGCAGCTTATGCTCTTGCTGCAAATGGCATTAGTCATAGTATTGATAATATTGAGAGTTCAGGCGATGGTCTCTTGCTTTTAGATTTTACAGAAAGTACACTAAGCCGCGAATCTAATACAGTAAGCAGCTTTTCCGATTCTCTTGATGACTTTACTGCCTTAGATAATACATTACTCCCAATTCCACCTCTAGCAAGCAATACAGGCGGTGCTAATCTTGGAACAGGCGGCAATAACAGCAATAACAACAATAACAACAATAACAACAATAATAACAACAATAACAGCGGCGGTAGTAGCTCTTTTGACATCAGTGGGCAGCAGAATTTTTACGGCGATACTTTGACTACACTTGCTGGTGGTTCATATGACTTGTCAGATCAAACTATAAATATCACGCAAAATATTACACAAAATGTTGTAATTTCAGGTGATATACATGAAGTGACCAGTGGTGATGTAGAAGCCGGGGATGACACCATAATCGGACTTAATGCCAGTGCTGGCACAATTGTAGGTGATGCATACTCTGTTACTGGAGGAACATTCCAATCCGGTAATGATGAAATTACCATTGATTCAAAAACTGGTGGTAACAGCGTTTATGGTGATATAAGAGAAGTTGGACCTAATGCCACAGTGTCTTTTGGTAATGATAAAATTACTGTGCGCGGTGATTTTGCAAATACTACTGTTTCTGGTGATGCGCATACAGTGGATTTTCGTGCCAATATCCTTGAATGGGGTGATGATACAATATTTATTGGTGGCAATTTAACCAATGCTTTTGTTTTTGGTGACGATTCTGCAGGTTCCGCAGCCGGTGGTGATGATGAGATTACAGTGCGAGGGAGCATGATTAATAGCTCTATCGTTGCAGGCGGTGGTGATGATGATGTTTTTATTCAAGATTTTCAAAGCGGCAATATACTGCTTGGAGCAGGGGGAGATACTTTAACTTTAAATATAAGTGGTGATGACAGCAAGATTGTTGATCTTGGTAATGATTATTCGGATGATGTCATATATATTACCCCCTCTGATAAGGCTATTACTATTAAAAATTTTAATACTGCAGATGATAAATTAGTCATTGGTGGTAAAGAAACTGGCGTTTTTGGTTCAGGAAAGTATGGTGACTTGGATATTACTTTTGAAAATTTAGTAGGTAATTTAGCACCAACTATTAGCTTTTTTACATTTAATGGTCCACCTTTCTATTATGCTCAAGAAGATAATGCGCGTAATCTATCCGGAGAAATGGTTGTAGTTGATAACAATGCTGATGCTACTCAATATATTACAATTACAGGTGGGTCAGGTAATATTGTTTGGGCAGATACTGATTCAAATGGTGTTATCAATACACAAACGGGATTCATTACGGTTGAAGGAGTCTACGGTAGACTTAGCATGCAATCCAATGGCCAATATACGTATAGTTTATATACATCCGCTGATGGTGCTAAATATAATGCACTTAATCAACTAAATACTAATAACATTACTTTTGAGGGATTTGACGTTAATGTTACAGATGCTGATGGAGCAACTTCTACTAAAACATTAAGTTTTGAAGTAAGAGGCGCAAATGATGCAGCAAGTATTGGCACTATTAATGTTGATGATCCCACTATAATTGAGGATGGTGTAGGGCGAGATAGTAGCGGTGTTTTATCACCTAGCAAGCCTAACCAAGAATATGCCGGAGATTTAACTGCAAGTGGCTCTTTTAGCATGAGTGATGTAGACTCACCTGCATCAAGCTTAACAGCTTCAATTTCCAGTTACAAAATTAACGGCATGTCGGTTAGTCAGAGTGAAGTTGAAGCATATGGCACACTAAGCCTTGTGAAAAAGGCTGATGGTAGTGGATATGATTATATATTTACTCTTAATGGAATTAACGCTGATACTTTGTATAAAGGTGAAAATAAAAATTTCCAATTTGGTATAGTCATAGCAGATGATCATGGTAGCACATCAGTTGAACAAACTATATCCATTAATGTTACTGGAACTAATGATAAACCAATTATCACATCGGCTGACGATTTAAGCATATCTTTGCTAACCACCTTTGATGGAGGTAATAGTGTCACTTTCGACGACCCTGATCACAATGATACGCATAGTTTTTACGTTGGTGCAGCTGGGGGAAATGTAGGTGACAGTCTTAGTATTAGTAGCACTTCTTTTAAAGCTCAATTTGGTGACGTATCTATAGCCAATGATGGAACATATACTTACTCTGTTGATAGCAGTAATGCTATTGTGAATAGCCTTGAGAGTGGTGCATTACTGTCGGATAGCTTTAGAGTATATGTCCAAGATAGTCACGGTGCATGGTCATATAAAGATGTAAATGTGTCAATAGTTGGAGCAGGTGTAGATTATTCATCTAGTGCTAATCGATTTGTTTATGGCGATGTTTATAGTACGCCGACATTTGATTTTGATGTTGCCGATAATGTAATTCAAGTTGATGGAAGTGTAAGAGGAGTAGATGCTATTGTCTACGGTGATAGAAACGCAGTTATTGGTAATGATGCATTTTTACTAAATGAAGTTGCAAATGATGCTAAGATAGTAGGAGATATACATAGTACTATAAATGCTAATGACGGTGTGACTGGTGGTAATGACTATATTGTTATCTCAGGTGAAATAAGTGATTCTACTATTTATGGCGATTTTTCTGGAGGGCTAGAATTTGCCAACGCTAGAGCAGGTAGTGACATAATTATATTAAATAGCGTAAGGTCAAGCTCTATTATAGGTGACAGTGTTCCAAATCTCGCTTCCTTTGATCCCTTTGACACCGCGCAATATGGTGGAGGCGACTCCAATTACGGTGGTGACTCCATTACAATAAATGGTTCTATGTCCGATAGTTTTATTTACGCTGGAGTGGGACACGATACAATTGTAGCTCATAATGTAGAAAGTACTAACTTGATCTATGGCAATAATGGTAATGATGATATAACGTTGACTATTGCACCCGGTGCCCAATATGTGTTAATCGACGGTGGAGCAGGTGAGGATAATATAAAACTTAATCTTGATTCATATACTAAATCTGACGAAATAAAAATTGATGCAGATGGTATGAATGCGTCTGGAGAAAGCATTTCATTAGAGTTTGATGTAAGTAAGGGATCAACCGCCATAACTATTGAAGATCTTGATGCAAGTTTAAACTATGCTGCTAATACCTTTATAATAAATGGTGTAGATCACACATCAAACATTATGCTTGCACTTGATAACTCTTTGACACAGTATACTGCCCATTCAATAACGATACATTTTTCTTAAGTACCAGTTGAATGTTTTTATAAAAAGCAGTGCGAATATTTTTTTGCTGTTTTGTTTTATTAATAATTTTTTTAATACTGTGATGGATGTAATTTTTCTCTTGTACTATTTTACGGGAAGACTACACTCAGGCTTTAAGAATAAAAGAATGATAAACTCTTTTTAGCGGTTAAAGCAGAAATAAAATTGCCATAAAAGCGTACGAAATACGATTTTATGGCAATTTTATTTACTTATTTTAAATATAAAATACTTTGATTTTAATGAGTTGATATGTTTTTTTAATGTTGACTGGTTAATTTGCTACAAATTTGAAAGCATGCCAGCAAGTTGAGAAAAACTTGCTGACGTTAAAATGTTGAAAATCTTTCAATTTCTATCCTTATATTGCTCCATTAATATAAGTGGAACAAAAGCATAAATTCCTAAAACTACAATTGATACCCCTTGCCTTATAAGTTTTGTTTTACGGTAAGCTATAAATAAAAAAGCATATAAAATAGCCAAAAGGGCATTAAATGCTAAGCCATAGCCAAGGTATTTCGGACTTAAGTGAAAAGTCCATTTGCCCTTATTGCTATGCAAGTCTTCAAAAGAAAGGCTAAAGGGAAACAATATTTCCGATAAATTATTTAAGAATGTACTTTTACTACGACTCATTTGATGCTTATAATCATGCAGAGGCACAAGCTTTGGCGGTAAATTTTCTTCATTTTTAAATGCTATTGCGTGAATGTATTTATTGTCAGAATATACAGCAGTAATAAAAAGCGGGTCCATAATTAGCTTAAAATCCATGTTTTGAGCAATAAAATCCTTGGTAGGTATGTGAGTAAGGGCAAAGCTTTTATCATGTAAAAGGTACATACGTCCCTTAGTGTCCAAAACCAAGCCTAGGTATTTTCTATCTTTTGCTTCAGCAATAACCATTTTTTGTGGTATAATATCTTTATCAAAAGGTACTTGGCTCACATTAAGTATATTATCTTTACGCAGTAAATGGAATGTCTTGCCAGAATTATCAACAACAAAAGTTCCACCCTCAAAGGGTTTAAATGTTGTAAAATTAGCCCAAATGCCCTTGGCAGGAAAGGTGAAACCTTTATCAGCTAGGGTGTTAGTGTAGATTTTAGTTTGCTCGGCATCAACACTATTTAAATCACTATCAATAAATTCTAAGTTGTTTTTATTAAATCTAATACGGTCAGCAGGCAAAACCAAAGCTACTTGACCTGGATTTGCGTCCATTAGTGGATATATCTCTTCTTTGTAAGTATTTGTATCAAGCAAACGAGCAGGCATTTCAAATACTCTACGCTCTTTTTGAATAGCAGCACTATTAAGGCTTTGACCATGCAAATTAATGGGCAAAAGGCCACGCAATTCCATGTTACGGTAATAAATAAATGGTATTTTTGCCTCAAATTCATTGCGTGTAAAGTATTCACCCTTTTCGTTTTTATACACAACATCAGCGTGGTGAGTTTCAGATTTTTCTGCTGCTTTAGCGTCTGGCTCAAGGACTTGTTCTGTATAAATCATATTGTTATCAACCGGGCTATAAAACATATGTGTTTTATCAACGGTTTTAATCAAGATTAAATTATAAAACATGGGCAAAACCCATGCAAAAAAGCATATACTAATTAGGTACATGCATAAACTTGCTATGCGTGTTTTCATGCTACCCACCTATTTCTATAGTCATCTGCTGAAAGAGCAATGCTGTATATCATAAAAGGAATAAGTAAAATAAAAAAAGGTAATATATCAACGTAAAAGCCTGTTTTAGTATACATAAAAAGTGGAATGCATAATCCAAAGTATACAATTCCTGCAAGGATTTTACGTTTTGGTTGTGGCTCAAGTAATACAAAAGCACCGCCAAGATATGCATAAAATCCAGCAATAAACCATGGTAATGAAGTTATAATCGCTGAAATTCCGACATCTGACGGGTAATAATTTACAATGCTCACGTATAAAATTAGCGCATCACAAACAAACACAAAGCTTAAAAAAAACATTCCAAATAAAGCATGTAAAAGTACAATTAGGCTTGAATCACAAGGTGCATGCAAAGCAATACGTATTCTGCCATCTCGCATTTCCTGTAGAAATTGAAAAAGGCAAAATATAACAGCAGTAATAAACGGTACAAACATCAAATCATCGTAAGGTATTTGTCCTAAGTTTACAGTCCTATACCATACAACTTCGGAGTGATCTTGAATGTAAAGTCTACGCAAAGTAATAAAGTTCCAAGCCATGTAAACTATATTAGCTGACAAAAGCATAAGCATCATGTAACGAGTTTTTATGCTTTCTTTGTAAAAAATAGCTAAAAAAGCAGATGTTTTATGCATTTAATATCTCCCCGTGAAGCCAATAAAGGCATCTTCCATATTCATATCAACTTGCTGCAAAGTTAAAGTATCTAAGTTATATGCTTTTATGGTTTCTTGTAATTTTGATGACTCGCAATAAAAGAATGCTTCAACAAAATCTTTATGCCATTCAGCATTTACTAAAATATCTTGAGGAATTTTAGCAAAAATATCTTTCAAGGACTGTTCATTTTCAGGGCGTGGCATTCTAAAGCAAGTAAAATTTTTAACAAACTCAGCAAGCGAAGTTTGATGTGCCATTTTATGACGGCGCATAAAAACAGCATCATCAACAAAACGTTCCATATCTTGAATAACGTGCGAGGTAATAATGGTAGTGTGTTGTCCATCTCGTAAATTTTCGCATAAATAATCTATAAATAGCCGCCTATACCCAGCATCAAGTCCCATAGAATAATCATCTAATATAAGCAGCTCTGGATCTTGTGCTAAAGTGAGACCCAAAACTACTTGCGACCGTTGCCCTTCACTCATATGAGCAATTAAATGAGAGGGGGGCAAGCCCAACAAGTCAACGAGGTTATAAAAACGTTCTGGCTTCCACTTAGCATAAAATTGGCGTGTATATTTTTCTATTTGCTCAATGCTAAAAAATTGATATGCTAAATGTTTTTCAAAAAGCAAACCAACTCTAGCACGAGTTTGTGGTTTAACTGCATAAGCTAATTCACCAAAAATTTTGCATTGACCACCACTTGGGCGCAAAAAACCCATTAAAATTTGAATAAGCGTTGTTTTACCAACACCGTTTTTACCAAGCAAGGCGCAAACGCGACCTTTTTCAATGGTTAAATTCAAACCATTATACAATTCGCGTTTACCATAATTGTGTTGCAAGTTTTCTATACTGACTGGAATTTCGTTCATAAGAAGGCTCTTTGTTACTTTTGTTGGCCACTGCACAAAGTGTAGAGGTCTTATGTTATATAGAATGATATAAATTGACTACTTAGGAGTTGAAAAAACGCGTTTCCACGCATTTTTTAAAAAACACCACGACTGCCTTTAGAACACTTTCGGCATAAACACATACTATTATAAACAAAGTAAGCCAGAATTAAATTCTGACTCAGACTGATGACAAACCCCCTTTCAGGCGTTTGTGCCGCCTAAGTCAGACAAGCTGCCTTGGCAGTAAGGCACGAAAATCAGTCACTTTACGGCTAAGCAAAGCTCCGCCTGTTCCTGATTTATCGGGTCGTGCTGACTTTGTCAGCACTCTGAGCCAGAATTAAATTCTGGCTCCAAGCTTTAAATGTAAGTAGTGTGTCATTCTAGTAATAAAAAAATATAAATTTAATTAACTGCATGTGAAAGTCATGCCTGTCATGAGTTTTATTACGTGCTAAGTGTGAAGCACTACCTATGTAATGGAGCAATAACTTGTATAATTAACGTACGATACTTTCACCCGGGATTTCAACTGAATGTCCTGAACCGCCATTAAATAGCACGGTAAAATCTTGTTGTGGACGTGGCAGCACAACTTCACTGTCAGCATTCAATTGTGCCTCTTGTAATACTCGTCCAGAGGTATCTTTTACTACAATAACAATACCGGTTGCAGATGAACCATCAGAAAAACCACCCTGACAAGTGAATGTTCCGTCAGCATTATCAAAGCAGTTTAGCAATGCGCTATGAGCCATAGCATTGCTTGCAAAACCAAGCATGATTACGCAAAATAAAGCAAGAAATATATTCTTTTTCATAAATATGCCTTTTATTAAACCAACATAAAAGTGTTTAGCTTATTATATTAAATGAGGCGAAAAGCTTAAGCCTTTCGCCTCAAAAAATTAAACTATAATCTTAGTTAATGTCGTATGTTTGTACCCAAATAACAGCGTCTTGTGAGAATTCTTTACCGTTAAGTTCTTTCTTAGGACCAACACCTAGTGCTGCAAATCCCCACCAACCTGCTTTTGCTAAACCAAAAGTAAATACACCATTTTGGTCAGCAATAATTGTTTGAGTTAAAAGTGAACCTACTGGATATTTTACAGAGGATTCTTTTGCCAAAGAGTTGGTTTTTAGATCAGGAGCATGACCCATGTACTCTACTTCAATTTCGGCACCAGGAACTGGCTTACCATCTGATAAAACTTGACCTTGGAATGTGTTACCAACCCATGTTGCATAAGGCTTAATAAAAGGAACGATTTCGCAAGGTAGACCAACTGGCTCATTCCAAATGGTTGGTACACCACCAACGTTTACAATCAACTTAGTAATTTGTTGCATGTACACGTCTTCTTCTTTTTCAAGATAATCACCAGGTGCCATTACAAATACATAGTCGCCAATGGAGCGAATGTCTTTCCTTGGAATCATAGCGGAAAAAGCTGGTGCACTTGAACCTGGGTTTTTCCAAGTAATTTCTTTTAGGTATTGTTTCATATCAAGCTTTTGTGGAGCTTGTTCACCACGCTTATAAACTGCATAAAACTCTTTAATACCTCCCATATCCATCATGTGACCTGCTTCGGCTGGGTGCGTAAATACTATACGCATATCCAAATCTTCAGCTTTTTCCATTTCTGTTTGCGTAGGGGTATACAGCATTTGGAAATGCGCACTGGCTGGTGCAGCCATAGTTAAGGCAGCTAAAAGTCCTAGAGAAGCAATTGCAAGTTTTTTCATTTTTATCTCCGTTAAAAGGTTAAATAACTCAAACCATATAAATGAGCTTCACTATGAAGCTTACTCTACTATTTTGTCGCCACTTACATTTATGGAATGACCTTCACCGGCATTCATTTCCATGGAGTAAGCACCACTAGGTTTTTTAATGGTAATTTCACTGTTAGCATCAAGTGCAAGGGTTTCAACAGTTTTGCCTGCACCATCTTTTACAAACACTTTTACGCCAGATGCTGATGATCCATCAGAAAAGCCACCTTGACATGTGATTGTGCCATCACCATTGTCAAAGCAATCAAAGATTGGGCTGTGTGCAAAAGCAGCAGCAGGCATGCCAAGCATTATTACCAATGCTAAGGTTACAAAAATACGTTTCATTTAATTCCTCCAATTATGTTTTGCAAAATGAAATTTTGCTTTTTTGTAAACTTGTTTTAGGTACATTTTTATTGTTGTACAGGGTTTGACTTTTTGGCAAAACTTGATGGAAGTACACCTAAAAGTACTACGCATGCTAAACAAATACCATAGAAAGTCCACATGGCTTCAACACCATTTAGTTGTAACATTTTGCCACCGCTATAAACAAATGTCGCCACGCAAAGTCCTATAGTCATCTGGAATATGATGGAAAATATCATCCACTTAGTAGAACCGGTTTGTCCACGAACCATCATAGATGCCGGCAAGCAAGGTGGATAGAGTGACATAAATAGCATGAGGGCTAGAGCATGTAGGGGAGTAAAACCATATTCCTCAAAATTTTTACCTGGTGCGCTTCCTTCAAATCCATATAGTGCACCAAGCGTTGCAGCACTGTTTTCCTTTGCTGCTAATGCTGACAATAATGCCACATTCATGCGCCAATCAAAGCCGGCTCCGGCTGTAATGAATTCGATGGCCTTACCAGCTTCGCCAAGGTAGCTGTTTTCAAAACGCTCTTGTCGAATTTCGCGACGTAGGGTTTTTCTTTTTCCATCAAGGGTGCGTAAGGCTTTGGCCATGGTTTTGCCATCCTTACCCTTGCGCAGCACTATGGCAGCGTAAATAGGATCTGTTTTAAGGGCTTCGTCATTAATTTTAGTGGCTTGATCCTGGGTCACGCCTTGTTTACTTTTGCGCAAGGCATCTTGATAGCGAATAAGTGGTAAAATATCATCCTTAGTAAAATCATTGGCAAAAGATGTTTTGCTAATGTCTTTCATGAATGCATCTTCAAGTTTTTGTTGCTCCCCATTATAAAAAGCCAAACGCTCTTCACTGAGGTTGGGAAATGAAACAAGAGCAAACACAACAGTAGCAACAGCTACTACAATTGTTAAAATCCTCTTAATAAAGGTCCAAATCCGCAAAAATGTTTCTTGCAAAACATTACGGAAAATGGGCATATGATAAGATGGTAATTCTATAATAAATGGTGCTGCAGGGCGCGAACGAAGCACTGTCCAGTTAAGAATTTTTGCTACGATTAAAGCCATAAGCAAGGTTATAGTACCCATAAAAAACATGGTGCTACCTGCTTCTGCCGCAAAGAATCCACTAACCAATAGTAAATAAAGCGGAACTTTTGCAAGGCAATTCATCATGGGAACAACCAAGATAGTTGTAAAGCGTGCACGCTCATCAGGTATTGCTCTTGTTGCAACAACACCAGGAATGGCACAACCACCAACATATACACCGCCAAGAATTAAAGGCAATGTTGATTGCCCATGCAAGCCATAGGAGCTAAATATTTTATCTAAAATAAAAGCAATACGTGCCAAGTATCCACTTCCTTCAAGTATGTATACAAAAGAAAACATTAAGAAGAAAATTGGAATATAGTTGAGCACTGCGGTAACACTTTTAACAACCCACTCTACCAATGAGCGTAGCAGTGGGTCTTGTAAAAAACCTTGATTAGGTAAGATGGAGCTAGTAAAACTTTCAAGAGATGCCCATACAGGCCATATTTTTGCTGCAAGTATATTACCATATGTTACTGAAATGTGATAGAATGCAAATAATACTGCAAAAAGCACTATGGGTCCAAGAATGCGATGACAAGCAATAGAGTCAACTTTTTCAGTAAATGACGCTCCTCTTTTTATTTTGCTGTTTCTTGTAATAACTGCACTGCATAAGCGGCGTGCTTCAGTATGCCGTGTTGCACCAATATGTGCTATGGGTACATTAGGAAGAACTTCAGTTAGAGAATTACTAAGTTTTGAGGCTAAATCTGTGGTTTCTTTTGCTGAAGAGTTAGCTGCTACTGCTTCTTGTACAGCTGAATCTTCTTCAAAAAGTTTTATGGCAATCCAGCGTTTAGGGTAATTTAATTGTTCACTAATATGACTGGCCTGTTCGGAAAGTTGAGCAATAGCTGTTTCCATTTGTCCATAATCAAGAGCAAAATCACTTATTGGTGCATCGTCACGCAAATAAACTTCAAGTAAATCTAGAAGTTGCTTGCGACCATCAGTTTTTGCATTGGTGGCCTGCATGGGCACAACAGGTATACCAAGCTCTTTGGAAAGTAGCTCAATGTCAATTTCTAAACCGCGCCTTTGCGCAACATCCATCATATTGAGCACAAGTATGACGGGCCTGCCCATTTCTAAAAGCTGCAAAGTAAAATATAGTCCTTTATCTAATGTTGATGCATCAACAACAGCAAGGACGACATTTGGATGTTCATTTAATATAAAATCTCTTGCAGCCATTTCTTCTGGTGAATAAGAAGTAAAGGCATAGGTTCCAGGTAGGTCAACAACAGAGATTTTTTGTCCTGCAACAGTGCAATATCCAGCAAGCTTTTCAACTGTAACTCCAGGATAGTTAGCTACATACTGGCGAGCACCAGTAAGTAAGTTGAAAAGAGTGGATTTACCGCAATTGGGCTGACCTGCTAGGGCAATCACCTTACGAGCCATAGTTTGCAACCTCTACAAATTTAGCTTCTGATTTACGTAATGCAACATGGTAGTCACCAATTTGCACTTGAATTGGGTCAGCAAGGGGAGCTGTGCGAATAAATGTTATTCTTGTTCCTGGACATATGCCTAGATCATATAATCGCTGTCGCAAGGAGCCAGTTACTGTAATATTTGTAACTAATAATTCTGACGAGTGTGTGATGTTATTTAAAGTCATATGAGCTCCTTTGCGTTTAAGTGCCAATAATTTTGCTTTACCTAGTTTTTAACTGTGAAAAAAACAAACTTGTGCCTTAAAATGAGCGTCAAATAATGCATATTTGTGATCAATTTTAGTTGTATATTTGTGCATAAAAAAATTAAATAAAGAAATCATGCTACCTAATGACAATTAGTGTAAAATCGTTAAATGCTACGGGAAAGCCACTCTGACATTTTTGATAACGACTGTCAATGTCAAATTTAAATTAAACTTAAAATTTTCTTTTATTTTTTTGCTAAAAATTTATAATTATTTATTAATAAATTCTTTTTTTGTTCGACTTTTCAATGGTTTTGAATTTAAGGAATTGACATTAAAAAACATGATATAGTATCTTAAGTCGACATCACTAATGTCAACTTAAGTAGAGGCACGCGTTGCTCTCGATTTTCGTAAGGCTCATACTTCGCCTAACGAAAACACCCCTTCGGGGTGGGCTTTGCCTCGAACTCGCTCCGGAACTTAACAGTGCAATAAGATAGCACTTATTCCTACGCAGTGCTTGCTTGCTATCGCAGCCAACGGTAGTGATTTCATCTGAAATTACTATAACCATTTAAAATTATTTATTTGAAGTGGTTGTTATGTTTTTTAGTGTCAATTTATTGTGCAGAGTCTTTGGCTGCGTTGACGATAGTCAACATTGTAGGAAAAGGTTTACAACAAGATGTAAAGAGAAAAGATTTATAAAATCATTAACCACTTTATGATATATGATATTGTAATGATTATGCTACGTGCGTGATGATATTTCTTAAAGTGTTTGCAAGGATAATAGATGAATGAAGCAAGTTATTTTATTCATGGCTTATGTCATATTGTTCAAGTTTATCAGCAATGGCGCTTAAAAGCATTGCCATAGTTGCCGATACCAAGGCTAGGGCGCGTGGGGGAACGTCTTGTAAATTATCAGCTCCAACAGTAGCTTTAAAAAAATGTTTCGGGCAATTTTGTTTTTCGTCTTTACCAAGCATTTCCATATAGGGTGCAAAATGGGTATCAACAAAGAGCTTAGCTTCTTTTTTATCAATACCATGAGTTTTTAAAAGCTTGGTTGTGCAACGCAAATATTCAACTAAAACACTGTTTGGCGCATGAACCATTAAGCCAGCTACAATGGCCGCATGTACAAAACCATACCATTCACGATATAAAAAATTCATATCTTTTACGTTAAGACCGGTCTCTTTAATGTTAGCAGTAAATTGCTTTACTTGATTATGTTCGGTGTTAAGTGAAAATAAAATACATGCAGCTTCAACACCTTGGGATAGACTTAAATGTTTTTTTTGTGGCATGGTAATATAATCCTATGTGTTCTCTTTACAATTTTTTGCTTAGATAGTGTCGTCAAATAATAATGTAGTCGTGAATGTTTTCAGTGCCCGTACTAATTTAAAGTTTAAACGTAACTAAACCGTACAGAATTTTCACTTCTGATGTGAAGATTATTTTGTGTACTATTTTATTGTTTATACTTTGCCTTGTACCGAGCATATCGTCAAGCCTTGTGTTATTGATAGCAAAGGAAGATGATAATTTTTAGGGCAAATTGGGTATAGACATAAAGTTTTAAAACATTTAAACGATAAGTTATACAAATATAATAATGTATACGCATGTTTGATGCGTAACTTCAAAAAAGAGGATAATCGGATGAAGTTGTTATTTAAGATCCAACTACCTATTTTTGCTTTGTTGGTTGTTTTGATTGGTGTTAACAGTTATCTATCTTACAAAGAAGCTGCCGAAGGCCTGGAATCTGCAGCCTGGGAAACTTTGCAAGGTGAAACTCATGCCCTTGCAAATTTTGTTCAGGAAATTGGCTCCCAAAATAAACAGGATGTTCTGCGCGTATCTAAAGACAATAGTATTATAGATTTTTATGCTCTTGGTGATACAAGTGCGGCTGCAGCTGAGGCAATGAATGTTGAGCTTGCTAAGTTGCAAACAACATATCCAGATTTTGTTAATATTGCTCTGTTTGACTTGCAAGGCAATACCATAGCATCTTCAGACACAAAATATGCGCCCCTTGGTGATAATTTTGCTGACAGAGATTATTTTAAGCAAGCTCTTGCTGGAGAGGTTTTTGTAACGTCAATTTATATGAGTCGCCTGCAAAATGCACCAGCAATTTCTGTATCAGCACCCATTATGCTTGGTGAGCAGATTGTTGGTGTTGTACGCGGTTCTTTAACGATTAAGAAACTTTCTGATATTATCCTCAATATTTCTATTGGTAAAAATGGTTTTGCATATGTGCTAAATGATGAATCATTGGTAAGTATTGTGCGAGTTAAAGAGTGGTTATTTAATGATCAACTTAGCTTGATGCCAACTTATAGAAAGTGGACAGCCGATGGTGGTGAGGGGCCAGCACAAGTAACAGGTAATGATGGATCTAACATATATATATTCCACCAAGCTATACCTGATATGAAAATAACAGTTGCAGTACGTGCTCCGCAACACGAGGTGCTAGGTTCTCTTATTGATTTGCGTAATAGTAGCATTGTGGTAGCTATAATAGCACTACTATTAGGTGCTATCGTGGTTTACTTTGTTGTAAAGCCTATTGTTAGAGCTTTAGAACGAGGTGTTATTTTTGCAAATGAAATTGCAGATGGCAAATTAAACGGCACGCTAAGCGTTAAGCGCAATGATGAAATTGGAGCACTTGCAAATGCTTTGCGTTCAATACCGATTACCCTTAATGACGTTATTGAAGAGTATAAAAAACTTGAAAACCAAGTGGAAACTGGTGAGTTAGCAGCCCGTGGCAATGCCGGAAACTTTAAGGGTGACTTTGCCACTTTAATTCTTGGCACTAATAGTGTTTTGGATCGTTTTGGCTTATTGATTGACTCTATTCCTTCTCCTGTGGTGGTATTAGATAATACTTTGCATGCAAAATATTTGAATAATATTGCTAAAGAATTGGCTGGTTCTGACTTTGGCGGAAAAACATGTCATCAACTCTTTGCACGTGAAGATGACGGTGGTCCAGGTGATGGATTACGTAACGCTTTTAACAGTAAAAGGCCTGCCAGTGGTGAGACTGTTGCACATCCACGAGGGCAAAGGTTGGATATTACTTATACTGCTATTCCTTTGCTAAATGCACAAGGTGAAATAGCATCTATTCTTCAATTAGTAACAGATGTTAGTGTCATCAAAGGAACACAACGTACTATTTTAGAAGTTGCACAACATGCCAACGATATTGCAAATAGAGCTGCCATAGCTGCCGAGCAACTTTCTTCTCAAGTTGAAGAAGTTAATCGTGGTGCTGATGAACAGCGTGACAGGACTGCTTCAGCCGCAACGGCCATTGAAGAGATGAATGCCACGGTACTTGAAGTTGCTCGTAACGCAGAAGAAGCACGCATTCAGGCCGGCGAAACACAGGAAAAAGCAAATCATGGCGCACAACTTGTTGAGCGTGTTGTAGAGGCCATGGGAGATGTGAATGCTGTATCATTAAGTTTATCTGAAAATATTAAAGCTCTTGGTTCACAGGCTGAAGCTATTGGCAGTGTAATGGGTGTTATTTCTGATATAGCAGATCAAACTAACTTGCTTGCACTAAATGCTGCTATTGAGGCTGCACGTGCTGGTGAGGCAGGACGCGGCTTTGCAGTCGTTGCCGATGAAGTGCGTAAACTTGCAGAAAAGACCATGAGTGCCACTACTGAGGTAGGAACAAGTATCAGCGGCATTCAAAGTTCAACGGCAGCTAACATTGAGCAATTTGATAAGGCTGTGAAAATTATTACTGAAGCAACGGACCTTGCTAATACTTCAGGACAAGCTTTGACTGAAATTCACAGGCTTGCAGAAGGTAATGCTGAACTTATTACAGGTATTGCCACAGCAGCTGAGGAGCAATCGGCTACATCTGAAGAAATTCATATGGCGTCAGAAGGGGTTAATCGTATTGCTGATGAAATATCCTCTGGTATGCATGAAGCATCAAATGCTGTACGGGAACTTGCAATGTTGTCAGTTGACTTAAAAGAAACCTTGGGCAGGTTGCAAAAAGGTTAATATGCTTCGTTGAAAAAATAACAAATTAATATGTAATTTTTTTTACATAAGCTTAAAAATTGCCAGAATGATGAGTGACATCTTTCTGGCAATTTTATTTGTGCTTTAACTGTAAAAAATATTTGTTTTAAGTGGTTATGATATTTTTTTAGTGTAAGATAAGTTTGAATAAAGTGCTGTTTGGTCTAGCAAACAGTTTTTTGCTCTTGACGTTACGTTATTAGACATGTACTTTTGAAATACTGGATAATTTTTAATGTAATTTAGTCGGCACTTGAAAATATGATAATTTATTATAATAGTAAGATTAAGCACATGTAAAATTAACTTTTATTAAGTGTACACGTTTTAATTTAAGGAGGATCAAACCACTATGACACAGGAGCGGATCACAACATTGTTAAATGAACAGCGCAGTTATACGCCACCTATGCATGGTCAAGCCACAGCTTGGGTGCGTAGCCAAGAAGAATATGACGCCATATGCAAAAGAGCCTTAGATGATCCTGAAGGTTTTTGGGCAGAGCGTGCGGATCAGCTCCTTCATTGGTTTAAGCCGTGGGATCAGGTGCTTAACGCCGACTATGATGAATTTCAATTTGAGTGGTTTAAAGGGGGCAAAATCAATGCAGCCTTTAATTGTATTGATAGGCATCTTATTAGTGGACGACGTAATAAGGCTGCACTAATTTGGCAAGGTGAGCGTGAAAGTGAGGTGCGCTGTTATACCTATCAAATGCTTTACACTGAGGTGTGCCGCATTGCGCATGCTTTAAGTTCATTGCGTGTGCGTAAAGGCGATAGAGTTGCCCTTTATATGCCTATGATTCCAGAATTAATTATTGCTATGCTAGCTTGTGCTCGTATTGGTGCAATACATACAACAATTTTTTCAGGATATGCAGAAGGTGGTGTACTTGGACGTATTCAAGATTGTAAAGCTAAGGTTGTTATCACCGCCGATGCTGTGATGCGCGCTGGTAAGCCAAAGCCACTTAAAGCAAATTTAGATCCCATCTTAGAAAAGTGTCCATCTGTTGCGCATGTGGTTGTTGTAAATAGAGCGAATCAAGATGTTAGTATGGACCGTAGACGTGACATCTGGTGGCATGATTTACTTGATGATTTTACCTTAGACGCAGATTTCCCGTGCGAATCTATGGATGCAACAGATACATTATTTTTGTTACATACCAGCGGAAGCACAGGTAAACCCACAGGTGTTATGCATGCCACGGGTGGATATTTAACCTATGCCGCACACACAACACAATGGGTGTTTGATTTACGTGATGATGATGTTTATTGGTGTACGGCAGACGTTGGCTGGATTACTGGACATACTTATATGGTGTATGGTCCGCTTGCTCTTGGGGCTACGACGGTCATGTTTGAGGGTGTGCCTAATTGGCCAACGCCTGATAGATATTGGAGTATTGTTGAAAAATTCCGTATAAATATTCTTTATACTGCTCCAACGGTTATTCGTTCGCTTATGCGCGTTGGTGAAGCATGGACAGAACGCTATGACTTATCTTCCTTGCGAATTCTTGGTTCTGTTGGTGAACCAATAAATCCAGAAGCATGGATGTGGTATCGTAGTGTTATTGGCCATGATGAATTGCCTGTTATTGATACTTGGTGGCAAACAGAAACCGGTGGAGCTATGATTGCAGCCTTGCCATATGTCACCAAATTAAAACCTGGTTCAGCGTCATTTCCCTTACCAGGCATTGATGCTGTGGTTATGGATGGTGATGGAAGTGATACTGATAGTGATGGACGTGGCGGGCATTTGGTTATTCGTAAACCGTGGCCTGGTTTAATGAAGGGCGTATTTGGTAATCCGGAAAAATATAAATCATATTTCGAGCGCTTTAATGGATATCAGTCGGGTGATGGTGCACGCATAGATGAAGAAGGTTATTTTTGGATTTTAGGTCGTATTGATGATTCCATTAATGTGTCGGGGCATCGTCTTTCTACTTCAGAGATAGAATCAGCTTTGGTTGCGCATAAAAATGTTGCAGAAGCAGCAGTTGTTGGTATGCCGCATGACCTTAAGGGAGAGGCTATCTATGCATATGTTACTTTACGTGACGATGTGCCATGGTCAGAAGAACTGCGTAAAGAATTGCGTGATACAGTACGTAGGGATATTGGGCCTTTAGCTACACCTGAAGTTATACAGTTTACATCAGGCATGCCTAAAACTTGTTCCGGTAAAATAATGCGGCGTATGTTACGTAAGATTGCCGCAGGAATTTATGATGATATTGGTGATACTACGACATTGGCTCAACCTGAAGTGTTGCCAGACGTTATAAGCGGAAGTAAAAATGTTATTAAGGGAAAGCCTGAACTAACTCCTGAAGATGCATAAAAGCTCTTGATTGTGTTTAAGCCATAAAATAATGGCCTAAAATATAAATATTTAGCAATTTGTACTGCTTATAGGTCATAACTACTTTTAACATTAATTAAGATTCCTACACAAGCAATTGTGTAGGAATCTCAGAGTGCTGACAAAGTCAGCACGAGCCGATAAATCAAGAGTAGGCGCAATT